>NZ_JBWKKF010000033.1:0-67071 GCF_056431745.1 Amycolatopsis sp. NPDC045836 | reverse complement strand
AGCGTTCGTCCTGAGCCAGGATCAAACTCTCCAACAATGAATTTGATCTAGACTACATCTAGTATTCTCAAAGGAAACCCCGACGAGGGGGTTTCAAATTAAGCTCTACTGGCTTAGTTCACTAGCACACTGTTGAGTTCTCAAGCAACACGCCACAAAGTTTTTGGCCCTGGAACAGTCTACCCGACGTCGAACCACTCGGATTCAGTGGGGGTAACTACCGCTCCAGATCGGGACCACCCACTCTACCACACGAGGTGGGAGCTTGGTTCGTGTTCCCGGCGACCGCCCGGTCTCCCCGGCGACGAAGAGAACATTACACGCCCCGGAACAGGCCCGAAAAGGGGGGTCCCCTAACGGGATCTTGCCTGGTAGAAGGCGGTGAGCGCGCGGTTGAGCGGTTCGGCGGGCCAGAGCGGCAGCGAGTGGTGGGTCGCCTCGGGCAGGGTCACCACGGTCAGCGAGCCCACCGCCGCACGCGCGTTCGCCTCCACCTTCCGGACGTCGTGCGCCCGGCTCTTCCCGGCGAGCACCAGCAGCACGGGCACCTCCGGCGCCACCGGGCGCGGCTGCCCGCCCGCGACCACCTTCGCCGACGAGACCGACGAGACCGACGGGACCGGCGTGACCTCCGAGCCCAGGGCCATCAGCTCCAGCCAGTCCGGGTCGACCGGCGCCCCGCCGAGCTCCCATTCGAGGAACGACCGTTCGCGCGCGGCCGTCGGCCGCAGCAGCGACGGCAGCGCCCGCAGCAGGTAACCGGCGCGGAAGCCGGCGAAGCACTGCGCCGGGTCGAGCAGGGCCAGCTTCCCCACGCGCGCGGGTGCGCGCAGCGCGTACGAGAGCGCGAGCCGGGCCCCGTACGAGTGCCCGCACAACCCGGCGCGCGTCAGCCGGAAGTGCCGGAACAGCGAGTCGAGCCAGTCGAGCAGGTCCCCGGGACGGCGGAACGGCCTGCCGTCGTGCACGCTCCGGCCCGGCCCGCCGAGCTGGTCCACCGCGTAGACCCGGTGCTCGCGGCTCAGCTCGGCGACGTTCGCCAGCCACACCGTCGAATTCGCGCCCCCGCCGTGCAGCAGCACCAGCGGATCACCCGTCGCCGGGCCGCACACCCGCACCCGGGTGGTGCCGAACTCCGACCGCACGTCCACCGGCTCGCTCTCGACCGGCCACTTCGCCAGCACCGCGTCGTACGCGGCGAGGAATGCCTGCACCCGGTCATCATGCCCGCGTTCTCGAGCCCCGGTCGGGACCCGCTCGACGGAGACCTGTTTCACAACCTGCAACTTTGCAGACTCTGCAACTTTGTTGCTACCTTGACCGCATGAACCAGCCCACCGGCCTGCGCGAGCGCAAGAAGTTCGCCACGCACCGCACGCTCGCCGCCGCCGCGGTCCGGCTGGCCGCCGAGCGGGGGCTGGACCACGTCACCGTGGAGGACATCGCCGGGGAGGCCGGGGTCTCCCCGCGGACCTTCTTCAACTACTTCGCGTCCAAAGAGGACGCCGTGTTGATCGCCTACCCGGACCACGAAGAGCGCACCGCGCGCTCGGTGGAGCGGTTCCTGGCCATGCCAGCCGACATGCCCGCGCTGGAGGCGCTGGTCAGGTCGATCCGGCCGGACATCGAGGACGTCGAGTCCAACCGCGAGGAGTGGCTGGCCCGGATGTCGGTGATCGAGGCCAATCCGGCGCTGGTGTCCAGGGTGATCGCCAGCCAGGCGAGCACCGAACGCAGCATCGTCGCCGCGGTGGCCGAGCGCACCGGGCTGGACCCGGTCAAGGACCTCTACCCGGGCCTGCTCTTCGGCGTGGTCGGGCACGCCATGCACGCGGCGGTCCGCCGCTGGTACGCCCTCGGTGGCGAAGAACCGCTCACCGAACTGATCGACCAGGCGTGGGCGGCGATCGCCGCCGGCCTGCCCGAACCCGGCACCCGCCACTGAACCTCCCGCCCCGCCGGGGGCGGCCGTGCACTTCTACCAAGGGGTTTTCATGTCTGTGACCAGTGACCGGGTGGCGTCGTCCACCATGGGCAGAAAGCAGATCCTGGAGGCGTTCTCCGGGCTGATGATGGGCATGTTCGTCGCCATCCTGGCCTCGACCGTGGTGGCCAACGCGCTGCCGCGGATCGTCTCCGAACTCGGCGGCTCGCAGTCCTCGTACACCTGGGTGGTCACCACCGAGCTGCTCGCGATGACCGCGACCGTGCCGCTCTGGGGCAAGCTCGCCGACCTGTACAACAAGAAGCTGCTGGTCCAGCTGTCGCTGTCGCTGTTCGTGCTCGGCTCGCTGGTCGCCGGGTTCTCGCAGAACATCGAGGTGCTGATCGCCAGCCGGATCGCCCAGGGCGTCGGGGCCGGTGGCCTCACCGCGCTGGCGCCGATCATCCTGGCGCTCATCGTCTCGCCGCGTGAGCTGGGCAAGTACTCCGGCATCTTCGGCGCGGTCTTCGCCATCGGCACGGTGGCGGGCCCGCTGATCGGCGGTGTGATGGTGGACACCTCGTGGCTGGGCTGGCGCTGGTGCTTCTTCCTCGGTGTGCCGCTGGCCATCGCCGCGATCCTGCTGCTGCAGCGCACGCTGAACCTGCCGACCGTGCGCAAGGAGGTCAAGATCGACTACCTCGGCGCGGCGCTGATCATGTCCGGTGTCTCCGTGCTGCTGGTGTGGACCACGCTGGCGGGCAACCAGTTCGACTGGTGGTCGGGCTGGACCGTGGCGATGGTCGGCGGCGGTGTGCTGATCCTCGGGCTGGCGGTCTACGTCGAGTCGAAGGTGCCCGAGCCGATCGTGCCGCTGAGCCTGTTCCGCAACCGCACGGTCACGCTCACCACGCTGGCCAGCTTCCTGGTCGGCATGGCGATGTTCGCCGGCACGGTGTTCCTGTCGCAGTACTTCCAGCTGTCGCTGGGCAAGACGCCGACCCAGGCCGGGCTGATGAGCCTGCCGATGATCTTCGGCCTGCTCATCTCGTCCACCGTGTCCGGGCAGCTGATCAGCAAGACCGGGGTGTGGCGGACGTACGTGCTGCTCGGCGGCGTGCTGATGGTGGCGGGCCTGCTGCTGCTCGGCACGATCAGCGCGAGCACCTCGGTGCTGCTGCTCGGCGTGTACATGTTCGTGCTGGGGGCCGGGCTCGGCATGCTGATGCAGAACCTGGTGCTGGTGGCGCAGAACGACGTTCCCGCGCACGAACTGGGCACGGCCACCTCCACGCTGTCGTTCTTCCGCAGCCTCGGTGGTTCGATCGGCGTGAGCGCGCTGGGCGCGGTGCTGGCGAACCGGCTGACCACGCTGATCAGCGAGGGCCTCGGCCCGATGGCGGCCGGGGCCGGGGCGGGCGGCGGGCACGGTTCGGTGCCGGACCTGTCCACCCTGCCCGAGCCGGTGGCGAAGGTGATCCGCGAGGCGTACGGCACGGCCACCAGCGAGATCTTCCTGCTGGGTGCGCCGATCGCGGTGGTCGCGGTGCTGGTCACGCTGTTCATCAAGCAGATCCCGCTGAAGACCCAGAGCGGTGCCGAACGCCTCGCGGCCGAGGACGCGCTCTCGCACTAGGGTGCGGCTGTGACCGAACAGCTCAGCATCGACACCCCGGCCGGTTCCTTCGACGCGATCGCGGCCGGGCCGCACGACGGCCGTCCGGTCCTGCTGCTGCACGGCTTCCCCGAGGCGTCGCTCACCTGGGAGCACCAGGTGGCGGCGCTCGGGGCGGCGGGCTGCCGCGCGGTGGCGCCGGACCAGCGGGGCTACTCCCCCGGGGTCCGGCCGGAGCAGGCGAGCGAGTACTCGATCGACGAGCTGGTCGGCGACGTGCTGGCGATCGCCGGGGCACTGGAGTGGGGCCGGTTCGACCTGGTCGGGCACGACTGGGGCGCGGCGGTCGCCTGGTGGACCGCCGACGCGCACCCGGACCGGCTGCGCACGCTGACCGCGGTGTCCACCCCGCACCCCGCCGCGCTCGCGGCGGCCATGAAGACCGATGAGGACCAGGCCCTGCGCTCGGCGTACCTGACCGAATGGCGGCAGACCAGGGTCACCGAGCGGCGGATGCTGGAGAACGGCGCCGAGGCGCTGCGGCGGATGTTCGAGTGGAAGGTGCCGCCGAGCCGGGTCGAGGAGTACGTGCAGCGGTTGTCCGAGCCGGGAGCGCTGACCGCCGCGCTGAACTGGTACCGCGCGGGCCGTCCCGGCGGGAAGATCGGCAAGATCAGCGTGCCGACGCTCTACGTGTGGAGCACCGAGGACGTGGCCTTCGGCTCGACGGCGGCGCTGGACACGGAGAACTGGGTGAGCGCGGCGTTCCGGTTCGAGCTGTTCGAGGACGTGTCGCACTGGGTGCCCGAGGAGGCGCCGGAAGCGCTCACCGCCGTCCTGCTCGAACACCTTTCCGCGCACTAGGCTCGCGCCCATGCGCCTGATCGTGATGCGGCACGCGAAGTCCGCCTGGCCCGACGGCATCGCGGACTTCGACCGCCCCCTCAACGAACGCGGCCTGCGTGACGCCCCCGCCGCCGGCCGCTGGCTCCGCGAGAACGGACCCGCGCCCGAGGTGGTGGTCTGCTCCCCCGCCGTCCGGGCCCGCACCACCTGCGACCTGGTGACCACCGAACTGCCCGCGCAACCCGAACTCCGCCACGACGACCGGCTGTACGGCGAACCGGCCGAGACGCTGGTCGAGGTGGTCCGCGAGCTGTCGCCGTCGATCGGGACGGTGCTGCTCGTCGGCCACAACCCCGTGCTCGAAGAGCTGGTCGAGCTGCTCAGCGGCACCCAGGTGGAGCTCAAGACGGCCACCCTCGCGGTGCTCACCGGCGACCGGCCGTGGGCCGAGGCCGGGAAGGGGTGGGCGGCGCTCGACGCGGTCACCACCCCGCGCGGGGTCAGCCCAGCGTGATCAGCGCGATCGCGGCGACGGCACCCAGCAGTCCCGCGGTCTGCGTCCGGTTGACGCGTTCACCGAGGAACACCATCGCCAGCACCACCGGGATGGCCGGGTAGAGCGCGGACAGCACGGTCGCCACCGCGACGAGTTGCTGCTGCGTGGCGTACCAGTAGAGCAGGAGCGCGACGCTGCCGAGGACCCCGGCGGCGCCCGCGAGCAACGCCGGTCGCGGCGGCAGCCGCAGTGCGCGCCGGGTGCCGAGCAGCAGCACGGCGATCACCACCACCGAACTGATCCGGCTGGCCGCGATCGGCCACAGACCGGCATCGGCGGGCACCTGCGCCATGGCCAGGAACTGCACGGCGAATCCGATCCCGGCGATGACCGCGTCGGCGAAACCGGGTGGGACCCCGCGTTCGGCCGGGCCGGTGCGTGAGACCAGCCACACCGCGACCAGCGCGCAGCCCACCCCGGCGGCGGCGAGCAGCGAGAACCGTTCGCCGAGCAGGACGACCCCGGCGAGCACCGGGATGGCGACCGCACCGAGGTCGCTGACCGGCACGACCACGCTCATCGCACCACGGCCGATCGCGCGGTACAGGAACGCGACCCCGACGCCGGTGCCGATCCCGGACAGCACGCCGTACCAGAGCCCGTGCCCGGTGCCGCCCGCGACGAGCGCCGCCGGAACGGCCACCGCCGTACCGCCGAGCTGGGCGTGGAGCGAGACGGTCATCCCGGCCCTGCGGCGCGACAGCAGGCCGTTCGCGAAGTGCGTGATGCCGAAGCAGAGCGCCGAAGCCAGCGCGAGCAGTTCACCCACGGGCACGGCACTCCTGGCCGACCGGGCAGCGGGCGCACACCTGCCGGTCGCACAGGCGGCACAGCAGGTACTCGGACCGCCGGTTCTCCACCAGCCCGGCGAGCAGCGCCTCCAGCCCGGGCGCGAACGCCCCCACCTGCTCGTCGGTCAGCGGTTCGAGCAATTCCAGCAGGACGCGGCCGCGGGCTTCGAGCAGTTTCTCGGCACTGGCCCGGCCGGACTCGGTCAGCGTCAGCCGGACCCCTCGCCCGCCCGGGTGGTGGCGCTCGACCAGTCCCGCCGTGATCAGCGTCTCCAGCATGCGTGCGGCGGCCGGTTGGCTGAGGCCGATGCGCGCACCGAGTTCGGTGACGCCGATACCGGGTTCGACCAGCAGCGTCGACAACGCCGCCGCGCCGCTGGTGCTCACTCCGGCGGCGCGGGCCGCTTCGCCGTTGACGCGTTCGGCCACGGCGAGTGCTCCGGCTCCGAGCAGGTTGGCCACCCGCAATCTATTCATAACTCATGCATAGATCATGGCGAACCGGGCCGCAACCCGGCTCGTTGACTTGAACCTTTGTTCAGCTCCTAGCGTGGCAGCAGTCGTTCAACGAAGGGAAATCCCATGTCAAAGCGTGTTCTGGTGACCGGAGCCACGGGCAACGTCGGCCGGGAACTGCTGTCGCAACTGCTCGCCGAAGGCGTGGAGGTGCGTGCTCTGGTGCGCAAGCCCACTTCGCTGCCGGACGGGGTCGAGCAGGTCGTCGGCGACCTGGCGGATCCGGCGAGCCTCGACGACGCCACCGCCGGGGTCGACGCCGCTTTCCTGGTCTGGCCGATGTTCGACACCACACTGGCGCCCGACGTGCTGACGCGGCTGGCCCAGCACGCGCGGCGGATCGTCTACCTCTCGGCGGAGGGTGTGCCGTTCCACGCGGAAGTGGAGCGGTTGATCGAGGGTGCGGTGCCGGAGTGGACCTTCCTGCGGCCGTCCGGGTTCGCCACGAACACCCTGGGCTGGGCGGACCAGATCCGCGCGGGCGACGTGGTGCGCTGGCCGTTCGCCGAAGCCAGGCGGTCGCTGATCCACGAGGCCGACATCGCCGCGGTGGCCGTGCGCACCCTGCTCGACGACGGGCACCACGGGCGGGCGTACTACTTCACCGGGCCGGAGGCGATCAGCCAGGCGGAGCAGGTCCGGCAGATCGGCGAGGCGCTCGGGCGCCCGCTGCGGTTCGCGGAGTTGCCCGCTGACGCCGGTCGTGACCTGCTGCTGGCCCAAGGCTGGGACCCGGCCTTCGCCGCGGGGGCGATCGAGGCGTGGGGCGCCATGGTCACCGAACCGGAACGCGTGAACGAGGAAGTGGCACGAATCACCGGACGCCCGGCCCGCACCTTCCGCGAATGGGCAAGGGACCGCGCCGACGCGTTCCGCTGAACGGCGCTACCGCACCGCATTCGCACCAGACCGGCGCTGGCCCCGGCACACGCGCCCGGCGCCCGCCAACGGCAACCGAACAGGGTGGGCGCAGCAGGATTCGAACCTGCGACCGCTCGGGTGTAAACCGAGTGCTCTCCCGCTGAGCTATGCGCCCCGGCGGCGGCACCCCGATCGAGGGGTGCCGCCGCGGAAAACCTGCGTCAGGCCAGTTCGGCGACGGCCTTCTTCCAGGACTCCTGGTCCCGCGCCTCGCCGGGCTGGTTGATCTCGGCGAACCGAACCACGCCTTCGGTGTCGATCAGGAAGGTGCCGCGGTTGGCCAGGCCGGCGGCCTCGTTGAACACGCCGTAGGTCTTGGCGACCTCGCCGTGCGGCCAGAAGTCCGACAGCAGCGGGAACTGGTAGCCCTGCTGCTCGGCCCACGCCTTGAGCGAGAACGGGGTGTCCACGGACACGCCGATCACCTGCACGCCCTTGCCGTCGTACTCGGCGAACTCGTCACGGAGCTGGCACAGCTCGCCCTGGCAGATGCCGCTGAACGCGAACGGGTAGAAGACCAGCAGCACCGGCTTCTCACCCTGGAACGACGACAGGGTGACCGCCTGCTTGTTGTAGTCGTTGAGTGTGAAGTCCGGGGCCTTCGAACCGACCTCGACCGCCATGAGTTCCTCTCCCGCTGCTCGACGTGTTGCCTGTGCCTGCCGCCGTTACCCTATCGTGCGAACGGCTCGTCCACCGGTGCCGGTGCGGGCGTGCTCACTTCTTGGACCGCGGCACCAGCCGGGTGCCCGACCAGCCGGGTCCGACGCTGATGTTGGAGGTCTGCGACAGGCCGACGGCGGGCACCACTTCGGCGACCTCGCTGGGCTCGACGTGGCCCGGCTGGCCGGTCTTCGGCGTCAGGACCCAGATCACCCCGTCGTCGTCCAGCGGCTGCCTGACCTCGATCAACGTGTCGCCGAGGTCACCGTCGTCCTCGCGCCACCACAGCAGCACCACATCGATGACCTCCTGGGCGTCCTCGTCGAGGATCTCCCCGCCGATCTGCTCCTCGATCGCCGCACGCAGGTCGTCGTCGACGTCCTCGTCCCAGCCGATCTCCTGGACCACCATGTCCGGCTTGATCCCAAGCCTCTCGGCGACGCTGTTCTGCCCAGCGTCTCCCGCGGCGACCACGGCTCAACTCCTCCAGCTAGCTT
The DNA here is from genome assembly GCF_056431745.1 of Amycolatopsis sp. NPDC045836. Taxonomy (NCBI): domain Bacteria; kingdom Bacillati; phylum Actinomycetota; class Actinomycetes; order Pseudonocardiales; family Pseudonocardiaceae; genus Amycolatopsis; species Amycolatopsis sp. NPDC045836. The sequence continues at coordinate 58,742 of NZ_JBWKKF010000033.1, read as the reverse complement.
CTCGTCCGGCCGGTTCGGGCCGCACGTCCGACATGAATGGGGTTAGCGAACACTGGCGAGGCTGTCCGCGCAACCGTCCACACCGGATCATCGCCCAAGTCGTGCCCCAGCGTAAGGGCCTCCGGCCCGCTGTGCGGACCACCGTAGGGCGCCGCGCCCGCACGCCCCGCACCGGGCTGCCCTAGGGTGGGTGGCAGTCGCGCGCGCGATACACCCGCAGGCGGGAGGCACCCTGCACGGGTCCGCGGACGTTACCGCTCAGTAGCGGTGACGCGGGCCGCACGAGCGACGACGATGGCACACGCGGCGAAAACAACTCACGCCGGCCACGGAACCAGGCAACAGCGGAAACAAGTACGGCGAGGAGAACCCTTGGCCCCCCCAAGCAATGAGGCCGGGAGCGGCAACGCCTCCGGTTCGGCGGCCCCGGCGCGGGTGCGCGTCATCCGTGACGGGCTGGCCGCGCACCTGCCCGACATCGACCCGGAGGAGACCGCCGAATGGCTGGACTCCTTCGACGCGGCACTGGCCAGGGGCGGTCAGCAGCGCGCGCGCTACCTGATGCTGCGGGTGCTGGAGCGCGCCCGTGAGCGCAACATCGGCGTACCCCCGCTGACGGCCACGGACTACGTCAACACCATCCCCACCGAAAACGAGCCGTGGTTCCCCGGCGACGAGGAACTCGAGCGCCGCTACCGGGCCTACATCCGGTGGAACGCGGCGATCATGGTGCACCGGGCGCAGCGGCCGGGGGTGAGCGTCGGCGGGCACATCTCCACCTACGCCTCCTCCGCCGCGCTCTACGAGGTGGGCTTCAACCACTTCTTCCGCGGCAAGGACCACTCGGGCGGCGGCGACCAGATCTACATCCAGGGGCACGCCTCCCCGGGTGTCTACGCCCGCGCGTTCCTCGAGGGCAGGCTGACCGAGCAGCAGCTCGACGGCTTCCGCCAGGAGTACTCGCACGCCGGCGAGGGCGGCGGCCTGCCGTCGTACCCGCACCCGCGGCTGATGCCGGACTTCTGGGAGTTCCCCACGGTGTCCATGGGCCTCGGCCCGATGAACGCGATCTACCAGGCCCGGTTCAACCGGTACCTGCGCGACCGCGGCATCAAGGACACCAGCGACCAGCACGTCTGGGCCTTCCTCGGCGACGGCGAGATGGACGAGCCGGAGTCGCGCGGGCTGATCCACGTGGCCGCGGGCGAGGGCCTGGACAACCTGACCTTCGTGATCAACTGCAACCTGCAGCGGCTCGACGGGCCGGTCCGCGGGAACGGCAAGATCATCCAGGAGCTGGAGTCGTACTTCCGCGGTGCCGGCTGGAACGTGATCAAGGTCATCTGGGGCCGCGAGTGGGACTCGCTGCTGCACGGCGACCGCGACGGCGCGCTGATCAACCTGATGAACACCACCCCGGACGGGGACTTCCAGACCTACAAGGCCAACGACGGCGCGTTCGTCCGCGAGCACTTCTTCGGCCGCGACCCGCGGACGAAGGAGCTGGTCAAGGACCTCTCCGACGCCGACATCTGGAACCTCAAGCGCGGTGGGCACGACTACCGCAAGGTCTACGCGGCGTACAAGGCGGCGCTGGAGCACCACGGCCAGCCGACGGTGATCCTGGCGCACACCATCAAGGGCTACGGCCTCGGCCCGGCGTTCGAGGGCCGCAACGCCACGCACCAGATGAAGAAGCTCACGCTGGACGACCTCAAGCTGTTCCGCGACTCGCAGCGGATCCCGATCAGCGACGAGGAACTCGAGCGCGACCCGAAGCTGCCGCCGTACTACCACCCGGGTGAGGACTCGCCGGAGATCGAGTACCTGCTCAGCAGGCGGCGCACGCTCGGCGGCTTCCTGCCGGAGCGCCGCGGCAAGGCCAAGGCGCTGGTGCTGCCCGGCGACAAGGTCTACGAGGGCATCCGCAAGGGCTCCGGCAAGCAGGAGGTGGCCACCACGATGGCCATCGTCCGGCTGATCCGCGAGCTGGCCAAGGACGGCGAGATCGGCAAGCGGATCGTGCCGATCATCCCGGACGAGGCCCGCACCTTCGGCCTGGACTCGATGTTCCCGACGGCGAAGATCTACAACCCGCACGGGCAGACCTACACCTCGGTCGACGCCAAGCTGATGCTGGCGTACAAGGAGTCCGAGCAGGGCCAGCTGCTGCACGAGGGCATCAACGAGGCGGGCTCGACGGCCTCGTTCACCGCGGTCGGCACCTCGTACGCCACGCACGGCGAGCCGATGATCCCGATCTACATCTTCTACTCGATGTTCGGGTTCCAGCGGACCGGCGACGGGCTGTACGCGGCCGCCGACCAGATGACCCGCGGGTTCGTGCTGGGTGCCACGGCCGGTCGCACCACGCTGACCGGTGAGGGCCTGCAGCACGCCGACGGGCACTCGCTGCTGCTCGCCTCGACGAACCCGGCGGTGGTCGCCTACGACCCGGCTTACTCGTTCGAGATCGCGCACATCGTCAAGGACGGGCTCCGCCGGATGTACGGCGAGACCGGCCCGGACGGCAGCGGGGAGAACATCTTCTACTACCTGACCATCTACAACGAGCCGTACCAGCAGCCCGCCGAGCCGGCGGACCTCGACGTGGACGGGCTGCTCAAGGGCCTGTACCGGTACGCCGAGGCGCCGGGCGGAGACGGGCCGGAGGCGCAGATCCTGGTCTCCGGCGTGACCATGCCGGACGCGCTCAAGGCGCAGGGCATGCTCGCCGAGGAGTGGGGCGTGCGGGCCGCGGTGTGGTCGGCCACCTCGTGGACCGAGCTGCGCCGCGAAGCGGTGGAGGTCGACCGGGACAACCTGCTGTTCCCCGGCAGTTCGCCGCGGGTGCCCTACGTCACCGAGGCGCTGCGGGGCGCCGAAGGTCCCGTGGTGGCGGTGTCCGACTGGATGCGGTCGGTGCCGGACCTGATCCGCCCGTGGGTCCCCGGCGACATGCTGACCCTGGGCACCGACGGGTTCGGCTTCTCCGACACCCGCCCGGCCGCCCGGCGGCACTTCCTGGTCGACGCCGAGTCGATCGTGGTCGGCACGCTGACCGCGCTGGCCCGGCAGGGCAAGGTGGACCAGGCCAAGGTGGTCGAGGCGGCGCGCAAGTACCGCATCGACGACGTCACCGCGGCCGGTCCGCAGACCTCGGACGCTGGGAACGCCTGACCCGAGGTGCTACAAAGGGCCCCGGCAGACATCTGATGTCTGCCGGGGCCTTCTGCTCGGGAAAGGGAGATGATCGCGTGACGAAGCGCCGCCTGCCGCGTCCGGCCGAACTGGCCGAGATCCTGCGCCCGAAGCCGTTCGTGCTCAACCCGACCGAGCGCAGGCTGGCCAGTGCGCACACGATCGCCGACCTGCGCACCATCGCGCGCCGGCGCAGCCCGCGGGCGGTGTTCGACTACACCGACGGCGCGGCCGAGCTGGAGGACAGCCTGCTCCGCGCGCGGCAGGCGTACCGGCGGGTGGAGTTCCAGCCGCACGTGCTGCGTGATGTGTCCGAAGTGGACACCTCGACGGAGATCCTCGGCAAGCGGTCCGCGCTGCCGTTCGCCTTCGCCCCCACCGGGTTCACGCGGATGATGAACCACGAGGGCGAGCCGGCGGTGGCCAGGGTCGCCGAGCGGGCGGGTATCCCGTACGCGTTGTCGACCATGGGGACCACGTCGATCGAAGCCGTCGCCGAGGCGGCCCCGGATGCGCGGAAGTGGTTCCAGCTCTACGTCTGGCGCGACCGCGAAGCGGGCAAGGACCTGGTGCAGCGCGCCGGCGAGTGCGGGTACGACACGCTCCTGCTGACCGTGGACGTGCCGGTCGGCGGGGCGCGGATGCGGGACGTGCGCAACGGCCTGACCATTCCGCCCGCGCTGACCCTGAAGACCTTCGCCGACGGGGCGCTGCACCCGGCGTGGTGGTTCAACCTGCTCACCACCGAGCCGCTCACCTTCGCGTCGCTGACCTCGTGGAACGGCACCGTCGCGGAACTGCTGAACGCGCTGTTCGACCCGGCGCTGAACTTCGACGACCTGGTCTGGCTGCGGGAGCTGTGGCCGGGGAAGCTGGTGGTCAAGGGCATCCAGAACCCGGCGGACGCGCGGGAGGTGGTCAAGCTCGGGGCGGACGCGGTGATCGTGTCGAACCACGGCGGCCGCCAGCTCGACCGCGCCCCGACACCGCTCGAAATGCTGCCGCGGGTGCTCGACGCCGTCGAGGGCGGTGGTGAGGTGTGGCTGGACGGCGGCATTCTCTCCGGCGCCGACATCGTCGCCGCCATCGCGAACGGCGCCGACGCCTGCCTGGTCGGCCGGGCCTACCTGTACGGCCTGATGGCCGGTGGCGAACGCGGGGTGCAGCGGGCACTGGAAATCCTGCAGACCGAGATCGTGCGGACCCTGCGCCTGCTCGGGGTGCGGAACCTCGGCGAATTGACCAGGCAGCACGCCCTCATCCGCTGACCGGGTCCCTGGAACCCCAGATTCGCTTGTCGGATTGTTCAACAATCCTCCAAGCAAATGACAGGACGAGCGACTGGGAACTCCAAGGATCATGCCGCACGCGGCCCTGGTGGATTGTTCAACAATCCTCCGGGCGGACGATGGGACGAGCAATCAGAGCCACCGGGGAACGGTGCCGTGTACTTCTGTGGGATTGTTCAACAATCCTCTAAGAGAACCGGGTGAGCCCACTGGGAACGCGTCAACAAGACGCTCAGCACGTGCTTCACCCAGAAGGCTCGCAAGCGAAGAGCCGCGCGTTCATGGACTTGGAGGATCGACCCCACGCCCTCCCGTCGGATTGTTCAACAATCCCACAGGAGTACGTCGGGAAAATTTACGAGCCGGAACGCCACCCTTGACGATCCGCCAAAACGTGACCAAGATCTCCGCCAGTCGGCGAAAGTCTGTTTTCACGATGCGAAATCGGTGAAAAGAGGTCCGAGGTGTTCGTCCAGGAACTCGCCCCGCTCGGCTCGCTCGCCCTGTCCGCGCTCGTCGCCGCCCTGCCGTTGGCCACCGTGCTCGTGCTGCTCGGCGCGGTCCGGCTCAAGGCGCACTGGGCCGGGCTGATCGGGCTCGCGGTGGCCGCCGTGGTCGCGGTCGCGGTGTTCGGCATGCCGGTCGGCCAGGCCCTCTCCGGCGCGGTCCAGGGCGCGGCCTTCGGCCTGTTCCCCATCCTGTGGATCGTGGTCAACGCCCTCTGGATCTACCGGCTCACCGTGCGCACCGGGCACTTCGACGTGCTGCGCCGGTCGTTCGGCCGGATCTCCGACGACCCGCGCATCCAGGCGCTGATCATCGCGTTCTGCTTCGGCGGGCTGATGGAGGCGCTGGCCGGGTTCGGCGCACCCGTGGCCATCTCCACGGTGATGCTGGTGGCACTGGGCTTCGCGCCGGTGAAGGCGGCGATCGTGGCGCTGGTGGCCAACACCGCGCCGGTCGCGTTCGGCGCGATGGGCACCCCCGTGGTCACGCTCGCGCAGGTCACCGGCCTGCCGCTGGAGAGCGTGTCGTCGATCGTCGGGCGTCAGACGCCGTTGCTGGCGGTGGTCGTGCCGTTGTTGCTGGTGCTGATCGTGGACGGCCGTCGCGGCCTCCGCGAGACCTGGGTCCCGGCGCTGACCTGCGGGCTCGCGTTCGGCTTCGTGCAGTTCCTGGCGTCGAACTTCGTCTCGGCGCAGCTGGCCGACATCGGGGCCGCGCTCGCCGGGGTCGCCGCCGTGGTGCTGGTGCCGTCGGCGCGGAAACCGGCACGGGCGGAGGTCCGCGCGGCCGTGCTCACCGGATCGGCCACCGAGTCCTTCGACGGCCGCGACGAACGCGGTGACGTGGTCAAGGCCTACGCGCCCTACCTGCTGATCATCGCCATCTTCTCGATCGGGCAGCTGCCGCCGGTGAAGAAGCTGCTGGACTCGGCCACCTGGAAGTTCGACTGGCCCTTCCTGGACGTGGTCGCGCCGAACGGCAAACCCGTCTCCGGCAACACCTTCAGCCTGCCGCTGCTGAACACCGGCGGCACCCTGGTGCTGCTCGCCGGGATCGTCACCGCGGTGGTGCTGAAGGTGAGGCTCGGGGACACCGCCCGCGAGTGGGGCGCGACCGTGCACGAACTGCGGTTCGCCGTCCTGACCGTGACCAGCGTGCTGGCGCTGGCGTACGTGATGAACCTGTCCGGGCAGACCACCACCATCGGCAACCTGATCGCCGGGGCCGGTGGCGCGCTGGCCTTCCTCTCCCCCATCCTCGGCTGGTTCGGCGTGGCGGTCTCCGGCTCGGACACCTCGGCGAACGCGTTGTTCGGCGCCCTGCAGGTGACCGCGGCGAACCAGGCGGGCTTCTCCCCCGACCTGCTGGCCTCGGCGAACAGCTCGGGCGGGGTGCTCGGCAAGATGATCTCCCCGCAGAACCTGACCATCGCCTGCGCGGCGGCGCAGCTGACCGGCCAGGAGGGCAACCTGCTGCGGAAGGTGCTGCCGTGGAGCCTCGGGCTGCTGCTGGTGATGTGCTTGATCGTGGCCGGTCAGGCCGGTTTCCTCAGCTGGATGCTGCCGTGAGCCGGTCGGCGAGGACCTGCTTGGCGGTGCGGTTCCAGCTCCACCAGCCGTGCACCACCAGCACCGCGAACACCAGGTAGACCGCGGCGGAGAACCACAGCCCGGAGGCGATCTGCAGCGGCACGCCGACCGCGTCGACCACCAGCCACACCAGCCAGAACTCGACCAGGCCGAGCCCCTGCGCGGCGAAGGCGACCAGGGTGCCGATGAAGATGGCGGCGTCCGGCCACGGCGCCCACGAGGCACCGAGCAGGTGGAGCACCAGGGCCATCGCGGCGGTGCCCGCGGCGAGCGCGCCGAGCAGGACCAGCCGTTCGGTGCGGCTGCCCTTGCGGACCACCACGCCGTAGACCGGGTCGCGGCGGCGGGTCCACGCCCACCAGCCGTAGACGGAGATGGCCAGGATCGCCACCTGCCTGCTCGCCAGCCCGCCCAGGTGCGCGGAGAGGTAGACGGCGAACAGCAGCACGGTCGCGCCCACCTGCACCGGCCAGGTCCACAGGGTGCGGCGTTGCGCCAGGAAAACCACCGCGAGCGCGCACAACTGCCCGGCCAGTTCGGCGATGGAAACCCACTGGCCGAAAACGGTCAGCCCGTGGTTCAGCAAGAAGTCCACCCCGTGCTCCTTCCGTCACCGCACCCAACATGCTCCTCCCACGCCGCATTCCCAAGTGCCTTGTGAGGGGGTAGACACGAATGTGGCCTCCGGGCGCAACGCCTCGGAAGCCACATTCGTGTCGCGAGTTCCGCGACGGTTCCGGATCAGCTGGTCGGGGTCAGCGTTCCGGTTGCTCGATGCCCGCGGGCGGGGTCGGGGCGTCGGTGGCGGTGGTGCGGCCGCTGGCGTGCCTGGCCCCGCCGTCGGCCCCGCCGGAACCGCCGCCGAACTGCGCCTGCAGGCCGTCCAGCCAGCCTTCCCAGCGTTGCTGCGCCGGTTTGACCAGGCCGCCGCCGAAGCCCACCACGATCACCCCGCCGACGGTGGCCAGCACGGTCACCAGCACCGGCGTGGTCACCGTGGTGGCGATGTCGATCTGGTTCAGCGCCGCGATCACCCCGAAGGCCAGGATCAGGTATTGGGCGAGGCCGGCCACCAGCCCGCTCGCCCGGCGGCCGGCCAGCGCGCCGGCGATCAGGTCGCGCACCGCCTTCCCGATGGCCGCGGCCACGACCAGCAGCACGATCGCCACCGCGATCCGCGGCAGGAACGCGATCACGTCGTTGAGCAACTGGCTCACCGGGTTGGCCTCACCGAATACGCCGAACGCCAGCTGCAGCGCGATCAGCAGAATGAAGTAGTACACCAGCTTCGAGATGATGCCGGTGGCGTCGACATTGGCTTTCTTGAGCATCCCGGAGAGGCCGGTTTTCTCGACGAGTTTGCCGAAACCGAGCTTGCCGAGCACCAGGCTGAGCGCTTTTGCCACGGCTTTGGCGATGAGCCAGCCGATCAGCAGGATGATCAGGAAACCGATCAATTTCGGGACGAACGTGGCCACCAGGTTCCACGCCTGCCCCAACCCGTCTTTGAGCTGCTCACCCACAGTGCCCTCCTCGCTCCTCCGGCGAACTCCGCTTTCGGCAAGCCTTGAACACCGGCCAGGCGGCGGCAACTCGGCGTGGGCACGATCGGGTGAGACCAGTGGCGCGAACAGAAAAGTCAGGCCATAGTTGAACTACCGGTGGGGACCGGGGAGACGAGGCCGCTCGGCGCAGCGTAAAACGCAGGCGCCGGGCGGCCTCGAGTTATTTCGGGGTCCTCCCGCGCGGCCGGGGCCGAGTGTTTTTCACCTTTCTTTCAGCCCGCGTTCAGCAGCGCGCCGCGGTCAGTGCCAACTCGGTCACCAAGCGCCACACCAGTCCCGGCCCGCCCGGTTCGGCGAAGACCAGCTTCGCCACCGTCACCGCGCAGGCGGCCAGCACGATCAGCAGCGCGTCCCCCACCACGGCCGTCCGCGTCGGAACCATGCCATCACCCCTGCCCTCGACTGCTATTAAAGTGATATCACTATGCTAGGCTTCGACGCGGGGCACAAGCCCGAGGCAGCAGGAGGACGGAAGATGACCAGCGAAGTTCTGGAGCAGGTGGAGATGCCGACCCCGCAGACGCGGGAGCGCGAGGTCCGGGCGGTGAACGGCTACCCGATGTTCGCCGTGTCCGCGGCCGGGGTGCTCGGCGGGCTGGCGCTGGCCGGGTTCGGTCTGGTGCAGGTGATCGACGGCAGCCGGGGCCTCGGGGTGGCGATGCTCGTGCTCGGCGCGCTGGTTTTCCTCACCGGCGGTGTGCTCGGCCTCGGCCTGACCCCGGTCGCCCCCGGTGAGGCGCGGGTGATCCAGTTCCTCGGCCGCTACACCGGCACCCTGCGCAACGACGGGCTGCAGTGGGTCAACCCGTTCACCGACCGGCACCGGGTCTCCACCCGGATCCGCAACCACGAGACCGCGGTCGCCAAGGTCAACGACGCCGACGGCAACCCGATCGAGATCGCCGCGGTGGTGGTCTGGCAGGTCGCCGACACCGCGCAGGCGATGTTCGAGGTGGACGACTTCGTCGAGTTCGTCGGCATCCAGACCGAGACCGCGATCCGGCACATCGCCAACAACTACCCCTACGACGCGCACGGCCAGGACAGCCTTTCCCTGCGGGACAACGCCGACGAGATCACCGAGAAGCTCTCGGCGGAGATCGGCGCCCGGGTGGCGTCGGCGGGGGTGGACGTGATCGAATCGCGGATCACGCACCTGGCCTACGCGCCGGAGATCGCCCAGGCCATGCTGCGGCGCCAGCAGGCGGGTGCGGTGGTGGCGGCCAGGCAGCGCATCGTCGAGGGCGCGGTCGGCATGGTCGAGATGGCACTGGACCGGCTCGCCGCGCACGACGTGGTGGAACTGGACGAGGAGCGCAAGGCGGCGATGGTGAGCAACCTGCTGGTGGTGCTGGTCGGCGATCGCGACACCCAGCCGGTGGTCAACGCCGGGACCCTCTACCAGTAGGCCACTGGTGACCGAACGCAAGAAGGTCCTGCTGCGGCTCGATCCCGCCGTGCACGACGCCATCGCCCGCTGGGCCGGGGACGAGCTGCGCAGCACCAACGCGCAGATCGAGTTCCTGCTCCGGCAGGCGCTGGCCGACGCCGGCCGGTTGCCGGGCAACGCGGGCCGGATGCGGCCGAGGGGTCGACCGCGCAAGTCGGAGCCGGACGGCGGCGGCGCGGACTGAACTACGATCTGGGCACCATGACCGCACCCACCCCCCGCCGTCACGTCGAGAAGCGGCACGGCCTGTCCGCGAAGACGCTGCGCCGCCTCGAACGCGCATCGGGCAGGCTGGCCGCGGCCAGCGTGGCCGCGATGGAGGAGCGGTTGCCCTGGTTCGGCCGGATGTCGGCCGACCAGCGGGCCAGTGTGCTGCTGATCACCCAGTCCGGGGTGGCCGGGTTCGTCGGCTGGCTGCGGGATTCGCAGGAAGCGCTGAAGTTCACCACCGACGCCTTCCGCGGGGCCCCGGCCGAGCTCTCGCGCTGGCTGAGCCTGCGGCAGGCGGTCGGCCTGGTCCGGCTGGCGATCGAGGTGTTCGAGGAGCAGCTGCCCGAATTCGCCGCCGACGACAGCGAACGCGCCGCGCTGACCGAGGCGATCCTGCGCTACGGCCGGGAAATCGCCTTCGCCGCGGCCAATTCCTACGCCGCCGCGGCGGAGGCCCGCGGGGCGTGGGACGCGCGGCTGGAAGCGCTGGTGGTCGACGGCATCGTGCGTGGGGACGCCGAGGAGTCGGTGCTCTCCCGGTCCTCCGCCCTCGGCTGGGAACAGGCGGCCGAGGCGACCGTGCTGGTCGGCACCCCGGCGTCGGACGACCCGCCCGCCGTGGTGTTCGACGTGCGCAGCCGGGCGGCCCGGATCGGCCGCCCGGTGCTGCTCAGCGTGCAGGGCTCGCGGCTGGTCGTGGTGGTGGCCGGGCCGACCGAGGGCGGGCCGAAGGAACGCGAGGTGCTGGCGAAGCTGGCCACCGCCTTCGCCGACGGCCCGGTGGTCGCCGGGCCGACCGTGCCGAGCCTGGCCGAGGCGCACACCAGTGCCGTCGAGGCGTTGTCCGGCCTGCGCGCGGTGGTCGGCTGGCCGGGCGCGCCCCGGCCGGCGCGGTCGTGGGAGCTGCTGCCGGAACGCGCGCTGGCCGGTGACCCCGAAGCCGAACGCCAGCTGATCGAGGAGATCGCGCGCCCGCTCGAAGAAGCGGGCACCGCTCTGCTGCAGACGGTGGAAACCTATCTGGAAAGCGGCGGGGTGCTGGAGATCTGCGCCAGGACGCTGTTCGTGCACCCCAACACCGTGCGGTACCGGTTGCGCCGGGCGGCCGAGCTGACCGGGCGGCACGCGGCCGACCCGCGGGACGCGCTCGTGCTGCGCATCGCGCTGACCGTGGGCAGACTGGCCAGAGCCCGCGGGATTTGGTGACGCGGCTCACGAAAATTCTGCTCGAACCCGACAAGACATCGGGTTAACAGCGGGACATCCCCGCGTCACATTTGTAGGGTCTCCACAAATCCGGCGAGACGACTTGGTGAGCGGCGGCATGATAGGGAACGGGGCCTAGCGTGTTCCCTAGAGAGGTGATGACCGCCCTCCTCGCGCCCGGACAGGGCTCCCAGGCCCCCGGCATGTTCACGCCATGGCTCGAGTTCGACGGTGCGCGCGAACTCGTCCAGCGCTGGTCCGACCGCGTCGGCCTGGACCTGGTCCGGCTCGGCACCGAGGCGGACGCCGACGAGATCCAGGACACCGCCATCGCGCAGCCGCTGATCGTCGCGCTGGCCCTGCTGGCCGGCCGGCAGCTGGAGGCGCGTGGCCTGGTGGCCGCGGACGCGCCGGTGGCCGGGCACTCGGTCGGCGAACTGGCCGCCGCCGCGATCGCCGGGGTGTTCCCGGCGGAGGAGGCGGTCGCGCTGGCCGCCGTGCGCGGCGCCGAGATGGCCAAGGCGTGCGAGGCCGAGCCCACCGGCATGGCGGCGGTCATGCTGGGCGAGCCCGAAGCCGTGGTGGCCTGGCTGACCGAGCAGGGACTCACCCCCGCCAACCAGAACGGCGCCGGCCAGATCGTGGCCTCCGGTGCCGCGGCCGCGATCCAGAAGATCGTCGCCGAACCGCTGGCGGGCACGAAGGTGCGCGCGCTCAAGGTGGCCGGCGCCTTCCACACCCACTACATGGCCCCGGCCGAGGCCGCGGTGCGCGAGCACGCCGGTGGGATCCCCACCGCCGACCCGGTCCGCCCGCTGCTGTCCAACGCGGACGGCACCGTGGTGACCAGCGGCGCGGAGTACCTGGAGCGGCTGATCACCCAGGTGACCAGCCCGGTGCGGTGGGACCTGACGATGCAGGGCCTGGCCGGGCTCGGTGTCACCCGTACCGTGGAACTCCCGCCGGCCGGCACGCTGACCGGATTGGTCAAGCGCCAGCTCAAGGGCACCGTGACCAGCCCCATCGCGCTCAAGACGCCGGGTGATCTGGCGAAACTGAGCGACCAGGAGGACACCGAATGAGCCAGCGCCCCGCGCTGCGACTACCGCAAGGTTCCACCGCCAGCCGCATCCTCGGCGTCGGCAGCTACCAGCCGGAGCGGGTCGTCACCAACGACGACCTGTCCCAGCTGATGGACACCAGCGACCAGTGGATCCGCGACCGGGTCGGCATCGTCGAGCGCCGGTTCGCCGAGAAGGACGAGCTGCTGGTGGACATGGCGGTCACCGCCGGTTCCCGGGCGGTGGCCGACGCCGGTCTCGATCCGTCCGAAGTGGACACCCTGATCCTGCCCAACTGCACCATGCCGACGCTGATCCCGAACGCGGCCGCCCAGGTGGCCGAGCGGATCGGTGCGTCGAAGGCGGGTGCGTTCGACCTGAACGCCGCCTGCGCCGGGTTCTGCTACGGCCTCGGCGTGGCGTCCGACCTGATCCGGGCGGGTTCGGCCAAGCACGTGCTGGTGATCGGCGCGGAGAAGCTGACCGACTCGGTGGACCCGACCGACCGCGCCAACGCGATCATCTTCGCCGACGGCGCCGGTGCCGCGGTGGTCGGCCCGTCCGACGAGCCGCGCATCGGGCCGGTCGCCTGGGGCAGCGCGGGCGACCTGGTGCACACCATCTACATGCGTGACGAGAAGTACATCTACCAGGAGGGCCAGGCGGTCTTCCGGTGGGCGACCACGCAGATCGCGCCGATCGCCCTGCGCGCGCTGGAGGTCGCCGGACTGCAACCGTCCGATGTGGACGTGCTGATCCCGCACCAGGCCAACCTGCGCATCGTCGAGGCGATCGCGAAGAAGCTGCGGGCCAAGGGGGCCCGCGAGGACATGGTGGTCGCCGACGACATCCGCTACAGCGGCAACACCTCCTCCGCCTCGATCCCGCTCGCGCTGGACCACATGCGCACCGCGGGCACGGTCAAGAGCGGTGACGTGGTACTCATGGTCGGGTTCGGGGCCGGGCTCTCGTACGCCGGCCAGGTTGTCATCTGCCCGTAACCCCCAGCACCCCGGCCGGGCACCGGCCGGAAACAAACCTCAGGTAAACAGGAAAGGGATAGCAGTGGCTGACAAAGAAGAGATCCTGTCCGGTCTGGCCGAGATCGTCGAAGAGGTGGCCGGGGTGGCCCAGGACGACGTGAGCGCCGACAAGTCCTTTGTGGACGACCTGGACATCGACTCGCTGTCCATGGTGGAGATCGCCGTGCAGGCCGAGGACAAGTTCGGCGTCAAGATCCCGGACGACGAGCTGGCGAACCTCAAGACCGTCGGCGACGCCGTGAACTACGTCGCCTCGAACTCGAAGTAACACCTGCCGGTGCCGACCTCGGGGAGTAACCGATGAGCAACAACGACGTCGTGATCACCGGGCTGGGCGCGACCACGCCCCTCGGCGGAGACGTCGCGTCCACCTGGGACGGTCTGCTGACCGGCCGCAGCGGGGTCTCCACCCTGCACGCCGAATGGGTCGAGAAGTTCGGCCTGCCGGTGAAGATCGCCGCCCAGCTCGCGGTCGAGCCCACCGAGGTGCTGCCGAGGGTGCAGGCCCGCAGGCTGGACCGCAGCGAGCAGGTCGCGGTGATCGCGGCTCGCCAGGCGTGGGCGGATGCCGGGCACAACGAGGACACCGTCGAACCCGAACGGCTCGCCGTCGTGGTCGGCACCGGTATCGGCGGCGCGAACACGCTGCTCGACCAAGATGATCTGCTGGAGACCACCGGGCTGCGCAAGGTTTCGCCGCTGACCGTGCCGATGCTCATGCCGAACGGGCCCGCGGCCCACGTCGGCCTGGAGCTGAAGGCCAGGGCCGGTGTGCACGCGCCGGTGTCGGCCTGCGCCTCGGGGGCCGAGGGGCTGGCCTGGGGCTGGCGCATGCTCAAGACCGGTGAAGCCGACGTGGTGGTGGCCGGTGGCGCCGAGGCGTGCATCGCGGCGATCACCATGGCCGGGTTCGCCCAGGCCCGCACGATGAGCACCCGCAACGACGACCCCGAGCGCGCGTCGCGCCCGTGGGACGTCAACCGCGACGGGTTCGTGCTCGGCGAGGGCGCCGGCATCATGGTGCTGGAGCGCGAGGAGTTCGCGAAGGCCCGCGGCGCGAAGATCTACGGCAGGCTGGCCGGGATCGGCACCAGCGCCGACTCCTACCACATCACCGGACCGGACCCGGAGGGCACCGGGCAGGCGCGGGCGATCACCGCGGCCCTGCGCTCGGCCGGGCTGGACCCGAAGGACGTCGACCACGTCAACGCGCACGCCACCTCCACCCCGGCCGGGGACGTCGGGGAAACCGTGGCCGTGCGCAAGGCGATCGGCGAGCACCCGGTGCTGACCGCGCCGAAGGGCGCGCTGGGGCACCTGCTGGGTGCCGCCGGTGCGGTCGAGGCGATCGCCACCGTGCTGTCCATCCGGGACGGTGTCATCCCGCCCACGCTGAACCTGGAGAACCAGGACCCGGGTGTGGTGCAGGAAATCGCGGCCGGTGAACCGCGGAAGATGGACATCCGGGCCGCGATCAGCGACTCGTTCGGCTTCGGCGGCCACAACGTCGCCTTGGCCTTCACCCCCGCGTAGGGATTGTTCGTTCCGGATGGGGCCGTCGCCGACCTGGTGACGGCCCCATCCGCGTGTCCGGCCGCTCAGGTGCAGCGCTGGTGCATGGGCGTGGTGCCCAGCGGGACCGTGTCCAGTTTCCACACGCCGTTCTCCAGCACCATCGGCAGGGTCAGGTGCCAGCGGATGCACGGTTCCTGCAGGTCGACGGGGCCGTCCTCCGGGTCCTGGGTGCTCGTGAAACCGAGCAGCGAATGCAGTTGCCGGCCGTCGCCCGTGGCCTCGATGCGGTAGACCAGGATGCTGCCGTCACGCGTCGAGGTGTAGTCGGCTTCCCATTCCGCCTTGGACTTCGCCTGCGCGCGTTCCTTGGTCACCGTGGTCTTCCACAGTTCGTAGTTGCGCGCGTTGATGGCGTCGAAGTAGTTCTGCAGCAGGGCGCGCACCCCGTCGGCGTGCGGGTGCGCGGCCGCGTCCGGGGTCATCTCCACGGCAGGCGAGCCCGGTTGCTGTTCGGGCGCCAGCGAAGTCGAGGTGGGCGTGGCGATCACACCGGCGTCGGCGGCGGCGTCCGGCTTGCGGTAGACCTCCCTGGCGAGCAACCCGCCACCGACGGTCAGCGAGACGACCACGATCAGCGCGGGCACCAGCCAGCGGCCGCGGGCGGGAACGAGTGGCGAAGCTGGCACACCGGAAGGGTAGTAAACCCCCTACCCCACTTGGTGCAGCCAGGTCACCGGAGCGCCGTCACCGGCGTGCCGGAACGGTTCCAGCGCCTCGTCCCAGGCCGCGCCGAGCAGCTCGTCGAGCTTGTGCGCGAACTGCTCACCGGCCCGGCTGCGGGCCGCCAGGGCACGCAACTGGTCCTCGCCGACGACGATGTCGCCGTTGGCGCTGGTGCGGCCGTGCCACAGGCCGATCACCGGCGCGTAGCAGAACCGCTCGCCGTCGACACCCGGGCTGGGCTCTTCGACGACCTCGAAGCGCAGCATCGGCCACGCCTTCAGCGCGGACGCCAGCCTCGCGGCCGTGCCCGCCGGTGCGCGCCAGGAAACCTCGGTGCGCAACTGCCCCGCGGCGGCGGGCTGGGCCGTCCACCGCAGGTCTGCTCGGCCACCCAGGGTGCCCGAAATCGCCCACTCGACGTGCGGGCACACCGCAGACGGCGACGAGTGGACGTACACCACGCCACGGGTGTTTCCACGGGTGCTCACTGGTGACCTCCGCTGCTCGACGAGATGCGTCTTCCCCTACGACCTCTCGAACCCCGGCGGCCCACTCGTGACGCGCTGCGCACATTGTGCACCTCATCCATGCCTTTTGGCCACATGAACCACAGAAGTCGCAGTGAGATCACCGCCAAGGGGTGCCCGGCCGCCCCGGCCGACCCGCTACCGTGTGCTGCGGCAGCACGGCGAAGCACTGGGAGGGACCGGCATGCGGCTCGTCCGCCTGGCACAGCAGCCCTCCCGGGTGGCCGACGACATCCGGGCCGCACTGGCCTCGCTCGGCCGCGGCAACACCGTGGTCGGCGGGGTGGCGTTGATCGGGGTCACGCCGCCCGGTTCCGCCCAGCCGGTGGACGCCGTGGTCCTGCTCCCGCGTGGCGTGCTCATCGTAGTGGGTGTCGACCTCCCCGACCCGGCGATGCGGCTGCACGCCCCGCTCACCGCCCAGTGGAAGGCCGACGGCTGGCCGCTGGTCGGCACCGAGCAGGCGGTCAACCCGGCCACCGAAGCACTGGCCACCTCCGAGAAGATCGCGCGCCACCTGCGTGAAACCGAGCCGTCGACCACCACGATCGGCACCATCGTGGCCGTCGGGCCCTACGTCGAGACGGTCGACCAGCCACCGGCTGACCTGGCGGGTTCGGTCCGGGTGCTGCACCCGACGCCGACCGCCATGCTCGCCGCCACCGTTTCGCTGGCCTCGGCGGCTCAGCCGAGCACGGTGGCCCAGGCCCGCGCGATGCTCGCCGCGCTGGCCGAAAACGCGCCGGCGCTGAGCGACGAGGTGCTGGCCGCCGAGGGTTTCGCCCGGGTGATCCCGGCCGAGCCGGAGAAGACCGAGCCGGTGGACCCGCTCAGCGTCATCCCGCCGACCGTGCCCGCCGAACACCCGCCGGCGAAGGCGAAGCGGGTGCGCAAGGCGCCGACGACGCCAGCGGTCGCCGTGGTGGCTCCGCCGCGCCCGATCCAGCCACCGCAAGCACCGCAGCAGGCCGCATCGCCGCAGGTGCAGGCGCCGCAGCCACCAGCTCCGGCACAGCAGGCATCGCAGCAGGCTCAGCCCCCAGCCCTGGTTTCGCAGGCACCGCAGCAGGCCCAGGTGCTGCCAGCCCGGCAGCAGGTTCAGCCGCAGCAAACGGCACCGCCGCAAGGGCAGCAGCAGGGGGCGTCGCAGCAAGGGCAGCAGCCGGGGCGGGGCTCGGCGTCGGTGCGGGCGGCGCTCAAGTTGCCCAAGCTGCCGCCGTTGCGGAAGGACGGCAAGCCGGTGCGCTGGCTGCCCTACGCCGCCATCGGCCTGCTCCTGGTGCTGCTCGTCGCGGCCATCTCGGTGGCGGCGAGCCAGGACGGCGGCGAGACCGCAGCGCCGGCACAGGGACCGACGCAGACCACCGCCGCCGCGCCGGGCGGGCAGAGCGTCGACGGCATGGGCTTCACCGAACTCGCCGCCGAATCGGGCACCCAGTGCACCCCGCACGCCTTCGGCGACACCAAGACCGTGCTGGAGACCACGCCCTGCTCACGCCTGCGCCGGGCCAGCTACGAGGTGGCGGTGGACGGCCGCCGCGCCGCGGTGACGCTGGCCGTGCTCGACTTTCCCGACGCGGAGCAGGCGGAGAAGTTCAAGCAGTTCGTCGACTTCCCCGGCAACGGCGGTATCACCGACCTCGCGGTGGAGACCGCGCGCTGGACCGGGCAGCCACCGACGTTCAGCGGGGCGGCCTACGCCAGTGCCGGCACGCAGTCCTCGGTGCTGATCGCGCAGGCGTGCTGGCTGGCCGGGCCGTCCACATCGGACGATCCCGGCCTCGCCAGGGCGGCCAGGGCCGGGCTGACCATGCCGCTGCCCGGCTGAGCACCGCCTACAGGCCGTACTCCTCCAGCATCCGGAGCCAGACCTCGCTGATCGTGGGATAGGCCGGTACGGCGTGCCACAGCCGCTTCAACGGCACCTCCCCGACGACGGCGATGGTGGCCGCGTGCAGCAGTTCCGCGACATCCGGGCCGGTGAACGTCACACCGAGGACGACCTCGCGTTCGGTGTCGACCACCATGCGCACCTTGCCCTGGTACCCGTCCGCGTGCAGCGACGAGCCGGCGACCGCGATGTCGAGGTCGACCACCCGGTGCGGTTTGCCGCTTTCGGCGTCGGTGAGGCCGACCGAGGCCACCTCGGGATCGGTGAAGACCACCTGCGGCACGGCGGTGTGGTCGGCCGTGCTGGCGTAGGGGCTCCACGGCTCCGGCGTGATCCGCTCGCCCTTCGCCCTGGCGGCGATCACGTCGCCGACCGCCCTGGCCTGGTACTTGCCCTGGTGGGTCAGCGGCGCGCGGCCGGTCACGTCGCCCGCGGCGTACAGCCAGTCTCCGTCCACACCGGACACCAGGCCGGAGTCGTCCACGGCCAGCGCGTCGCCGTCGGTCAGCCCGGCGGCGGCCAGGCCGAGGCCGTCGGTGGCCGGGCGGCGGCCGGTCGCGACCAGGAACTCGTCGGCGAGCACCTCGCCGCCGCCGGTCAGCTCGATCCGGATCACACCCTCCTTTTCGGACACCCGCTCGGCGCCGGAGCCGGTGTGCACCCGGACGCCGTCCGCCCGCAGGCCCTCGGCCACCAGGTCACCGGCGAACTCCGGGTACCGCGGCAGCGGGCGCGCGCCGGTGATGATCAGGTCGACCTGGGCGCCGAGCTTCGCGTACGCCTGCGCCATCTCCACGCCGACCACGCCGCCGCCGAGCACCGCCAGCCTGCCCGGCACGGTGCTCGCCGAGGTGGCCTCGCGGGACCCCCAGGTGCGCACGCCGTCGAGGCCGGGGATGGGCGGGGTGCGCGGCACGCTGCCGGTGCACACCACCACCGCGTGCCGGGCGCGCAGCACCCGGTCGCCGACGGTGACCTCGCGCTCGCCGGTGATCCTGCCCACGCCGCGCACCGGGGTGATGCCCGCGCCCTCGGCCCAGCTCACCTGACCGGCATCGTCCCAATGCGACGTGAACGAGTCGCGGCGGGCGAACACGGCGGCCGGGTCGACGCGGTCGCCGACCGGCACGCCCGGCAGCCTGGCCGCCGCGGCGAGCGCGATTCCCGGCCGCAGCAACGCCTTGCTGGGCATGCACGCCCAGTAGGAGCACTCGCCACCGAACCGTTCGGACTCCACCAGCGCGGCGGTCAGCCCACCGCGCACCGCACGGGCGGCGACGTTCTCGCCCACCGGGCCGCCGCCGATAACGACGACGTCATAACCGTTGTCTGCCATGGGTGCCAGCGCACACCAGGCGGGGCTGTGGCGCAAGCAGGACACTCCGCACCGGCGGGTATCCTCGCTGGCGAGTTCTACGACGAGCACTGGGAGCACTTCGTGGCCAGGAACACCGCGGTCCAACTGCTGGACGACATCACGGGCGAACCCGCCGAGGAAACGGTGCGGTTCGAGCTGGACGGGGTGACCTACGACATCGACCTGTCCGGGGAGAACGCGGACCGGCTGCGGGAGATCCTCGACCCGTTCGTGCGCAACGGGCGCCGCACCGGCGGGCGGAAGAAGGTGGTGCGGCGGCGCACCGCGAAGAAGGCCGCCGCGAAGGGCCGGGCCACGAAGGCCGCGGCTGCGGCTCCCGCTCCCCCTGCCGCTGCCGCGAAGAAGGCCGCCCCGAAGAGGGCGGCCAAGAAGGCCACGACCGAGAAGGCCGCCGAAAAGACCACCGCCGCGAAGACCACTGCGGCGAAAGCCACCGCCGAGAAGGCCACTTCCGCCAGGAAGACCGCTCCGGCGAAGACCACCGCCGAAAAGACCACTCCGGCGAAAGCCACCGTCGAGAAGGCCACCTCCGCCAGGAAAACCGCCCCGGCGAAGACCACCGCCGAGAAGACCGCTGCCGCTGGAAAGACCACTTCCGCGGGAAAGGGCACTGCGGCGAAGGCCACCGCCGGTAGGTCCGCAGCCGGAAAGGCCACGGCCGAGAAGGCTCCTGCGGCCGAGAAGACCACCACCGGGAAAGCCGGAACGGAAAAGGCAGCCGCGAAGCCCGTGAGCGAGAAGGCCACCGACACCAAGCCCGCGGCCGAAAAGGCCACCACGGCCAAGTCCGCGGCCGAGGCCACTTCCGCCGAAAAGCCCGCTGCCGAAAAAGCCACCACCGCGAAAGCCAACGCAGCCGCGAAGCCCGCAACCGAGAAGACCACTACGGCGAAAGCCAACACGGCTGAGAAGCCCGCTGCCGAAAAGGGCACCACCGCGGCGAAGAAGCCCGCCAGGAAGGCGCCCGCCAAGAAGACCACCTCGGCTGCCAAGTCCGGCACCACCGCGACCGCCAAGGCCACGCCCGCCGCGGCCAAGAGCGCGCCCGTGAAGAAGGCGCCGCGGAAGGTGCCCGCCGTCACCTTCTCCGCCGCCGAATAACCCTCTGAACGGGGCTCCCCCGCACAAAGGGGAGCCCCGTTCACAACGTTTTCAGTTCCTCCACGATTTCGCCGACCGAGCTCTTCGCGTCCCCGAAGAGCATGCTCGTCCTGGTGTCGTAGAACAGGTCGTTGTCCACGCCCGCGAAACCCGAGTTCATCGAGCGCTTCAGCACGATCACCGAGCGGCTGGTGTTCACCTTCAGGATCGGCATCCCGTAGATCGGGGACGCCGGATCGGTTTCCGCCGCCGGGTTCACCACGTCGTTCGCGCCGATCACCAGTGCCACGTCGGTCTGCGGGAAGTCCGAGTTGATCTCGTCCATCTCCTTGAGCCGCTCGTAGGGCACGTCGGCTTCGGCGAGCAGCACGTTCATGTGCCCCGGCATCCGCCCGGCCACCGGGTGGATCGCGTAGGAGACCTGGATCCCCTTGCCCTCCAACAGGTCAGCCATCTCCCGCACGGCGTGCTGCGCCTGCGCCACGGCCATGCCGTACCCCGGCACGACCACCACCCGCCCGGCGTAGGCCATCTGGATCGCGGTGTCCGCCGCGCTGGTCGCGCGCACCGGCCGCTCCGGCCCCGACCGCCCACCGGCCACCGGCGCCCCGCCGAAGCCACCGGCCACGATCGCCGGGATGGACCGGTTCATCGCCTTGGCCATCAGGTTCGTCAGGATCGAGCCCGACGCGCCGACGATCATGCCCGCCACGATCAACGCGGTGTTGTCCAGCGCCAGCCCCATCGCCGCGGCCGACAGCCCGGTCAGCGCGTTGAGCAGCGAGATCACCACCGGCATGTCCGCGCCGCCGATCGGCAGCACCACCATCACCCCGAGCAACGCGGACGCCACCAGCAGCCCGGCGATCAGCCAGCCCGAGCCCGACCCCACCGCGATCGCCACCCCGCAGCCGAGCGCGACCAGCAACAGCAACAGGTTCAGCGGTTGCTGGAGCCTGCCCACCGAGACCGGCCGCCCGGTGATCAACTCCTGGAGCTTGCCGAAGGCGATGTTCGAACCCCAGAACGAGATCGAGCCGACCACCGCCGAGAACAGCGACGCGATCGCCACGTACGCGGGTTCGTGCGCGTAGCCGTCGGTGGTGTTGAACTCGACCCACGCGATCAACGCCACCGCACCACCGCCGACGCCGTTGAACAACGCCACCATCTGCGGCATCGCGGTCATCTTGACCTTGCGCGCGGCCGGCACGCCGACCAGCACGCCCAGCACCACGCCGAGCACGATCAGGCCCCAGTTGCCCATCCCGGGCGTGAGCAGCGTGGCGACCACCGCGAGCACCATGCCCGCGGCGGCGATCCAGTTGCCGCGCACGGCGGTCCGCGGGCCGGTCAGGCCCATCAGGCCGTAGACGAACAACGCGAACGCGACGATGTAGAGAACCGCGATGAGCTCGGTCACGCGTCCTCCTTCTCCGGGGCGCGCTTGCCCTTGAACATCGAGAGCATCCGGTCGGTCACCAGGAAGCCGCCGACCACGTTGATCGTGCCGAAGGCGATGGCCACCACCAGCAGGACCTTGTTCAGCACCCCGTCCACCCCGAGGCCGAGCACGATCAGCCCGCCCAGCAGCACGATGCCGTGGATGGCGTTCGTGCCCGACATCAGCGGGGTGTGCAGCGTGTTCGGCACCTTGGAGATCACCGCGAAGCCGAGGAAGCCCGCGAGCACCAGGATCGCCAGGTTCTGCAGCATCAGTCCCGTCCCTCCCCCGTGACGCAGGCCCCGGCGACCACTTCGTCGGAGAAGTCCAGCGCCAGCGCGCCTTCGTCGTTCACCAGCAAGCCGAGCAGTTCGGTCAGGTTGCGCGAGTACAGCTCGCTCGCGTGCACCGGCATCCCGGCGGGCAGGTTCAGCGGTGAGCTGATCGTCACCCCGTGCCGCACCACGTCCTGCCCGGGTTCGGTCAGCTCGCAGTTGCCGCCGGACTCCCCGGCCAGGTCGACCACCACCCCGCCGTCCGGCATGCCGCGCACGGCTTCGGCGGTGACCAGCACCGGCGCCTGCCGCCCCGGCACCAGCGCGGTGGTGATCACCACGTCGAACCGGGTGATCGCCTCGGTGAGCCGCCGCTGCTGCTCGGCGCGTTCCTCGGCGGTCAGCTCGCGGGCGTAACCGCCTTCGCCGACCGCCTCGATGCCGAGGTCGAGCCACTGCGCGCCGACCGAGCGGACCTGGTCGGCGACCTCGGGCCGCACGTCGTAGCCGGTGGTCTGCGCCCCCAGCCGCCGGGCGGTGGCCAGTGCCTGCAACCCGGCCACCCCGGCGCCGAGCACCAGCACCTTCGCCGGGGGCACCGTGCCCGCGGCGGTGGTCAGCATCGGGAAGAACCGGGTCAGCCGTTCGGCGGCGAGCAGCACCGCGCGGTACCCGGCGACGCTGCTCTGCGAGGACAGCGCGTCCATCGCCTGCGCACGGGTGATCCGCGGGACGGCCTCCACCGCGAACGCGGTCACCCCGCCCTCGGCCAGCTCCTTGATGCGCTCCACATTGGACAGCGGGGCGAGGAAGCCGATCAGCACGGTGCCGGGGGCGAGGCGGGTCACCTCCACCGCGGTCGGTGGCGCGACCTTGAGCACCACGCTCGCCGACCAGGCCTCGCCGATCGCCGCCCCGGCCGCTTCGTAGTCACTGTCGGTGATCAGCGCGGCTTCACCGGCCCCGCGCTCGACGACCACCCGCAGCCCGCGGGCGACCAGCCGCTCGACCGCCTTCGGCACCAGCGCGACCCGGCGTTCACCAGGTAGCGACTCCTTCACCACGCCGACCGTCACCGGTCCGGACTCGGTCACCACGCGACCTCCTCGACAGCTGAGGATGAAGCTCCGACGAGCACGCGCGACCACACACTGTGCTCTGGATCACCTCAGGTGTAGCACACAGCGTGGCGTGATCGCTCCCGCCTTCAGGAGGTCCTTTGCCAATTCGGTACCCCGAGCACGATCAGCCGGAGCCGCTTTTCGGCCGTTCGCACCACCCTGGCGGTCGCCTCGGGGCCGTTCGCTTCGAGCAGTTCGAGCACGGTCGCCTGCATGGCGGTGACGATGAGTTCCGCCATCATGTGCAGGTCCTCGGTGTCCCACTCGCGCAGGTAGTCGAAGCGCGCGAGGTCCACGGCCAGTTCGGTGGAGAACAACTTCAGCTCCAGCCCGATCGCCGCGGGCACCGCGCCGGTGCCGGCGTAGCGCTCCCGGAGCAGGAACCGGAAGTGGTCGGCGTTCCCGCGAACGTGTTCTTCCAGCAACGAGACCGATGCGCGGATGACATCCTGGAACGGCCGCTGGTCGCGCCGAGCTGAGCGCAGCATGCCGCGCAGCGTCTGCATCGACTCCTCGACCAGCACCACGCCGAGTTCCTCCATCGACGCGAAGTGGCGGTAGAAGGCGGTCGGCACGATGCCGGCCGCCTTGGTGACCTCGCGCAGGCTGAGCGTGGCGAACACCCGGTCGGCCAGCAGGTTCAGCGCCCCGTCCAGCAGCGCGCGGCGGGTGCGCTGCTTGCGCTCGGAGCGGCTGACGGGTTCGGCGGTCACGAGCACGAGCCTATCCGGCCGTTCCCTATCGCCCACGTCACATCGGGGGGCGCTCACGTTGACATCCCGCGTCGGTGCTCCACACTGTTCAGTGTACAGATGTTCACTGAATGGAGAGGTGCCATGGGCAAGCTCGCTTCGGTCGCCGAGGCCCTGCTCACCCCCCACGGCGTGGACCGCTATCTGGAGCTCATCGATCCGATGCTGGTGCGGCGGGAGGTCCGGGGGCGGGTCACCGCCGTGCGGCGGCAGACTCCGTCCACGCTGACGCTGACGCTGCGCCCGAGCCGCGCCTGGCGGGGCTTCCAGGCCGGTCAGTACGTGCGCGTGACGGTCACCATCGACGGTGTCCGGCGCACCCGCTGCTACTCCCCCGCCTGCTCGCAGCACCGGGCCGACGGGCAGCTCGAGCTGACCGTCAAGGCCGTCGACGACGGCCTGGTCTCGGGTTACCTGCACCGCCACGCCGAGGTGGGCACGGTGCTCGGGCTCTCCGAGCCGGAGGGATCGTTCCGCCTGCCGGACCCGCGGCCCGAGCACGTGCTGCTGATCAGCGGCGGCAGCGGGATCACCCCGGTGCTGTCGATGCTGCGCACGCTGGCCGACGAGGACCACCCCGGCCGCGTCACGCTGCTGCACTACGAGAACGAGCCCGCGGATCTGCCCTACCGCGCCGAACTGGCCGAACTGGTGGCGGGCAGGCCCGATTTCCGGGTGCGGTTCGCCTGCACGATGACCGAGCGCGGCGGCGACCTGCACGGCTTCTTCTCCCGCGCGCACCTGGAGCAGGCAGCGCCGTGGTTCGGCGAGGCGGAGACCTTCCTGTGCGGCCCGGTGCCGCTGATGGACTCGGTGCGCAAGGAGTACGCCGACGAAGGTTTGGGTGAACGACTGCACACCGAGGAGTTCACCCCGCCCCCGCTGGCCGCCGAAGCGGGCGACAGCACCGGCCAGGTGCGCTTCACCCGCAGCGGCAAGGAGTTCGCCAACACCGGCAAACCGCTGCTGGAGCAGGCCGAGGACGCGGGCCTGCGCCCGGAGCACGGCTGCCGGATGGGCATCTGCTTCTCGTGCACCCAGCTGAAGACCAGCGGCCCGGTGCGGAACCTGCGCACCGGCGAGGTCTCGGCCGAGGACAACGAAGAAATCCAGCTGTGCATCTCCGCCCCCTGCGGGGACGTCGAGATCAACGCGTGACCGAAAGGACTCCGGAATGACTGGCTTGCAGGACCGGCTCACCCCCGAACAGGTCGAGGAGTTCGGCCGCGAACTGGACGCGCTGCGCCAGCGCGTCGTCGACGACCTCGGCCAGGAGGACGTCGACTACATCCACCAGCTGATCCGGACCCAGCGCGGCCTGGAGGTCGCCGGGCGGGCGCTGCTGTTCGCCGGCTTCTTCCCGCCTGCCTGGTTCGCCGGGGTCGGCGCGCTGTCGCTGGCGAAGATCCTGGACAACATGGAGATCGGGCACAACGTCATGCACGGCCAGTACGACTGGACCCGCGACCCGGCGCTCAGCTCGCAGAACTTCGAGTGGGACACGGTGGCGCCCTCGGACAACTGGCGCCACTCGCACAACTACATCCACCACACCTACACCAACATCCTCGACAAGGACCGCGACATCGGTTACGGCATCCTGCGGATGGACCCCGAGCAGAAGTGGCACCCGTACTACCTGGGCAACCCGGTCTACGCCACGCTGCTGGCGGTGCTGTTCCAGTGGGGCGTGATGCTGCACGACCTCGAGGTGGACCGGGTGCTCAGGGGTGAGCGCAAGTGGTCGGAGTTCAAGGAGGTCCGGGCGAAGATCGTGCGCAAGGCCGCGCGGCAGTTCGGCAAGGACTACGTGCTCTTCCCGCTGCTGACCGGGCCGATGGCGCCGCTGACCCTGCTCGGCAACGCCGGCGCGAACCTGATCCGCAACCTGTGGGCGTTCTCGATCATCTTCTGCGGGCACTTCCCGGCCGAGGTGGAGAGCTTCACCGAGGCCGAGACCGAGGAGGAGAACCGCGGCCAGTGGTACCTGCGGCAGATCCTCGGCTCGGCGAACATCACCGGCGGCAAGCTGTTCCACATCCTGTCCGGCAACCTCTCGCACCAGATCGAGCACCACCTGTTCCCGGACATCCCGGCGCGCCGGTACCCGAAGATCGCGCCGGAGGTCCGCGCCATCTGCGAGAAGTACGGCCTGCCCTACCACACCGGCCCGCTGCGCAAGCAGTTGTTCTCGGTGGCGCGCAAGATCGTGAAGCTGGCCCTGCCGGACCGGGAGCGGTCCGGCCCGTCGCCCACTACCGTGGTCGGTGACCGGCGACCAGTGGCGGCTTGAGGCGGGTACGAGGACATGGTGGGTCAGTTCGAAAGCGGCAAGGACACCGTGCAGGAGCTCACGGAGTCGGCCGCCACCCATATCGGCAACATCGCGACCATCATCACCGGCGCGGTGCGAGACATCGCCAGGGAGACCGGCGACTGGCTCACGGACGTGATCGAGATGCGCGAGGCGGCGGTGCGCGCCCGCGAGGACGACGAACTCCCGAAGTAGGGGGATAACCCGGTGGCCGGCCCACCGCCGGAAGGGGCAGTCTGGCCCCGTGCGAGATCTCTTCCGGCGCTGGGCCGCCGAGCCGTTGCGGGGGCGGTTCTGGGCCGAACTCGGCTGGGTCCTGCTCGGCCTGCCGCTGGCCCTGCTCTGCCTGGTCGGGCTCGCCCTGGTCCTGCTGCCGGGGATCGCCCTGAGCCCGCTGCTGATCGGGCTGCCGATGGTGGCCGGGGCGCTGCTCGCCGCCCGCGCCCTCGCGTCGGTGCACCGGCGGCTGGTCGCGTCGCTGCTGGGCACCCGGGTCCCCGGGCCGGTCGGCAAGCCGTCGTCGTTCCGCGCCTACCTGACCGACGGCCCCGGCTGGCGCGCGGCGGGCTACCTGGTGCTGCGGCTGCCGCTGTCGGTGGTGAACCTGGCGGTGGCCGTGTTCCTGCTGCTCTACGGGCTGGGCACGCTGACCTACCCGTTCTGGTGGCTGGTGCTCGACGGGCAGCCGCTGCCGGTGTTCGGCATCGGCTCGTCGGGGGTGGTGCTGTCCGTGCCGCTGGCGTTGATCGCCGCCGCGCTGCTGGTGGCCACGCCGGCGCTGCTGCACCTGCTGCTGGGCGTGGACCGGTGGCTGGCGCGGGCGTTGCTGGGGCCGAGCACGCTCAGCGAACGCGTGCGGGACCTCGAAGAGAGCCGGGCCGTGGCGGTGGAAACGGCCGACGTGAAGCTGCGGCGCATCGAACGCGACCTGCACGACGGGGCGCAGGCGCAACTGGTCGCGCTGGCGATGAAGCTGGGCGTGGCCAAGGACGAACTGGAAGCCGCCGAGGTGGACCTCGACCGGGTGCGGGCGCTGATCGCGGGCGCGCACACCGGGGCGAAGGACGCGCTCACCGAACTCCGCGACCTCGCCCGCGGCATCCACCCCGCCTCGCTGGACACCGGGCTCGAAGTAGCGCTGTCCACTTTGGCCGCCCGCAGCGGCGCCGAGGTCAAGGTGCTGGTGTCGCTGCCCGAACGGCCACCGGCCGCGGTCGAGACCATCCTGTACTTCAGCGCGGCGGAACTGCTCACCAACGCGGTCAAGCACGGCGGGGTGAGCCGCGCGGAACTGCAGTTGTTCCAGCTGGATTCGATGGTGCGGCTCTACGTCTCCGACCGCGGCCGAGGTGGTGCCGGTCCGCGTCCCGGTGGCGGGCTGGCCGGACTGGCCGACCGGCTGCGCGCGGTGGACGGCTGCCTCTCGATCGACAGCCCACCCGGCGGGCCTACCGTGGTCGCGGTGGAGATCCCGGTCTGAAGGAGGCCCTGGTGCGGGTGGTGATCGCCGAGGACTCGACCATCCTGCGCGCGGGCCTGGCCGAACTGCTCACCCTGCGCGGGCACGAGGTGGTGGCCGCGGTGAAGGACGGCGAGGCGCTGCGGGCCGCGGTGGCCGGGCACCGGCCCGATGTGTCCATTGTGGATATCCGGATGCCGCCGACGCGCACCGACGAGGGGCTGCGCGCGGCGATCGCGTTGCGGGCGGAGTTCCCCGGCGAGCCGATCCTGCTGTTCTCCCAGTACGTCGAGACGAAGTACGCGGCGGAACTGCTGGCCGACCGGGCGGGCGGGGTCGGTTACCTGCTCAAGGACCGGGTGGCCGAGGTGTCCGACTTCCTGGCCGCGCTGACCAGGGTGGCCGGCGGGGAGACCGTGCTCGACCCCGAGGTGGTCACCCAGTTGTTCGGCGCCACCAGGAGGACCGGGGCGCTGGCGGCGCTGACCCAGCGCGAACGGGAGGTGCTGGAGCTGATGGCGCAGGGCCGGTCGAACGCGGCCATCGCGAGCACGCTGTTCCTCTCGCCCGGTTCGGTGGAGAAGTACGTGACCAGCCTGTTCGGCAAGCTGGGCCTGGCGCCGTCGGAGGGGGACAACCGGCGGGTGCTCGCCGTGCTGCGGTACCTGGGGTCGTGAGGTTACCGTGGCAGCCATGCACTCCACCGAGATCGAGGTCCGCACCGGCGGCACCGCCGTGGTGCACGACCTGACCAAGGCGGCCGAGGCGTTCCTGGCCGAGCACGGTGCGGAAGACGGCCTGCTGCACGTGTGGGTGCCGCACGCCACCTCCGGGCTGGCGATCCTGGAGACCGGGGCGGGCAGCGACGACGACCTGCTCGCCGCGCTCGACGACCTGCTGCCCCGCGACGACCGCTGGCGGCACCAGCACGGCACCCGTGGTCACGGCCGGGACCACGTGCTGCCCGCGCTGCTGCCGCCGTACGCCACCGTGCCGGTGATCGGCGGGGTGATGGCGCTGGGCACCTGGCAGTCGGTCTGCCTAGTGGACACCAACGTGGACAACCCGGTCCGGCGCGTCCGCTTCAGCTTCCTGGCCGGCTGACCGGGCGGGCCACAGCAGCAGCACCAGCCCGGCGGCGAGCACCCCGCCGAGCACCCACACCCCGGTCGCCACGTCCGGCGCACCCGGGGTGCCCTGCAGCAGGCTGCGCATGCCCTCGGTGGCGAACCGGAACGGCGTCCACGACCAGAGCAGCCAGCGGTACGCCTCGTGCAGCAGTTCCGGGACCTGCCCGGCGACCGCGGGCGCGAGCAGGTACAGCGGGCCGAGGATCGCCATCGCGCGGACACCGAGCAGCCGCAGCAGCCCCGTCTGCACCGCGGCGAAGGCCGTGGTGGTGAGCAGCAGGAAGCCGAGCACGTCCCAGCCCACCGGCAGCGACGAGTCCCACAGCTCCGCGAACCCGGCGAGCACCGCGGTGACCAGCAAGCTGGTGCCCGCGACCTGGGCGAGCCGCTGCGCGGTGCCCGGCTGGTGCCCCCGCCGCGCGGAGACCAGCACCAGCACGGCCCCACCGGCCAGGCAGCCCACCCAGGCGAGCGCGCTGAGCGCCAGCGGTGCCGTGCGCCCGGCCACGCTCGCCGGGTGCAGCGTCTCCACCCGCGGTTGCCCCGTAGCCGATGCTACCGTGGTGAGCACCTGCTGGACCACCTGCGTCCCGGCCGGGTTGACCGCGCCGGAGACCACCACGACCGGCGGCTGCCCCAGTTCCAGCACGCCGTAGACCTCCTTGTCCGCCAGCAGCCGCCGCCCCTCCTCCGGGGTGGTGACCCGCCAGTCCAGCCGGCCACCGCCCTGCGCCGCGATCCGTTCGGCGGCCGCCCGCGGCGGACCGTCCGCGGCGGCCACCGCCACCGGCAGTCCGTCGGGCGCGACCGTCGCCTGCACGCCGAAGGTCAGGAAGCCGAGCACCACCGCGGCCACCACGCCGGCCAGCGCCGCGGCCGCCGGCCACATCCGGTTGACCATCACCCTCCAATTTTCATCGTTTGTTGAATTCTGCGGCCAAGGTAGTCCCGGGACCGACTGGAAGTCAACGCGTGTTGAAAAGTCACCCCGGTACCGTCGGCCGGGTGAACTCCACTCCACCCCGGCTGGTGCTCTGGGACATCGATCTGACCCTGGTCGACCTGCGTGGCCTCGGCGGCCGCTGGTACACCGACGCGCTGCTCGCGGTCACCGGCACCACGCTGCGCGAGCTACCGGCCTTCCCCGGGCGCACCGAACGCGCGATCACCACGGAAATCCTCACCGCGCACGGCGTCGAGCCGACCGACGAGCTGATCCAGCGCATGTGGCGTGAACTGGTGCGCCTGTCCGAGGGCGGCCGGGACACGCTCGCCGACTTCGGCCACGCCCTGCCCGGCGCCGCCACCGCCCTGTCCACCCTGGCCGGCCGGGGCGTGGTGCAGTCGCTGGTCACCGGGAACCTGCCGGAGATCGCCCTGCACAAGCTGGCCGCTTTCGGCCTGCACGACCACCTGGACCTGGAGATCGGCGGTTACGGCACGCTCTCGGCGCACCGGCCGGACCTGGTCGCCCACGCCATCGCCCGCGCCTCGGAGAAGCACGGGCTGGTGTTCGCCCCGGACACGGTCGCCGTCGTCGGCGACACCCCGCACGACGTGACGGCGGCGCTGGCGCACGGCGCCATCGCGGTCGGCGTCGCCACCGGGCGGCATTCGGCGGCGGAACTGGCCGATTCGGGCGCGCACACCGTGCTGACCGACCTGTCGGACACCGAAGCCGTCGTCCGCGCCCTCACCGGCTCGGCGGAACGGTAGTCCGCTGCGACGCGGGCACGCCCCGGTAGCTGCGCAGGATGCGCTCGATCTCGTCCTTCGTGGTGAAGTCCGGGGCGGTCTGGTCGGCGTAGACCACCAGCAGCACGGTGCCCGGCTTCGCGGCGTCGAGTGAACTCGTGCCGATCACGCCGACCATCGCCTTCTTCGCCAGGCACGGGTGCCCGCCGGTGGTGGTCACGTCGATCAGCCGGAGCGTCGCCGGCCGCGTTTTGCCGTCCCCGAAGGACATTTCGGTCGCCACCGGCGGGCCGACGCCCAGTTGCGGCGGCGGACCGTCCCAGGTGAACGCCCGGTTCGCCACCTCGGTGGCGAACTGCTCGGTGGCCAGCGCCGCATCGGCCCGCGGGTCCGGCTTCACCCCGGCGCCACCCAGCCGCGCGTCCTCGTCGGCCGGGCAGAAGCCGTCGCCGTAGAAGGCACTTGTCGACATGACGACTTCGGGGCGGCCTTCGCCTTCCCAGCCGTGCACGGTGCCCGGCTTCGGGGTCCAGCGCGCGGGCACGTCGTAGGCGTAGGTGCCGTCACGACCGGCGACGGACTGCCAGCCCTCGACCACCGGGGGCACCACGACCTTCGGCGGCGGGGTGTACGTCGTCCGGGAGGTCGGCGGCGGGGTGTAGTCCGTCGTGTCCGATTCCTGCCGGCTCAGGTACGCCCCCGCGCCGACCAGGATCACCGCGAAGAACCCGAACGCCGCGCCCGACCCGCGACGCGGCTGCCCGCTCATTTCGCGACGAGCTGCTTGAGGTGCTCGACGACGGCGTCCACGGCCACTTCGGCGCGCTCACCGGAAAGCCGGTCCTTCACCTCGACCACGCCGTTGGCCAGGCCGCGCCCGACCACCAGGATCGTCGGCACGCCGACCAGCTCGGCGTCGGCGAACTTCACGCCCGGCGTGGCCTTGCGGTCGTCGAGCAGCACCTGCAGCCCGGCCGCGTCCAGCTCGGCCGCCAGCTTCTCGGCCCCGGCGGCGACCGCCTCGTCCTTGCCCGCGATGACCACGTGCACGTCCGCCGGGGCGACCGCGCGGGGCCACACCAGGCCCAGTTCGTCGTGGTGCTGCTCGGCGATCACCGCGACCAGCCGCGAAACGCCGACGCCGTAGGAACCCATGGTGATCCGCACCGGCTTCGAGTCGGGGCCCAGCGCGTCCAGTTCGAAGGCGTCGGCGTACTTGCGGCCCAGCTGGAAGATGTGGCCGATCTCGATGCCGCGGGCGGCGACCAGCGTGCCGCGGCCGTCGGGCGAGGCGTCGCCCTCGCGGACCTCGGCCGCCTCGATGGTGCCGTCCGGCGTGAAGTCGCGCCCGGCCACCAGGTCCACCACGTGGTGGTCGGCCTGGTCGGCGCCGGTCACCCAGGCGGTGCCGGTGACCACGCGGGGGTCGACCAGGTAGCGGACCCCGTTGTCCAGCAGTGCCTTCGGCCCGATGTAACCCTTGACCAGGAAGGGGTTCGCGGCGAAGTCGGCTTCTTCGAGCAGGGCGACTTCGGCGGGTTCGACCGACGCTTCGAGGCGCTTGAAGTCGACCTCGCGGTCTCCGGGAACGCCGACGGCCAGCAGCTCCCACTCCTCGGCGCCCGGCTGCCGGGTCTTCACCAGCACGTTCTTCAGCGTGTCCGCCGCGGTGAACTGCCTGCCCAGATCGGCCTGGTTGAGGAAGTCGACCAGGGTCTCGATGGTCGGCGTGCCGGGCGTGTGGTGCACCTGCGCGGCGGGCTTGTCCTCGACGGGCTGCGCGGGGGGCGCGGGCGTGGTGACCGCTTCGACGTTGGCCGCGTAGTCGGACTCGGTGCTGCGGACGTAGGTGTCCTCACCGGTCGGCGCGACGGCGAGGAACTCCTCCGAGGCCGATCCGCCCATCGCCCCGGAGGTCGCGGCGACCACGACGTACTCCAGGCCGAGGCGGTCGAAGATCTTGATGTAGGCCTCGCGGTGCGCCTGGTACGACCGCTCCAGCCCGGCGTCGTCGAGGTCGAAGGAGTAGGAGTCCTTCATCACGAACTCGCGGCCGCGCAGGATGCCCGCGCGGGGGCGCGCTTCGTCGCGGTACTTGGTCTGGATCTGGTACAGCGTGACCGGGTAGTCCTTGTACGAGCTGTACTCGCCCTTCACGGTGAGCGTGAACAGCTCCTCGTGGGTGGGGCCGAGCAGGTAGTCGGCGCCGCGGCGGTCCTTGAGGCGGAACAGGCTGTCGCCGTACTCGGTCCAGCGGTTCGTCGCCTCGTAGGGCTCCTTCGGCAGCAGCGCGGGGAACTGGATCTCCTGGCCGCCGATGGCGTCCATCTCCTCGCGGACGATCTGCTCGATGCGCCGCAGCACCTTGATGCCCAGCGGCAGCCACGAGTAACCGCCCGGGGCGACCCGGCGGACGTAGCCGGCGCGGACCAGCAGGCGGTGGCTGGGCACTTCGGCGTCCGCCGGGTCCTCGCGCAGGGTGCGGAGGAACAACGACGACATCCTGGTGATCACTGCGGGCTCCTCGGGCGCTCGGGCGTTCAGCGCAGGATAGTCAACCGGCCGCGAGCAGCTCCAACGGGTTAAATTGTCGGTGGTGGCGCCTACCGTGCCGGCATGACTGTTCGAACTGTTCAGCTGGGCGCGGTGACCATCGACTGCGCCGATCCGCGGAAGCTCGCCGGGTTCTGGACCGAGGCGCTCGGGGTGGAGGTCGTCAACGACCACGAGGGGGAGTACCTGCTGCTCGCCCCGGTGTCGCCGGACGGCGTGATGATCGGCCTGCAGCGGGTGGAGGAGCCGCGGGCCGGGAAGAACCGCCTGCACCTGGACCTGCGCACCGAGCACCGCGAGGAGGAGGTGAAGCGGCTGGTCGCCCTGGGCGCGAAGGAGGTGGCGGAGCACCACCTGCCCGGCCTGTCCTGGACGGTGCTGACCGATCCCGAGGAGAACGTGTTCTGTGTGGGGTCCGCGCACCCGTAGGCAAGAATCGGGGCATGACGTCACGAGTGCTGGTGCCCTGGTCCGATCTCGGCGAACTGCCCGAGGGGTTGCGGGTGGAGGTCTACGACGGGGTGTCGGCGCCGCCCGCCGACCTGTCCGATGTGGCCTTCTACGTGTTGCCGTACGACCAGGGCATCGAGCCGGTGCGCCTGATGTCGCGCATGCCGGGGTTGAAGGCGGTGCAGACGCTGTCCGCCGGGGTGGACACGATCCTGCCGTACCTGCCCGACGGGGTGCCGCTGGCGAACGGCCGGGGTTTGCACGACCTGAGCGTGGCGGAGCACGCGCTGGCGCTGATCCTCGCCGCGCAACGGGACCTGCCGCGGTGGTTCCGCCAGCAGGGCGAGGGTTCGTGGGCACGCGAGCACACCCGGTCGCTGGCGGACAGCCGGGTGCTGCTGCTCGGTTACGGCTCGATCGGCCAGGCCATCGCCCGGTTCCTGCACGCCGCCGAGGCGGCGGTCGTGCCGGTGGCCAGCCGCGCCCGCGACGGCGTGCACGGGGTGGACGAGCTGGCGGGTCTGCTGCCGTCGGCGGACATCCTGGTCTCCGTGCTACCCGGCTCCCCGAGCACCAAGGGCCTGCTCGGCGCCCGAGAACTCGCCCTGCTGCCCGACGATGCCCTGATCATCAACGTCGGCCGGGGCTCCACCCTGGACACCGAGGCCCTCACCAGCGAATGCCGCACCGGCCGCCTGCGTGCCGCCCTCGACGTCGTGGACCCGGAACCCCTCCCCGCCGACCATCCACTGTGGACCCTGCCCAACGTCGTCATCACCCCCCACGTCGCCGGCGGTTCCGCTTCGTTCTACCCGCGGGCCAAGAAGCTGATCGCGCAGCAACTGAGCCGCTTCGCCAGCGGCGCTCCCCTGCACCACCTGGTCACCCCGTAACTCCACCCGCACCCGAATCCGGGTTCGGGAAGCCGCACCACGGGCAGCCGCCCCTCAGGTGAGCACCCCCGCGACCCAAGCCCGCCTCCGGGGAGCAACCCGCAAAGCGGCTCCACCCGAACCCACCCCGGCAGACCAAACCCGAACCGAGGCGCACCACCCAACGCAACTCCCCGACCCACCAGCCGAGCCGAGGCGCGCCGTCCAATCCAACCCCGGCAGCTCAAGCAAGCCGAGGCGCACCACCCAACGCAACTCCCAGCACGACCAAATCGAGCCAAGGCGCAACCTCCAGCTCAACCCCGGCAGACCAAACCGAGGCGCGCCACCCGAAACACAACCCCAGCACACGAACCAAGCCGAAACGCCTCGCCCAAAACACAGTCCCAGCAGACCAACCGAACCAAGGCACGCCACCCGAACTCAACCCGGCAGACCAAGCCGAGGCGCGCCACCCAACTCAACCCCAGCCCACCAAATAAACCAAACCCACCCGCCGCCCACTCCCCCGAATCCCAACCCACCAAACCGAAAACCGAAGCCCCTCAACCCAATCCCGACCCCGGCGCCCCAAACCGCCACCCGGGCACCCACCCCACCCCGCACCCGCCCCACCCCGGTCCAAAGCCAAAAAAACGGCGAAATCAGGAACCGGGGTGGTCCACCGCCCGGACATACCCGTACCAGCGCCCCGAAACCTCGAACCCGCAACGCTGATAGATCCCCAGCGCCGCATTCACATTGTCCACATCCACCCCGAGCGAAGCCCGCTCGAACCCGGCATCCCGAGCCCGCACCAACGTGTGCCCCAACAACGCCGAAGCAATCCCCCGCCCCCGCACCTCCGGCAAAGTAGCGACGTGCGAGACGTACAACTCCCGCACCCCCGTCGCCTTGGCGTCGCTTTCGTAGAAATCGCTCAGCACCATCGAGACCACCTCGTCCCCGCGCAGCAACAGGTACGAGAGCTCCGGCCGGAAAGCCGCGCTCTCCGTGGTCATGTGCCGCCAAGCCGCCTCGCTCTGCACCGTGCTGCCCCAGTGCTCGGCGAAGGTGATGTTCCGCGCGGTCAGCACCGCGTCGAAATGGTCCTCCGTGTAGGTGACCAGCTCGAACTCCGGCGGCAACTCCCGCTTCGGCGGCAGCGCACCGAGGTCGGCGCGCATGTCGACGAACGAGCGGGCGTGGTGGAACCCGGCCCGCTCGAGCTGTCCCCGGTACCAGCGCTGGCTCTCGTGCCCGTGCCCGTGCAGCTCCAGCGGCGCGTCCGGGAACACCTTCCGGTGACGCTCCCGGCTCACCCGGTCGACCCAGGCGAGCAGGTGGTCACCCAGGGCGTCGGTCCGGAACTCGGGGTGCACCGTCACCTCGAACCGCATCTGGTGCACCGGATCGGCCGCGTCGCGCACCCGCACCGCGGCGTAGGCGATCAGCCGTTCACCCACCCAGCCACCGAGCGAACCGGCCGCCAGGTCGACGTTCGGGCTGGTCAGGCTCTCGGTGATGTCCTCGGCGCTCTCGTGCTCCCCCGTCGGGTCGACGGCCTCCGCCGCGGCGAGCAGCTCGGCGATCGCCGCCGCGTCGGGCAGGGTCAGCGGCCGCCACGCCGGCTCGGTGTGCTCCATGTGACGCAGCCTAAGTCGGCGCCGGTCACCCGGCCCACCGATTTTCCCCGGCGGTTACCCTGCTGGCGTGCTGGTGCTGCTCCCTCCCTCCGAGACCAAGGCGACCGGCGGGGACGGGCCACCACTGGACCTCGACTCGCTCTCCTCGCCCGAGCTGAACCCGGTGCGCGGCAAGATCGCGGACGCGCTGGCCGAACTCGCCGAGGACCTGCCCGCCAGCCTCGCCGCGCTCGGCATCTCCGAGCGCCAGGCCGAGGAGGTCGAGCGCAACGCCGAGCTGTGGACCTCCCCCACCCTGCCCGCGCTGCGCCGCTACACCGGCGTGCTCTACGACGCCCTCGACCTCACCTCGTTCAAGAAAGCCGAGCTGGCCAGGGCCGGTGCACGGCTGGCGGTGGCGTCGGCGTTGTTCGGCATCGCCCGCGCCACCGACCGCATCCCCGCCTACCGCCTCTCCGCCGGCAGCACGGTGCCCGCGCTCGGCGGGCTCCGGCCGCTGTGGCGCCCGGCGCTGGAACCGGTGTTCGCCGGGATCGACGGCCTGGTGGTCGACCTGCGTTCGGGTGGTTACGCGGCACTGGCCCGGATCCCCGGCGCGGTGACCGTGCGGGTGGTGACCGAGGACGCCAACGGGCAGCGCAAGACGGTCAGCCACTTCAACAAGGCCTACAAGGGCAGGCTCGCCGCGGTACTGGCCAGGACCGGCCGCGCACCGTCCACTGTGGACGGCATTGCCCGGGTCGCTACCAGGGCCGGGCTCACCGTGGAACGCACCGGCGAGCACGAGCTGGAGCTGCTCACCGGCGAATGAGCCGATCCGGGTGGTACGGCCCGAGATCGCTGTCGACCGGCGCCCCGAGCACCTGGGCCGCGATGACGTGACCCGAGTACGGCGCCAGGGTCAAGCCCGCCGGGCCGAAACCGGTGACGATCACCAGTTCCGGGTGCCCGTCCGGGCTGCCGAGCACGGGCAGGCCGTCGGGGGAAGCCGGCCGGAAGCCGATCCGCGTCTCCAGCAGCGTCGCGCCGGCCAGTCCCGGTGCCACGGCCAGCGCGTGGTCGAGCACCTCGCGCTGCCCCGCCGCCGTGACGCGGTGGTCGAAGCCGGAGCCGGTCTCCCGCGTCGCGCCGACCACCACCCGTGAACCGGGGAACGCCAGCAGGTAGTGGCTGGAGACCGGCAGCACCACCGGCCAGGCGCCGGTGGGTGTGCCGGGCAGTTCGAGGTGGCTGATCTGCCCGCGCTGCGGCTCGATGCCGAGCCGCAGGTGCACCGGCGCCAGCAGTTCGTCGGTCCACGCCCCGGCGGCCACCACCACGACGTCGGCGGACACCACCTCGTCACCGATGCGGGCACCGGTCACCTTGCCGCCGTCGACCAGCAGCTCCGCGTTCCCGGCGATCGAGCGCACGCCCCGCGTCGCCGCCGCGCCGAGCAACGCCGAACGCAGGTGCCTGCCGTCGACGCGGCCGCCGCCGGAGATGTGCACCGCACCGAGTTCGGGGGCGAGGACCGGGAAGTGCGCCCTGGCGTCGGCGGGGTCGAGCCGCTGCACCACCCCCGCGGCCGGCGCGGTGGTCGCCCGCTCGGTCACGCGCTCCTCCGCGGCGTCCAGTTCGCCCTCGTCCGCCGAGACCACCATCGCGCCGACGATCTCGAACGACGAGTCCTCGCGTCCGTCCTCGGCGAGCTGCTCGATCAGGTTCGGGTAGAACGCCGCCGCCCGAGCCGCCAGGTGGTACTCCTCGTCGGTGCGGCGCGAGGTCCACGGCGAGACGATGCCCGCGCCCGCCGAGGTCGCCACCCCGTCCCGATCGTGCCCGGCCAGCACCACCTCGGCACCGCGGCGGGCGAGCTGATAGGCCGTCGAGGCCCCGGCGATGCCGGAGCCGATCACCAGAACGCGCATGATCACCACCCTGGAGCACGGCGACGGCGCGGGACAACCCTTACCGGCCGAGCACCGCCATCGCGGCGTTGTGCCCGGGAACGCCGCTCACCCCGCCACCGCGCACCGCGCCCGCGCCGCACAACAGGATCCGCTCGTGCGCGGTCTCCACCCCCCAGCGGCCGGTGCCCTCGGTGGCGTACGGCCACGACAGGTCGCGGTGGAAGATGTGGCCGCCGGGCAGGCCGAGTTCGGCTTCCAGGTCGAGCGGGGTCTTCGCCTCGATGCACGGCCTGCCGCCGGCGTCCCGCCAGAGGCAGTCCTCGATCGGTTCGGCGAGCACGCTGTTCAGCGAAGTCAGCGTCGCCGACAGGGCCGCCTCCCTGGCCGCGTCGTTGTCCTCCCGGAACAGCCGGGCGGGCAGGTGCAGGCCGAACAGGGTCAGCGTCTGCGCACCGGCCGCGCGTTCGGCGGGACCGAGGATCGACGGATCGGTCAGCGAATGGCAGTAGATCTCACACGGCGGCAGCGACGGGATGCGCCCCGCTTCGGCCTCGGCGTGGGCGGTGGCCAGCTGCCGGTAGTCCTCGTTGACGTGGAACGTGCCGCCGAACGCCTCGTGCGCGGTGACCCCGCCGTCCCGCAGCCGCGGCAGCCCGGTGAGCACCATGTTGACCTTGAGCTGGGCACCTTCCGGCTGCTCGGCGGGCGGTTCCTCGCCGAGCAGCCGGGCCAGCACGGGTGCGGCGAGGTTGGCCAGCACGTGCCCGCCGTGCACCACGTGCTCGGTGTCGCCGTGGCGGTAGCGGACCTCACCGTCCGGCTGGATGCCGAGCACTTCGGCGCCGGTCAGCAGCTCGGCCCCGGCGGCGCGGGCGGCGTCCGCGAGCGCGCCGGTGACCGCGCCCATGCCGCCGACCGGCACGTCCCAGTCACCGGTGCCGTTGCCGATGACGTGGTAGAGCAGGCAGCGGTTCTGCCGCAGCGCGGGATCACCGGCGGCGGCGAAGGTGCCGATCAGCGCGTCGGTCAGGACCACGCCGCGCACGGTGTCGTCGGTGAACTCGGTTTCCAGCGTCTCGCCGAGCGGGCGTTCGAACAACGCCGTCCACGCCTCGTCGTCGCCGACCCGTTCGCGTAGTTCTTCCTTCGTGGGCAACGGTTCGGTGAGCGTGTCGAAGGTGCGCTCGGCGACCCGGCCGGTCATCGCGTAGAACCGCTGCCAGGCCCGGAAATCCGCGTCACCGCCGGTGAGCGCGGCGAACGAGGCGGCGGTCCTGGCGGTGTCACCGGTGTCCACCAGCAGGCCACCGGAGCCGGACGGCGTGTAGGAGGACATCCGGCGGCGGCGCAGTTCCACCGGCAACCCCAGCTCCGCCACGATCCGCCGCGGCAGCAAGCTGACCAGGTACGAATACCGCGACAACCGCACGTCCACGCCGTCGAAGGCGCGGAACGAGACCGCCGCCCCGCCGAGTTCGGCCCGCCGTTCCAGCAGCAGCACCGACCGGCCCGCCCCGGCCAGGTAGGCGGCCGCGACCAGCCCGTTGTGCCCGCCGCCGGCGATCACCACGTCGTACCGGGTCGTTCTCGTCACGCGATCCCCTCCACTTCCCACGGCCCTTCCCAGACCCGTGCCTCGTCCTCGGCGGCCAGCGGCCACGGTGGCGCGGTCATCGCCACCACCCGCAGGCCGGCTTCCTCCGCCCGGAACTGGAACACCGTGCCCAGCGGAACGGTCACGCAGGTGCCTTCCCGCAGGCGCACCACCTCCTCCCGCTCGCCCTGGCGGCGCCACATGCGGCCCTCCCCCGCCACGACGTACCAGATCTCCGACACCGTGGCGTGCGAGACGGCGCGCGAGACCTGTCCCGGCGCGAGTTCGAAGTGCGCGAAGCTGCCGGCGCCCGGCAGGCGGAGCAGCGGGCGCACGGCGGAACCGTCGGGGGCGACGACTTCCGGTGCGTCGGCCAGCTCGAGGGTGGCGAAATCGGCCATGCCCCAACTGTGTCAGTTAATTCGGTTGCGCGGTCCCGGCACCGCCCGGCAGGATCGTGGCGATCGACCGACGGGCCGGATGCGTGCCGGTGGAAAGCGGAGGAGGTGCCCTGTGACCGAGGCTGTCCCGGGCTTGCCCTGCGCCCAATCCACCACCCCGGCCGGCTGACGCGCGCTCGCGCTCCGGCGGGGTCCCACTTTCCGTTCAGGAGCCCACCAGTGCGCAAGCACGAACTCGATTTCGACCGCTTCGACGACCAGCCCGCGCGCCGGAAGAGCCGCCGCCCGCGCTTCGACGACGAACCCGAACCGAGCCGCCGCGGGCGGCTCACCGAAGAAGAACGCGTCCGGCTCGCCCACCAGCGCGCGGACGCCTACACCGAGACCGCCATCCCCGGTGGTGGCGACCGCTGGTCCACCTGGGCCGACGGCGAGCAGGGCCCGGAACCGCGCCCGAGCTGGGTGATCACCCAGCTGGCCGCGGTGGACACCGAACTCGGCGTGCTCAAGACCGGCAAGGAGGCCGACGTCCACCTCCTGCGCCGGGGCCTGCCGGACGGCCCGCAGTCGCTGCTGGCCGCCAAGCGGTACCGCAGCAACGAGCACCGGATGTTCCACCGCGACGCCGGTTACCTGGAGGGCCGCCGGATGCGGCGGTCGCGGGAGATGCGGGCGATCGAGACCCGCACCGCCTTCGGCCGCAACCTGATCGCCGAGCAGTGGGCGGTCGCCGAGTTCGCCGCGCTGTCCCGGCTGTGGAGCGCCGGTGTGCCGGTGCCGTACCCGGTCCAGCGCAGCGGGACCGAACTGCTGCTGGAGTTCGTCGGCGACGAGGACGGCACGGCCGCGCCTCGGCTGGCCCAGGTGCGCGCGGACGAGGAGGAGCTGCGCGACCTCTGGTACCAGCTGGTTTCCGCGCTGGAAACGATGGCCACCCACGGCCTGGCGCACGGCGACCTCTCGGCCTACAACCTGATGGTCCACCACGGGCGGCTGGTGCTGATCGACCTGCCGCAGGTGGTGGACGTCGTGGCCAATCCGCGTGGCCTGGAGTTCCTGGCCAGGGACGTGCGCAACGTGGCGGACTGGTTCGCCGCCCGCGGCCTGCCACCGGAGGTGCTCGACCCGGACGGGCTGGTCGGCGAACTGCGCCGGGCGGCGGGGCTGCCCTGAAGCGGGACGCGGGGAGGTGAGCGGGCTCACCTCCCCGCGTTACCGGGATGGGTTGTTGCCCACAGTTCCCGCCTCGGCTCGGCAGCCGGAAAGCTCCTCCGGTATTGTTGTGACCAGACCGCAACCGGCGGCGTGGATGAGTGGTGTCCGTCGCCTCCAAGGCCAAAACCGTACGGCCCGCGGTATCCATCAAGCGGCGCGTGGTGTTGCAGAACACGGCGTGCCGGGTATGTCCCTGTGAAAGCCCACCGCAACACCACCTTGTCCTGCCTGCGTGCGGACAACCGGGCCTCCCTTGCGACGTGCCACGTCCGAGAGGCATTTGTGACAGTCACGCTCGATTCCGGCAACACCTCCGCGCGCTCCGGCAACCGCAAGCCGCGGAATCGGAACCACGACGGCGCCCCCGCCGTCACCGCCAGCACGGCACCCCTGAAGAGCTTCGCCGAACTGAACATCCCGGAGCCGCTGCTGCGCGCGCTGCGGGACGCGGGCATCAACTCCCCGTTCCCCATCCAGTCGGCCACCCTGCCCGACGCGCTCGCCGGGCGCGACGTGCTCGGCCGCGCGCAGACCGGGTCCGGCAAGACCCTCGCCTTCGGCCTGGCCCTGCTGGCCCGGCTCGACGGCGGCAAGGCCCGCGCCAAGCGGCCCCGCGCGCTGGTCCTGGTGCCCACCCGTGAGCTGGCCATGCAGGTGGCCGACTCGCTGACCCCGCTGGCCAAGTCGCTCGGCCTGTGGTGCCGCACCGCGGTCGGCGGCATGGCCTTCAACCGGCAGGCGGACGCCCTGCAGCGCGGGGTCGACCTGCTGATCGCCACCCCCGGCCGGCTCTCGGACCACGTCCGGCAGGGCACCTGCGTGCTCGGCGACGTCAACTTCGTCGCGCTCGACGAGGCCGACCAGATGGCCGACATGGGCTTCCTGCCGCAGGTGCGGGAGATCCTCGACCTCACCCCGGCACGCGGGCAGCGGCTGCTGTTCTCGGCCACGCTCGACGGTGACGTCAAGAAGCTGGTCGACCGCTACCTGACCGACCCGGTGGAGCACTCGGTCGCGCCGGTCACCGCCAGCGTCACCACCATGGACCACCACGTGCTCCAGGTGTCCTACCCGGACAAGCAGGCCATCGTCACCGAGATCGGTGCCCGTGAGGGCCGCACGATCATGTTCGTGCGGACCAAGCACCACGTGGACCGCCTGGCCGAGCGGCTGCGCGAGTCCGGTGTGCACGCCGCGGCCCTGCACGGCGGCAAGACCCAGGGGCAGCGCAACCGGGTGCTGGCCGACTTCAAGGCCGGGCACACCCCGGTGCTGGTCGCCACCGACGTCGCCGCCCGCGGCATCCACGTCGACGGCATCAGCCTGGTGCTGCACGTGGACCCGCCCGCCGACCACAAGGACTACCTGCACCGCGCCGGGCGCACCGCGCGGGCCGGGGCGTCGGGCACCGTGGTCACGCTGATCACCCACGACCAGCGCCGCACCATGAAGCGGCTGACCGACCGCGCCGGGGTGCGTGCCGAGACCGCCAGCGTGCGGCCCGGCGACGCCGAACTGGCCCGGATCACCGGGGCGCGCCAGCCCAGCGGTGAGCCGGTCGTCGAGCGGGAGCACCGCCGGGACACCCCGCGCCGGGGTGGCCCCCGTGCCCACGGTGAAGGCCGTGGCGGTCGTCCCGGCTTCGGCGGCCGTGGCCGTCAGCCGCGCAACAGCGGCGGCTCGGGCCGTCCGCAGCGTCCGGGTCGCGGCCCGGCGCGCCGCGGCTGGTCCAACGACTGACCTCGCGTTGAGCAGGGGCCTTCTCGCCGTCCGCGGCGGGGAGGCCCTTTTGCTACATCGGGAAGAGTTCGAAGTCGGTGGCCAGCCGGCCGCCGAAGCGCTTGCCGGTTTCCTCGGCCGCCGCGCGCAGGAAGGTCTCCGGCTCCCCCATGTCTCCGCCGAGGGCCGCCAGGTACGCCTTGTGCTCCTTCAGCGACGCGATCGCGCGGTCCAGGGTCGAGGTGATGTCGACGGCGTGCGTCGACCGGGGTGAGGACGCGCCGGCCACCCACCGCACGCCCCGCCACGGCTCCAGGTCCAGGTCGCGGAAGACCCAGCGGTTCGCGGCGTCGCGCACGGCTTCCAGCACCGCCTCGCCGACCACCCGGTGGTCGGCGGTGTTGAGGTAGCCGCCCGGCCAGGTCTCCCGGTGGTTGGTCATCAGCACCAGTTCCGGCCGGTGCCGCCGGATCGCCGCCGCGATGTCCCGGCGCAGCGGCAGGCCGTACTCCAGTACCCCGTCGGGGTGGTCGAGGAACTCCACGTCGTGCACGCCGACCACGGCGGCGCTGTTGAGCTGCTCGGTGGTGCGCAGCGGGCCCGCCTCCTCCGGCGGCAGGGTGTCGATGCCCGCCTCACCCCTGGTCACCAGCAGGTAGGCCACCGATTTGCCCTGGTCGGTCCACTTCGCCACCGCCCCGCACCCGCCGTACTCCAGGTCGTCCGGGTGCGCGACCACCGCCAGCGCGCGCTCCCAGTCCTCCGGCATCGGCTGCAGCTGGTCCCCGGTCACCGTTGTCCTCCTCGATCCGGCCGCATGCGAGACTGCCAGGCGTGAACGCACCCGGTCCAGCCCCCGACCACGTTTTCGACTGGCTCGACACCGAAGCGGAGAAGCGTGCCGCCGCCGGGCTGGTCCGGCGGTTGCGCCCACGGCAGCCGAACGCCGGGGAGGTCGACCTCGCCGGCAACGACTACCTCGGCCTGGCCCGCGACAAGCGCGTCGCCGGGGCCACCGCCGCCGCCGCGTTGCGCTGGGGTGCCGGGTCGACCGGTTCGCGGCTGGTCACCGGGTCGACCGAACTGCACGCCGAGCTGGAGCACGAACTCGCCCGGTTCTGCGGGGCGCAGGCGGCACTGGTGTTCTCCTCCGGGTTCGCCGCGAACCTCGGCGCGGTCACCGCGTTGTCCGGGGCCGAGTCCGCGATCGTCACCGACAAGTACATCCACGCGTCGCTGATCGAAGGCTGCCGCCTCTCACGCGCGGACGTCGCCGCCATGGCGCACAGCGACATCCCCGCGTTCACGCACGCGCTCGCCACCCGCCGCAAGCAGCGCGCGCTGGTGGTCACCGATTCGGTGTTCTCCGTCGACGGCGACCTGGCCAAGCTCGGTGCGCTCACCGAGGCGTGCCGCACGCACGGTGCGGCGCTGCTGGTCGACGACGCCCACGGTTTCGGGGTGCTCGGCGAAGGCGGTCGCGGCGCGGTGCACCAGGCGGGCCTGGCCGGCGCGCCCGACGTGGTCACCACGATCACGCTGTCGAAGGCGCTGGGTGCGCAGGGC
This sequence comes from Amycolatopsis sp. NPDC045836, assembly GCF_056431745.1. NCBI lineage: Bacteria > Bacillati > Actinomycetota > Actinomycetes > Pseudonocardiales > Pseudonocardiaceae > Amycolatopsis > Amycolatopsis sp. NPDC045836. The sequence goes on along the minus strand of NZ_JBWKKF010000033.1, from coordinate 14,388 downwards.
GGCGCGGTGCTCGGGCCGCGGCGGGTGATCAAGCACCTGGTGGACACCGCGCGCAGCTTCATCTTCGACACCGCGCTCGCCCCGGGCAGCGCCGCCGCCGCGCTCGCCGCGCTGAACGTGCTGCGGGCCGAGCCCGACCTCCCCGGCAAGGTGCTCGCGGTGGCGAGCCGCCTTTCCGAACGGCTCGCCGAAGCCGGGTTCACCGTGAGCAAGCCGGACGCGGCGGTGGTCTCGGTGCAGGCGCCGTCCCCGGAGAAAGCGGTCGCCTGGGCCGAAAGCTGCGCCGAGCAGGGCGTCCGCGTCGGCTGCTTCCGGCCGCCGTCGGTGCCGGACGGCATCTCCCGGCTGCGCCTGACCGCCCGCGCCGACCTGAGCGAGTCCGATGTGGACGCCGCGGTCAAGGTGATCGTGGACAGCGCGCCCCGTTAACGACGCATGGTGATGTGCGGGATGCCGTCCTCGAGGAACTCGTCGCCGACCGGTTCGAAGCCGAACTTCGCGTAGAAGCCGGCGGCGTAGGTCTGCGCGTCCAGCACCGCCGGTGAGTCCGGAATGGACTCCAGTGCGGCGGTCATCAACTGCCCGGCCAGGCCGCGCCCGCGGGCGGCCGCCGCGGTGACCACCCGGCCGATCCGGAAGCCACCACCGGGTTCTTCGAGCACGCGCAGGTAGGCGTCCACCCCGGAGTCGCCGTCGAACCAGAGGTGCCGCGTGCCCGGCAGCAGGTCCCGGCCGTCCAGTTCGGGATAGGGGCATTCCTGCTCGACGACAAAAACGTCGACGCGCAGCCTGAGGAAGGAATAGAGATCACCGGCGGACACCCGGTCCCCGGTCGCCGCCCGAACCATGCTTTCAACCACGGCGTATGCCTAGCACACGCCGTGGCCGGAAGCCGGAGCGGAGGGTTCAGCGCTGGGCGCGGACCTCCTTGGTGAACGCGGCCACCCGCGCGTACACCCCGGGCCGGTTCGGCCGGGCGCACCCCTCGCCCCAGGAGACGAGGCCGATCACGGTGTCGCCGACCAGCAGCGGACCGCCGGAGTCACCCTGGCAGGCGTCGACACCGCCCTCGGGATAACCCGCGCAGACCATGGTCGACTTGTCGAAGCTGCTGAGGCTGGCCTCGCACTTCTCGTCGGACACCACCGGCACGACCGCGCCGCGCAGCGTGTCCGACCGCGGGCCACCGTCGGAGGTGCGGCCCCAGCCGAGCACGCGGGCCTGGGTGCCCTCGGCGTAGAGGGCGGTGTCCTGCGCGGCGGGCAGCTTCGCCGCCTGGTACGGCACTTCCTGGTCCAGGGTGAGCAACGCGATGTCGTTGCCGGTGGTCGGGTCCTGGAACAACGGCGAGATCCACACCTTCGCCACCGAGCGGACCACCCCGGCGCCGGTGCGCTGGTCCTGCCGCCCGGCCACCACCCGCATCTGCTGGCGCTTGACCGCCTGCGCGCAGTGCGCCGCGGTCAGCACGCCCCGCGGCGAGACCAGCACCCCGCCGCAGAACTGCTGGTTGCCGCTGTCGGTGAGGTAGACCGTGTACGGGTGGTCCTCGATGGACACCTCGGTCCCGCCGACGATGTAGGGCTGGGTGTTGGTCGCCTGCGCCGCGGGGATCAGGGTCACCGCCCCGGCCAGCACGGCCGCGGCCGCCGCCAGTACCCCGCGGCGGCGGGACTTGTTCGGCATGGAGGCTTCCTTTCGGCCGGACGAGCGGTCCGACTAGCCTAAATGGCCTACGCCGTTCGCGGTGTCCCTGAACCGGGTGGACTGCCGGTCACGCTGCGGCTCTGTCACAGTGGACGGGTGCGACTCAAGGCTCCGGTGGCGGTTCTCGGTGTCCTGCTGCTCACGCTCCCCGCGTGCGGCACGGAGCCCCCACCAGCGCCTTCGCCCACCCCCACCACCGTCCCCACGATCGGGCAGCCGCCGGTGACCCGGACGAGTGAGCCGCCCGCGCCGACCCCGGCCTGGCGGGTGGGTGCGCGGCCGCTGCCGCTGCGCGCGGACGGTTACGGACAGGTGCTGCCGACGCCGGCCGAGCTGGCCGACCGCCACCTGCCGACCGCCGACCTGCTGCCCCCGCCACCCGGCGGGGACTACGCCTCGACCATCGAAGCGGTGCCCGGCGCGGTGCTGGCGCGCAGCACCTGGGAGCCCGGCTGCCCGGTCGACGCCTCGCAGCTGCGGTACCTGACCATGTCGTTCTGGGGCTTCGACGGCCGCCCGCACACCGGCGAGATGCTGGTCCACGCCTCCGTCGCGCAGCCGGTCACCGAAGCCTTCGGCGCGTTGTTCGCGGCGAAGTTCCCGATCGAGGAGATGCGGGTGACCAGGGCGGACGAACTCGACGCCCCGCCGACCGGGGACGGCAACAACACCAGCGCCTTCGTCTGCCGCCCGGTGCGCGGGCAGAGCAGCTGGTCGGCGCACGCCTCGGGGCTGGCCGTGGACGTCAACCCGTTCTGCAACCCCTACCTCAAGGGCGACCTCGTGCTGCCGGAACTGGCCTCGGCCTACACCGACCGCGCGCACGAGCGGCCGGGCATGGTCCTGCCCGGCGGGGTGGCCGTCCGGGCCTTCCGCGCCATCGGCTGGACCTGGGGCGGCACCTGGACCGCACCGAAGGACCTGATGCACTTCTCCGCCACCGGCGGCTGACGGGAACAAACCGGGCCCCCGGCGCGGTTGAGGCGACGAGACCCCTTTTGACTGACGGGATGGCAAGCGTGCCCCACTACGACCTGGTGATCATCGGCACCGGCTCCGGCAACTCCGTGCTCGACCCGCGGTTCGCCGACTGGAAGACGGCGATCGTGGAGAAGGGCACCTTCGGCGGCACCTGCCTGAACGTGGGCTGCATCCCGACCAAGATGTTCGTCTACCCGGCCGATCTGGCCGCCGCCGTACCGGCCGGCGCCAAGCTGGGCGTGGACCTGAAGCTGGACGGCGTGCGCTGGCGCGAGATCCGCGACCGGATCTTCGGCCGCATCGACCCGATCGCCGCCGGGGGCAGGCAGTACCGCATCGAGCACGAGGACAACCGCAACGTCACCGTGTACGAGGGCGAAGGCCGGTTCACCGGGATGAAGCAGCTCCAGGTGAGCTTCCCCGACGGCCGCACGGAAACGCTGACCGCGGACCGGTTCGTGCTGGCCGCTGGCGGACGGCCGAGGATCCCGGACATCCCGGGGCTGGCCGACAGCGGGTACCACACCTCGGACACGGTCATGCGGATCGACGAACTGCCCGAGCGGCTGGTCATCCTCGGCAGCGGGTTCATCGCCGCCGAGTTCGCGCACGTCTTCTCCTCGTTCGGGGTGGCCGTGACGCTGGTCGCGCGGTCCGGCGCGTTGCTGCGCGCGGAGGACGAGGCGATCAGCGAGCGGTACACCGAACTGGCGGCGGAGAAGTACGACGTCCGGCTCAACCGGCGGACCACCAAGGTGCGCCGCACCCCGGCCGGGGTGTCGCTGGACCTGGCGGGGCCGGACGGGGCCGAAACGCTCGACGCGGACCTGCTGCTGGTGGCCACCGGCCGCCGGCCCAACTCGGACCTGCTCGACGTCGCCGCCACCGGTGTGTCCACAAAGGACAGTGGACACGTGGAGGTGGACGAGTACCAGCGGACCGCGGTCGAGGGCATCTACGCGCTCGGCGACATCTCCTCGGTCCACGAACTCAAGCACGTGGCGAACCACGAGCAGCGCGTGGTCCAGCACAACCTGCTGCACCCCGACGCGCCGATCGCCGCCGACCACCGGTTCGTGCCGCACGCGGTGTTCAGCGCGCCGCAGATCGCGTCGGTGGGCCTGACCGAGACGCAGGCCAAGGCGCGGGGCGTGGACTACGTGAGCTACACCCAGGACTACGCCGGCATCGCCTACGGCTGGGCGATGGAGGACACCACCGGTTTCGCCAAGCTGCTCGCCGATCCGGCCACCGGGCAGCTGCTCGGCGCGCACATCATCGGGGCGCAGGCGGGCAGCCTGATCCAGCCGGTGATCCAGGCGATGAGCTTCGGCCTGGACGCCAGGCAGCTGGCCAGGGGCCAGTACTGGATCCACCCGGCGATGCCGGAGCTGATCGAGAACGCCCTGCTGAACCTGCCGCTGAACGACTGACCGCCGTCGCGCCCGGGCGCGCGTCCGAGCGGACTCGCCGGACCGCGACTGGGGCGTGTCCGGTAAGTGGTTGAGCTGGCCCTCTGGTAGTTGTGCCCAGTGGTTGGTCGCGGTGAGTTGACGGACGAGGCGTGGGCGGTGATCGAGCCGTTGCTGCCGCCGCAGCAAGGCGGTGGCGGGATCACCGCCAGGTGCCTGGGACAGGATCCTCCACCGGGTGATCGTCAAAAGACGACGCCGTCGGCGACCTGGAATGGATCATCTCGGTCGAATCGAGCGTGGCCCGGGCGCACCAGCACGCCGCGGGCGCCCGGAAAGGGGATGCAGCGACGGCGTCGAAGCCCTGGCCCTCGACGGGGCAGGACTTGGGCGCTCCCGCGGCGGACTGAGCACCAAGGTTCCTCTCGCCGTCGACGGGCGGGGTCTGCCGGTACCTATTCGGCTCACCCCGGCCAAGCCGGGGACAACCCGCGGTTGCTGCCGCTGCGAGACCGGCAGCTCGCCTTCGCCAGCCCGGAACCGGGACGACCACCCGCATCCGATCCTGAGGTTCACACACAGCGCAACGCGGTCGAACGCTGCTTCAACCGGCTCGAACAGTTCTGTGACCTGGCCACCCGCTACGCCAAACGAGCCGCCTGCTACCAGGCCGAACTCACCATCGCAGCGATCGTGCTCTGGCTCCGATGACTTACCGGACCGCGACTAGACGAGCTTGTCGCGGCCCGCCAGGCCGCCGAAGATCGTCTGCGCGACCACCACGCCGAAGACCATGGCCAGTGGCGCGGTCCACCCGGCGGTGACGTCGTGCAGCAGGCCGAAGAGGAAGGGGCCGACCGCGGCGAGCAGGTAACCGAGGCCCTGCACCATGCCGGACAGCCGCGCGGTCTCGTCCCCGGCCCTGGCGCGCAGCGCGATCACCATGACCGCCATGGAGAACACGCTCATCCCGATACCGGTCAGCACGGCCCACAGCAGCGGCGCCGCCGACGGCGCCAGGATCAGCCCGCCCAGCCCGGCGAGGGAGAACACGCCGAGGCCGACGATCCACCAGGTCTGGTTGCGCTGCCGCGCCGCCAGCGCCGGCACGGTGAGGCTGATCGGCACCGCCAGCAACGACATCAGCCCGACGGCCAGCCCGGCGTCCCCGCGGGTCATCCCGGCGTCCATCAGCACCTGCGGGAACCAGCCCATCACGATGTAGGCCAGGAACGACTGCAGGCCGAAGAACAGCGTGACGATCCAGGCGAGCGGGCTGCGCAGCAGCGAACGCCGCGGCTCGCCGGGGTGTTCGGTGCGCTCGGTGTGCCGGGAACCACCGCGGATGGCGAGCTTCCACACCACCAGCGCGAGGAAGGCCAGCACCGACCAGGCCGCCAGCGCCGGGCGCCAGCCGCCGAGCAGGGCGTCCAGGTTCGGCGAGAGCGCGGAACCCGAAGCCCCGCCGAGGTTCAGCGAAGCGGTGTAGATGCCGGTCATCAGGCCGACCCTGGCCGGGAAGGAATCCTTGACCACCACCGGGACCAGCACGTTCGCCAGCGCGATGCCCGCACTGGAGACCAGCGTGCCGCCGAGCACCAGCAGCGGGCCGTCGAGCACGCGCACGATCAGGCCGACGCCGAGCACCCCGAGCGCCAGCGCGACCGCGCTGCCCATACCGACCTTGCGCGCCAGGCGCGGTGCGGCGAGTCCCGCGACGGCGAAGCACAATCCTGGCAGAGTGGTGAGCAGTCCGGCCCAGGTGCCGGAAGCGCCGAGGGAAACCCTTGCCTCGTCGAGCAGCGGCCCCACACTGGTAATCGCGGGTCGCAGGTTCAACGCGGCGAGCACCACGGCCAGCGCGATCAGCGTGCCACCGGCGACGGCGAGATTCCGTGACCGGCGGACCGGTTCGATCGCACCGGCCAGGGCACGTTGCTTTATCGAAACCTCGGATTCGACGGACACGGGGCTAGTATGACAGACGTAGGATGATTGGTTGAACCCCGAAATTGCCCGGAGCACGCGAAAGGAATGTCACAGTGCCGTTGGCCACCACCCGCCGGACCGGGCTCGTCGACCAGGTGATCGGGCAGTTGCGCGAAGCCGTGACCGGGGGCGAATGGCCGGTCGGCGAACGGATCCCACCGGAAAGCGAATTGGTGTCAGCGCTCGGTGTCGGGCGCAACACGGTGCGTGAAGCGGTGCGGGCGTTGTCCCACAGCGGCCTGCTGGAGGTGCGCCAGGGCGACGGCACCTACGTCCGGGCGACCAGCGAGGTCTCCGGTGCGGTCCGGCGGCTGTGCGGCACCGAACTCCGCGAGGTGCTCCAGGTGCGCCGGACGCTGGAGGTCGAGGGCGCGCGGCTGGCCGCCACCGAACGCACCCAGGACGAACTGGCCCAGCTCACCGAACTGCTGCAGGTCCGCGACGCGGCGCTGGCGGGCAAGCAGTTCGACGAGTTCGTGCAGGCGGACGCGCGGTTCCACCTCGCCGTTGTCCAATGTGGACACAACAACCTGCTGACCGAGCTGTACCGCGGGCTCAGCGAGGTGGTGACCGCTTCGGTCGAGGCGACCAAGCACGCCGACAACGTCTCGCACACCGGGTTGCTCGAAGCGATCGCCGCCGGGGACCCCGAGCGCGCGGTCACCGAGGCCAGCGGTTTCCTCGACGACCTGCTCAAGGGGATCGAGTAAGCCGGTGCAACCGCAGCGCCAGCTGGAGTTCCAGCGCGCCGGCCGGTGAGGACCAGTCCGGGCCCAGCAGCGCGGTGATGCGTTCCAGCCGCTGCGCCACCGTGTTCACGTGCACGTGCAGCGAATCCTTGGCGCGCGCCAGGTTTCCGCCCGCGGCGAAGTAGCAGTTCAGCGTTTTGACCAGTTCCGTGCCCCGTCGCGCGTCGTAGTCCAGCACCGGCCCGAGCACCGAACGCACGAATCCGGCGGTGTCCGCCCGGTCTCCGAGCAGCACCCCGACAAATCCGAGTTCGCCGGCCGTCGCGCCTTCACCCGCCCGGCCGAGCGCGAGCATCGCCCGCAGGCAGCGCGCGGCTTCGGCGTGGGCGGCGGCCAACCCCGCGGGACCGGCGGCCGGTCCCGCGGCGGCGACCGTCACCGGTCCGCCGGCGGGTCCGGCGAGCATCGAAGCCAGCTTTCCCGGATCGGCGGCGGCTTCGTCCGGTGGCACCAGTGCGACCACCTGTTCGGCGTGCAACCCGGCCAGTGCCGCGTGCCCGGCGACCGCGGCGGCCAGCCGTCCGCGCGAACACGCCTCCGACTGCAGTACCAGCACCACGTGCCCGGCACCGAGGTCGACGCCGACCCGGCGGGCGCGGTCGACCAGCGCCCCGGGATCGCGTTCCGGTGCGGTGAGCAGGTCGGCGACCAGTTCGCCGCGCACCCGGTCCTCGGCTTCGGCGGTGGATCGGCGCAGCAGCAACAGGAGCGCGGTGACCACGCTCGCCCGTTCGAACAACCGCCGGTCGCCGTCCACCAGTTCGGCCCGGCCGGTGAGCGTGATGCTGCCGAGCAGTTCGGGCCCGGCGAGCACGGCACAGGTCCACGCCCCGTCGTCGGCCACCGCCCGGCCGCTGGCCTGCGATGCGGCCACGGTCCCGGCGGACGGCTGCCGCGCCGGGACCCCGGATCGGCCGAGTTCGGCACCGTTCGCGTCGTGCACGGTGATGCCGCCGCCGAGCACCCCGGCGACGGCTTCGGCGACCTCGCGCACCCCGCTGCCGCCGAGCACCAGCGCGGTCAGCCGGTCGTGCGCCTCCTGCGCCCGCGCGATCGTCGCGTGGTGCTCCTGGATGGTCTCGATCAGGCGCGCGTTGTCGATCGCGATGGCGGCGTGGTCGGCCAGCGACGAAAGCAGCGCGACCTCGGCCGGCGAGAACCGCCGGGGACGGCGATCGGAGGCGTAGAGCACGCCGATCACCTCGTCGCCGAGCGCCAGCGGCACACCGATGATGGCGATGAGCCCTTCGTCGCGCACGGCTTCGTCGATCGGGCCGGTGTGGCGGAACCGCGGGTCCGTCGGGTAGTCGGCCGTGGCGTACGGCCGGGCGGTCTGCGCGACCAGCCCGCCGAGCCCCTCCCCCATGCCCAGCCGCAGCGCCTGGAACAACGCCGAGGTCGATCCGTCGGTCACCCGCATGTACGTGCCGCCGGTGCCGGGGCGGTTCATGCTCAGGTACGACACGTCCACCCGCAGCAGCATCCGCGCCCGGTGCACGATCGACTGGAGCACCGCGTCGGTGTCGCGCAGCCGGGCGAGGTCGCTGGCGGTGTCGAACAACGCCGCCAGCTCGGCCTCGCGCCGGGTGTGCCCGGCGAGCGTGGCGTGGATCCGCAGGGCCGCCTCGGTGGCCCGCGGATCCGCGCCGGCCGCCGCCAGTTCCTGCGCGCTCGCCCCGGCGGCGATCAGCTCGAGCAGTTCCACGCTCATCCGGTCATGGTGTCACCGGCGTGCGGTCGCTGGGTGCCGCCGCCTGCTCCGGCTCGGCCAGCGACGACCCCCTGGTCTCCTTGGCCAGGGAGACCGCCACGATGGTGAGCACGCAGGTGGCCGCCACGTAGATCGACACCGGCAGGCTGCCGCCGAGGTCGCGCAGCATCGCGGTGGCGATCAGCGGGGCCAGCCCACCGGCCACGATCGAGGCCAGCTGGTAGCCGATCGACGCACCCGAGTACCGGACCCTGGTGCCGAACAGCTCGGAGAAGAAGGCCGCCTGCGGGCCGTACATCGCGCCGTGCAGCACCAGGCCGACGGTGGTGGCGAGCACCATCACGCCGAACGACCTGGTGTCCAGCATGGCGAAGAACACGAACGACCAGACCAGCATCCCGCCGGCCCCGAACAGGTACACCGCGCGGCGGCCGAACCGGTCCGACAGCGCACCCCACACCGGGATGGTGACGAAGTGCACGGCCGAGCCGATCAGCACCGCGTTCAGCCCGACGCCCTTCGGCAGCTCCAGCGCAACGGTGAGGTAGACCAGGATGAACGCGGTCAGGATGTAGTAGGAGACGTTCTCCGCGAAGCGCGCGCCCATCGCGATCAGCACCTCGCGCCAGCTGTGCCGCAGCACCGTCACGATCGGCGCCTTCTCCACCTTGCCGCCCGCCTTCTTCGCGGCTTCGAGGAACAGCGGCGACTCCTCGACCGAGAGCCGGATCCACAGCCCGATCGCCACCAGCAGCCCGGAGAGCAGGAACGGGATGCGCCAGCCCCACGACTCGAACGCGGCGTCGGACTGCACGGCGGCGAGGATGGCCAGCACCGCGGTGGCGAGCAGGTTCCCGCCGGGCGCACCGGCCTGCGGCCACGACGCCCAGAACCCGCGCCTAGCCGGATCACCGTGCTCGGAAACGATCAGCACCGCTCCGCCCCATTCGCCGCCGAGCGCGAAGCCCTGCACCAGCCGCAGCACGGTGAGCAGGATCGGCGCGGCCACGCCGATCGCGGCGTAGGTGGGCAGCAGGCCCATCGCGAAGGTGGCGCCGCCCATCAGCAGCAGGCTGAGCACCAGGAGTTTCTTGCGGCCGATCTTGTCGCCGTAGTGGCCGAACACCAGCCCGCCCAGCGGCCGGGCGACGAAGCCGATGGCGTAGCTGCCCAGTGCCAGCAGGGTGCCGGTGAGCGCGTCGGTGCCGGGGAAGAACAGCTTGTTGAACACCAGGGTCGCGGCCGAGGCGAAGAGGAAGAAGTCGTACCACTCGATGGTCGTGCCGACCAGGCTGGCGCCGACGATCTTGACGATCTTGCGGCGCGGCGGGGACGCGGGTTCAGCCATGTACATCACCACTTCGTTGTGTGATCCGGGATTAGGCAGCGGTCCAGCCGCCGTCGATCGGGATGGCGGCACCGGTGAGGTAACCGGCCGCGTCACCGCACAGCCAGGTCACCACGGCGGCGACCTCCTCGGGTTCGATCAGCCGCTTGATCGCGGTGCGGCGGAGGAACACCTCGTCGAGCACCTCGTCCTCGCCGATGCCGTGCGCCAGCGCCTGGGCCCGCACCTGGCCCTCGACCAGTGCGGTCCGCACGTAACCCGGGTTGACGCAGTTGCTGGTGACCCCGTGCTCGGCGCCTTCGAGCGCGGCCACCTTGCTCAGCCCTTCGAGCGCGTGCTTGGCCGAGACGTAGGCGGACTTGCCCGCGCTCGCCCGCAGCCCGTGCACGCTGGACACGGCGATGAGGCGGCCCCAGCCCCTCTGGTACATCGAGGGCAGGCAGTGGCGCATCAGCCGGAACGGGACCTGCACCATCAGCTCGTGCAGCTCGGCGAACCGGTCCGGCGGGAACTCGTGGATGGGCGCCACGTGCTGCACCCCGGCGTTGTTGACCAGGATGTCCACGTCATCGGGCAGCGCCTCGACCGCGCCGGGTTCGGTGAGGTCGGCGACGTGCGCGACCGCCCCGGTCTCGGCGGCCACCTCGTCGGCGGGCTCCCGGTCGACCAGGTGCACCTTGGCCCCGGCCGCGGTCAGCGCGACCACGCACGCCCGGCCGATCCCGGCCGCACCACCGGTGACCAGCGCCGTCCGTCCGCGGAGCATGGGCTCGTTCATGCCCCGGAACGCTACGAGCCGCGCTCCGGCGAGACCATGTGGTGGGTGACCACAGCCGTGGCCACTTCGATGTGGGAGTCAGCTACCCCGGCGTTTCAGGGCAGCGTCAGGATCTCCGCCCCGGATTCGGTCACCACGATGGTGTGCTCGAACTGGGCCGTCCACTTCTTGTCCTTGGTGGTGACGGTCCAGTCGTCGGACCAGATGTCGTAGTCGATGGTGCCGAGGGTGATCATCGGCTCGATGGTGAAGGTCATGCCCTGCAGGATCTCCGTGGTGACCGACGGCTCCTCGTAGTGCAGCACCGTCGGCGCCGTGTGGAACGCCGGGCCGACGCCGTGACCGGTGAAGTCCCGCACCACGCCGTAGCCGAACCGCTTCGCGTACGCCTCGATCACCCGGCCGATCACGTTCAGCTGCCGTCCCGGCCGGACCGCCTTGATCGCGCGCATGGTCGCCTCGTGCGTGCGCTCGACCAGCAGCCGGGCCTCCTCCGACACGTCGCCCGCCAGGAACGTCGCGTTGGTGTCGCCGTGCACGTCGCCGATGTAGGCGGTGACGTCGATGTTGCAGATGTCGCCGTCCTCGATCACCGTCGAGTCCGGGATGCCGTGGCAGATCACCTCGTTCAGCGAGGTGCAGCACGACTTCGGGAAGTTCCGGTAGCCCAGCGTCGAGGGGTAGGCGTGGTGGTCGAGCAGGAACTCGTGCACCACCTTGTCCACGTCGTCGGTGGTGGCCCCCGGCTTGACCGCCTTGCCGCCCTCCTGCAGCGCCTGCGCGGCGATCCGGCTCGCCACGCGCATCGCCTCGATCACCTCGGGGGTGCGCACGCCGTTGCCGGTGTCGCGCTTGGGGGCCGGCCGGTCCACGTACTCGGGACGCTTGATGGACGCGGGAACGGCGCGGCGCGGTGACTGCACACCGGGCTTCAGAGGAGCACGCTGGAACATACCCCCAGCCTACGACTTCGGCCGAGCCGGGTTTCAGGCCGTGCGGTCGGTGAACCGGACGTGCTCCGGCGCGTGCGCGGCGACCAGCGCCGCGAGCCGGTCCCCTTCGTAGCGCTCGGCGTCCACCAGCACCCGGAACCCGCCGACCTCGGCCTCCACCGTGCCCGGCGGCCCCGGCCGCACGAGGACCGCGTCGAGTTCGTCCCAGGCGACGAAGTCCTTGTCCACCTTGATCCCGGCGGCGTTGACCAGCAACGCCACCCGCGAACCGCGGTACCAGCCGAAAACCGCGGGCAGCACGGCCACCGGCGGCACGGTCGCCCAGAACCCCAGCGTCAGCGCGCACAGCACGGCGATCGCCGCGAACACCACCAGCACCGCCAGCACCAGCAGCCGGGCCCGCGGATCCACCGGTTTGACCACCGAGTAGCGCTTGCGGTCGTCGGCCAGCATGCGCAGGGTCGCCATCGTCGACATCAGAACAGCACCGTCGCGTAGCGGCCGACCTGCTGGAACCCGATCTTGCGGTACGCCGCCAGCGCCGGGTCGTTGTAGGCGTTGACGTACAGGCTGGCCGTGCGGCCCATGCCGCGCACCAGCCGCGAGACCACCGCCGCGGTGCCCTGCGTGCCGAGGCCGTGGCCGCGGCGGTCCGGGCGCACCCACACGCCCTGGATCTGCCCGACGGTCGCCGACAACGCGCCGATCTCGGCCTTGAACACCACTTCCCCGTTCTCGAACCGGGCGAACGCGCGGCCGCTGGAGATCAGCTCGGCGACCCTGGCGCGGTAGCTGGCACCCCCGTCACCCGCCCGCGGATCGATGCCGACCTCCTCGATGAACATGGCGATCGCGGCGGGCAGGTAGCGCTCCAGCTCGTCCGGGCGGACCGGGCGGACCAGGTGGTCCGGGGTGCAGGTGGGCGGTGCGTCCAGCGCGAGCAGCGGCTGGTCGTGGCGCACCTCCCTGGCCGGGCCCCATTCGGTGGTCAGCTCCTCCCACAGCCCGAGCACCTGCTCGGCCGGGCCGACCAGGGAGGAGCAGGTGCGCTGGCGCCGCAGCGCGCGATCGGCGAACGAGCGCAGTGCCGAGGCGTTGCCCCGCAGCGGGATCAGGTTGGGGCCGGAGAAGCACAGCCCCTGGATGCGGCCGGAGCGCAACGGCCGGGCATCGGCGGCCCACAGCTCGCCACCGAGGCGCCACGGATCGAGCCCGGCCACCTCGATCCGGGCGCTGACCATGCAGCTGCCAACGGGATCGGCGGCCAGTGCGGCGCGCACCGCCGGAAAGTCCCGATCATCGAGGAGCCGCGCACCTGCTAGCCGCAACACTCCCTCAGCCTGCCAGATAACGCCGGAGGACGGAAAGCGAACCGGCCGGGCACGGCGGCCGGTTTCACCCTGACGGCCCCGGTCTCAGGCCCCGCGGTAGGTGCCGAAGGTCCACACGTTGCCTTCGGGATCGGCGATCGTGACGTTGCGTGAGCCGTAGTCGGTCTCGTACGGCTCGTTCAGCACCTCGGCCCCGGCCGCTGAAGCGCGCTTGTGCACCGCGTCCGGATCATCGGTGGCGACGCACAGCCATTGCCCGCCTGACGTGGGCTTCGGCAGGCCGGACTCGTTCAGCGTGGAGCCGTACATCACGCCGCCGCCCTCGGGCCACTTCAGCTCGCCGTGTGCGATCGAGACCCCGTCCTCACCACGCACGGTGAGCGCCTCGGTGAAGCCGAGCACCTCGGTGAGGAAGATCCGCGCGGCTTCGGCGTCGTCGTACTTCAGGCAGGGCCACACACCCGGGTTGTTGAGTTCGCTCATGCCGGTCAGTCTGCGAGCGGGTCCGCGGCACCGTCTTGGAGAAACGGGAGTTCCTCGGCGAGCCAGGTGCTCGGCGGGCAGCCCGCCAGCGAACGCCAGTCGTTGGTCATGTGCGCCTGGTCGTAGTAGCCCGCCTGCGCGGCGACGTCGGCGAGCGTGCGCCACCCACCGGCCCGCAGCAGGCCCCGGCTGCGTTCGAAGCGCATCAGCCGCGCGGCCTGCTTCGGCGGGACGCCGACCTCACGGGCGAACCGCTCGCTGAAGTGCCGCCTGCTCCAGCCGATCTCCCCGGCCAGCTCGGCCACCCCGACGTCACCGTGCCCGGCGACCATCGAGCGCCACGCCCACTGGATCTCCGAGGCCGGCGTCACCGGCGTCACCGCCGCCACCAGCACGCGGTCGAGCAGGTCGAACCGCGTCCGCCAGTCCGGCAGCTCGTGCAGCCTGCCGGGCAGCTCGCGGGCCCACGGCACCGGCAGCTCACCGGCGTCGATCGTGGTCGAGACGAGTTCGGTGGCCGGAACGCCGAGCAGGGCCCGCACCCCGAGCGGGTTCAGCTCGAGGTGCAGGCCCTGCTGGAAGCTGTCCTGCTCGATCAGCACCGGCACCAGGTGCAGCCCGCCGACCACCCCGTGCCGGTGCAGCGGCCCGTGCTCGGTGCCCGGCCCGGCGACCACCCGGACCGGCGCGGCGAGGCTGATGATCAGCGTGACCGACCGCGACGGCAGCCCGCGGTGCACGGGCAGCGTGACGCCGTGCTGGGTGTACCCGGCGTAGCGCCGCACCACCTGCCGCAACGCCGGGTGCGGCAGCCGGGCCGCCCACTGGTCACTCACCTGACCAGCGTAAACCGCTCAGCCGACGGTGACGGTGGGTTCGCCCGCACCGGCCGTCTCGCCTGCTTCTTCGGCGATGCGCATGGCTTCTTCGATCAGCGTTTCCACGA
>NZ_JBWKKF010000032.1:0-79108 GCF_056431745.1 Amycolatopsis sp. NPDC045836 | reverse complement strand
CCCCGAAGGGCTTCATCGTTCGACTTGCATGTGTTAAGCACGCCGCCAGCGTTCGTCCTGAGCCAGGATCAAACTCTCCAACAATGAATTTGATCGATAACTCGAAATACATCTCAAAGGAAACCCCGACGAGGGGGTTTCATATAAGCTCTACTGGCTTAGTTCACTAGCACACTGTTGAGTTCTCAAGCAACACACTAAATTGTCTGGCAAGTACCTCCAGGGCAAAGTACAGCCAACCGCTTCGATCGTAGTCGTTGGGGTTGGCTTCCCATCCTGGGGGCCGTCGCAGTACGTTACCCGGTCCGGCTCGCGGAGTCAACCCCCGCTCGGCCCTGGCTCGCTCCCTGGCGACGAAGAGAAGATTACCTGGTCCCCAACCCCCCGGGAACAGGGGGGTACCTTAACGCCGTTTGCGCAGGTCAGAGCACCGGGAGCAGGGTTCGCAGCTCGTACGGCGTCACCGCGCTCCGGTAGTTGTCCCACTCGGCCCGCTTGTTCCGGAGGAAGAAGTCGTAGACGTGCTCGCCGAGCGCCTCGGGCAGCAGCTCGGAGCGCTCCATCTCGGTCAGCGCCTCACCCAGGTTCTGCGGCAGGTTCTTGTACCCGGCCGCCCGGCGCTCGGCGTCGGACAGCGACCAGATGTTGTCCTCCGCGGGAGCGGGCAGCTCGTAGCCCTCGGCGATGCCCTTCAGACCGGCGGCGAGGATCACCGAGTAGGCCAGGTACGGGTTGCACGCCGAGTCCAGGGTGCGGATCTCCACCCGTCGGGAGGACGCCTTACCGGGTGAGTACATCGGCACGCGCACCAGTGCGGACCGGTTCGACCGGCCCCACGACACGGTCGTCGGTGCCTCGCCACCGCTGATCAGGCGCTTGTAGGAATTCACCCATTGGTTGGTCACCGCGGAGATCTCCCTGGCGTGGTGCAGCACGCCGGCCACGAACGCCTTGCCGGTGTCCGACAGCTCGTGCGGGTCCTCGGGGTCGTAGAAGGCGTTGCGGTCGCCTTCGAACAGGCTGACGTGGGTGTGCATGCCCGAGCCCGGCTGGTCGGTGAAGGGCTTGGGCATGAACGTGGCGCGCACCCCCTGGGTCAGCGCCACCTCCTTGACCACGTACCGGAAGGTCATCACGTTGTCGGCCATGGTCAGCGCGTCGGCGTAGCGCAGGTCGATCTCCTGCTGGCCGGGCGCGCCCTCGTGGTGGCTGAACTCCACCGAGATGCCCATCGCCTCGAGCGTCTCGATGGCGTGGCGCCGGAAGTGCGTGGCCGTGGCGTGGCTGGCCTGGTCGAAGTAACCGCCGTTGTCCGCGGGCTCCGGCTCGGTGCCGTCGTCGGGCAGGGTCGAGAGCAGGAAGAACTCGATCTCGGGGTGCACGTAGCAGGTGAACCCGGCTTCGCCCGCCTTCGACAGCTGGCGGCGCAGCACGTGGCGGGGGTCCGCCCACGAGGGCGAGCCGTCCGGCATCGCGATGTCGCAGAACATCCGTGCCGAGTACGGCGCGCCCTCGGGCGTTTCCCACGGCAGCACCTGGAAGGTGGCCGGGTCGGGTTTGGCGACCATGTCCGACTCGTAGACCCGCGCGAACCCCTCGATCGCGGACCCGTCGAAGCCGATGCCCTCGCTGAACGCCCCCTCCAGCTCGGCGGGCGCCACCGCCACCGACTTGAGGAACCCGAGCACATCGGTGAACCAGAGCCGCACGAAACGGATGTCCCGTTCTTCAAGCGTGCGCAGCACGAACTCCTGCTGGCGATCCATGGCCGCACCCTATGCGGATCGTGTTAACGGCGTGTTTCACGACACCCGGAGGCGGGGCACCGCGATCGACATCACCGCGGCGAGCACGCACAGGCCGCCCGCCACCAGCCAGGCCAGGTCGTAGCTGCCCTGCAGGTCACGCGTCAGGCCGGCGCCGAAGGCCGCCAGCGCGGCTCCCACCTGGTGCGAAGCGAACACCCAGCCGAACGCGATCGGCGCGGCGTCGCCGAACCGCTCGCGGCACAGCGCCACGGTCGGCGGCACGGTGGCGATCCAGTCCAGGCCGTAGAAGATGATGAACACCCACATGCTCGGCTCCACGCCCGGCGCGAACAGCGACGGCAGCACCATCAGCGACAGGCCGCGCAGCGTGTAGTAGGCGCCGAGCAGGATCCGCGGGTTCACCCGGTCGGTGAGCCAGCCGGACAGGATCGTGCCCGCCACGTCGAAGATGCCGACCAGGGCGAGCAGGGAGGCCGCGGTGGTGTGCGGCATGCCGTGGTCGTGCGCGGCGCTGACGAAGTGCGTGCCGACCAGGCCGTTGGTCGACGCCCCGCAGATCGCGAACCCCCCGGCGAGCAGCCAGAACGTCTTCGTGCGGGCGGCGTCGCGCAGGGTGCGCAGGGCACGGGCGGCGCTGCTGCCGGTGACCGGGGTGGCGGCCACCCCGGATTCGCCGCCGTAGGCCGTGGTCCCGAGGTCGGCGGGGTGGTCGTGCAGGAACAGCACCACCAGCGGCACCACCGCGAGCGCGGCGATGGCCACCACGATGGAGGCGGTGCGCCAGCCGTACTCGGTGGCGAGCGAGGCGACCAGCGGCAGGAAGATCAGCTGGCCGGTGGCCCCCGCGGCGGTGAGGATGCCGCTGACCAGGCCGCGGCGGTGCACGAACCAGCGCCCGGTGACGGTGGCGACGAAGGCCATCGACATCGAACCGGTGCCGACGCCGACCAGCACGCCCCAGAGCAGTTGCAGCTGCCAGGACGCGGTCATGAACACGGTGAGCCCGCTGCCGGCCGCGACCAGGGTCAGCGCCCAGGCGACCACGCGGCGCATGCCGAGCCGGTCCATCAGCGCGGCGGCGAACGGGGAGATCAGGCCGAACAGCACCAGGTTGATCGAGACGGCGGCGCCGATCGTGCCGCGGGCCCAGCCGAACTCGGCGTGCAGCGGGTCGATCAGCACGCTGGGCACCGACCGGAAGCCGGCCGCACCGATCAGGGTCACGAAGGCGACGGCCGCCACCACCCACGCCCGGTGCGGGCGGCGGAGGCGCAGTTGGAGTTGAGTCACCAGGCCAGTTTCATGACACTTCGCGGTCCTAACTAGTGGCCTGAGCGCCAATATGTGAAAGAATCCGGCCATGGCCGAACCCCACCGGATCGCCGTGCTGGCGATCGACGAGGTGGTCGGGTACGACATGCAGATCCCGGCCCAGTTGTTCCGCACCGCGAAGCGCGACGGCGAGCCGCTGTACGACGTGCGCGTCTGCGGGATCGACGACCAGCCGGTGCGGGTCAGCGCCGGGTACACCGCGGTGCTCGACCACGGTCCGGAGGTGCTGGCCGAGGCCGACACGGTGATCATCCCCGGCACGCGCGCGCGGGGGCCGCGGTACGAGGGCACGCTGCCCGCGGACATCGCCGCGGCGCTCGCGCTCATCCGGCCGGGCACGCGGATCATGTCGATCTGCACCGGTGCGTTCGTGCTGGGTGCGGCCGGTCTCCTCGACGGCAGGCGGGCGACCACGCACTGGGCGTACGCCGACGAGCTGCGTGCGCTGTACCCGAAGATCGAGGTGGACGAGGACGTGCTCTTCGTCGACGACGGTGACGTGCTGACCTCGGCCGGGCTCGCCGCGGGGGTGGACCTGTGCCTGCACGTGCTGCGTGCGGACCACGGCAGCGAGGTGGCCAACACCGCGGCGCGCTACAGCGTGGTGCCGCCGTTCCGCGAGGGCGGGCAGTCGCAGTACATCGACCGGCCGGTGGCCGACGAAGGCGCCGGGAGCACGGCCGCGACCAGGGCGTGGGCGCTGGGCAGGCTCAGCGAACCGCTGGACCTGGCGACGCTGGCGGAGCACGCGCGGATGAGCGTGCGCACCTTCAGCAGGCGGTTCCGCGCGGAAACCGGGCTCTCCCCGCGGGCGTGGCTGATCCAGGAGCGGGTGAAGCACGCGCGGCACCTCCTGGAGCAGACCACGCTGCCGATCGACCGCGTCGCGCAGGAAGCCGGGCTGGGCACCTCGGCCTCGCTCCGGCAGCACCTCAACGCGGCGATCGGCGTGGCCCCGCTGACCTACCGGCGCACCTTCGCGCGTGGTTGAAACGGCTAACGTGGGCAGCATGTTCTCGCGCCGCCTGCTCGGGCTGCTGTTGTTGACCGGACTGCTGGGCGGGTGCGCCGGTTCGCCGGACACCAGCGGGCCGCTGCCCGACGGCACCGGGCTGGTGCGGGAAGCGGCCGCGGCGGTCGGACGGCTGGACACGGTGCACTTCAAGTTCGGCATCAGCGGCATGCTCGAAGGGCTCGAGGTCCTCGACGTCGAAGGGGACGCGAACCGGGCCGGTGGTGCCCGCGGGCGAGCCGGGGTCCAGGAGGCGAACGACCGCATCGACTACCAGTTCCAGCTGGACGGGCAGACCCTGACGCTGACCGATCCACAGGGTGCCACCCGCACCCAGCCGCCGCCCGCGTTCACGCCGACGACGTTGCTGGACGCTTCACGCGGGCTGCCCCGGCTGCTCAACGGCGCGACCTCGCTGGAGACCGAGGGCAAGGAGCGGCTCGGCGAGGTGCCGACCTACCGGGTGACCGGCAAGGTGCCGCGTGAGGTCGTCTCGTCGGTGGTGCCGTCGATCCAGGCGGACGTGGACGTGAAGTTCTGGGTCGAGCAGGAGGCCACGCGGAACCTGGCGCGGGTGTGGCTGCAGGTGCCGCCGCGGCAGGCGAACGAAGGCGCGATCATGCTGGAACTGGCGTTGACGGCGCCGAACCAGCCGGCGCCGTCGACCACCTAGCCCGCGGTGCAGCGGAGACCTTCCGGGGGCAGGGTGCCGCTGATCAGGTAGGCGGCACCGGCGTCGTCGACGCAGGGCACGCCCTGGAGGAACACCGTGTGCTGGGTGCCCTCGAAGGTGAGCAGGCCGCCGTTCATCGCCTTCGCCAGGTTCACGCCCGCTTCGTACGGCGTCGCCGGGTCGTTCGTCGTCGAGATCACCAGGACCGGGGGCACACCGTCGACCTTCGGCGTGTGCGGTTCGGAGGTGTTCGGCACGGGCCAGAAGGCGCAGGTGTCGAGTGCGGCGCCGTCCGGCCTGCCGTCGTCCAGGAACGGTGCCGCCTCGTTGCCCCGTCGCAGCACCTCGGCGATGCGGTTCTTGTCGGTGGTCTTGGGGTTGTCCACGCAGTTGATCGCGGTGAACGCGTCCTGGATGGTGCCGTAGGTGCCGTCCGCGGCCCGCTCGTTGTACTGGTCGGCGAGGGCGATCAGCTTGTCCCCGCGCTGCTGGGCCAGCTCGGCCAGCCCGGCGTTGAGCTGCTTCCACAGCTGCTGCGAGTACAGCGCCTGGATCGCCGCGGTACCGGCGTCCTCGTAGGTGAGCTTCCGGTCACCGGCGGGCACGGGGTTTTCGATCAACGGCCGGGTCAGGTCCTGGAACGCCTTCGTGGCGCCTTCGGGGTCACGGCCGAGCGCGCAGTCGGGCTGCTCCGCGCACCACTTCGCGAACTCGCCGAACGCCTTGCCGAAGCCGGCGATCTGCGCGAGGTTGCCGTCGAGCTGGTCCTGCGCCGGGTCGACGGCGCCGTCGAGCACCATCGCGCGCACCTTGCCGGGGAACGCCTCGGCGTAGGTGTAGCCGATCTGCGTGCCGTAGGAGTAGCCGAGGTAGGTCAGCTGCTGGTCACCGAGCGCGGCCCGCAGCAGGTCGAGGTCCCTGGCCACGTCGCGGGTGCCGAGGTTGGCCAGCATGGCGGTGCCGTGCTCGGTGCGTTCGGCGCACTTCGCGCCGAACTCCCTGGCCTCGGTCTCCTGCTTGGCCACGCCTTCCGGGGAGCCGTCGGTTTCGGCGTCGTCCGCGCGGTCGGCGTCGCGTTCGGCGTCGGTCAGGCAGCGGATCCGGGGTTCGCTGGCGCCGACCCCGCGCGGGTCGAAGCCGACGATGTCGAACCGCTTGCCGACTTCGCCCTTGGCCGCCTGGACGGAAATGCCCGCCGCGGCGACCATGCCGGAGCCGCCCGGCCCGCCCGGGTTGAGCACGAGCGAGCCGATCCGCTCCCCCGCCGCCCGGTGGCGGAGCACGCCGATGCTGATCTTCTCGGCTTCCGGCTCGGCGTAGTCCAGCGGCACGCTCAGCCGGGCGCATTCCAGGCCGGGCACGCGGAAGGCGGCTCTGCTGTCCTCGCCGGTCGCGAACGGCGCGCACGCACCCCAGGCGAGCTGCTGCGCGTAGAAGCCCGCCAGGGGGTCGGGCGGCGGGGCCGGCGTCCGGGACTCCACCACCACCGGAGGCGGGGTCTTCGGCGCTTCCTCGGCCGAGCACGCGGCGGTGACCAGGGCGAGGGGCAGCACAACAGCGATTACCGAGCGGAACGGGAACACGACCGAATCGTGCCACTTACTCCCCGGTTGGCGCAGTGCGACGGCAGCACCCTGCCGGGTGAAGATCGATTCACCGGCCCGCGCAGCGGGTGCCCTCCGCGGGCAGGGTGCCGTCCACCAGGTAGGCCTCGCCCGCCTTGTCCACGCAGGTGTTTCCCTGCAGGAACACCGTGTGCTGGGTGCCTTCGAAGGTGAGCAGCGCGCCCTTCATCGCCTTCGCCAGGTTGACCCCGGCTTCGTACGGGGTCGCCGGGTCGTTCGTCGTCGAGATCACCAGGACCGGGGGCACGCCTTCCACGTTCGGAGTGTGCGGTTCGGAGGTGTTCGGCGCGGGCCAGAAGGCACACGAGTCGAGCGGGGCGCCGTCCGGCCTGCCGTCGTCGAGGAACGGCGCGACCTGCATGTACCGCTCCTGCGCTTCGAGGATCTTCGCCTTGTCCGTGACCCGCGGGTCGTCCACGCAGCGGATCGCGGTGAAGGCGTCCTGCGTGGTCGAGTACCGGCCGTCCGCCCCGCGTTCGTTGTAGGTGTCGGCGAGCTTCATCAGCGTGCCGCCGTTGCCGCTCTTCAACGCGTTGAGGCCGCTGTTCAGCGTGTCCCACAGCTGCTGGGTGTAGAGCGCCTGCACGGTGCCGGTGGTCGCGTCCTCGTAGGAGAGGAGGCGGCCGTCGCCGGCCGCGGCCTTGTTGTCGATCAGCGGCCGGGTCAGGTCCTGGTACGCCTTCGTCGCGCCCGCCGGGTCGCTGCCGAGCGCGCAGTCCTGCTCGGCCACGCACCACCGCACGAATTCCTCGAACGCCTTGCCGAAGCCCTCCCCCTGCGCGACCAGCGATTCGACCGCGTCCTGCTCGGGGTCGAGCGCGCCGTCGAGCACCATCGCGCGGACGTTCTGCGGGAACGTCTCGGCGTAGGTCGAGCCGATGCGCGTGCCGTAGGAGTAGCCGAGGTAGGACAGCTCGGCGTCACCGAGCGCGGACTTGAGCACGTCCATATCCTTGACGACGTCCCTGGTGCCGACGTTGGCGAGCATGGCGGCGTGGTGGTCGGTGCGTTCGGCGCAGCGCTCGGCGAAGGTCCGGTTCTCGGCTTCCTGCTGCGCCACTCCGGCGGGCGAGCCGTCGGACTCGATGTCGTCCGCGCGTTCGGCGTCGCGTTCGGCGTCGGTCAGGCAGCGCACCTGCGGCCGGCTCGCGCCGACCCCGCGGGGGTCGAAGCCGACCAGGTCGAAGCGCGCGGTCAGCTCGGCCGAGGATTCGGTCATACCGGCCGCCGCGGCCATGCCGGACGCGCCGGGGCCACCGGGGTTGACCAGCAGCGACCCGATCCGCTCGCCGCCTTCGGCCCGGTGCCGGAGCACGCCGACGGTGATCGTCTCGCCCTGTGGCTGCGCGTAGTCGAGCGGCACGGTGAGCCGGGCGCATTCGACGCCCTTCACCCCAAAGGCCGTCTTGGTGCTCGCCGTGGTGGCGTAGGGTGCACAGTCGCCCCAGCTCAGGGGTTGCGCGTAGAACTTTTCCAGACCGGCGGGAACCGGGCCCGCCGGTCCTTTCGTTTCGGTCACCGGCCGCGGTGGTTCAGCCTCGGTGGAACAGGCGGCCAGAACGACCGGTAGCGACGTTAGGACGAGGACAAGGCCCAGCTTGGCCCGGTAGCGTTCGAGTCGGCGCACCTCGACGATGGTGCCAGCACCGAAGAGCGGAACTCGGACGCGGTAGGGCCGCGTTGGGCAAGCGGAACATCGCCCGCTGGGCGCGACACGACAGAGGAGAGCACGGGTGGCAGCGTTGATGAGCCGGGTCGGCAAACGGTTGCGCAGGATCATCCAGCGTCCGGCCAGCGTGGAACTGACCCGCTACGAAGCCCTCCTGCCCGCCGTCGAGAAGCGGGAGCCGGAGCTCGAGAAGCTTTCCGACGAGGAGTTGACCGAAACCGCGGCGAAGCTGCGCGAGGTCGGCACGTGGGGGGACGACCAGCTCGTCGAACTGGGTGCGCTGGGTCGCGAGGCGGCCCGCCGCGCGCTCGACGAACGCGCCTTCGACGTCCAGGTGCTCGGCACCCTCGGGCTGCTCACCGGGCACGTGGTGCAGATGGCCACCGGTGAGGGCAAGACGCTGGCCGGCGCGCTCGCCGCGGCGGGGTACGCGCTGCAGGGCAAGCGCGTGCACGTGGTCACCGTCAACGACTACCTGGCCCGTCGTGACGCCGAATGGATGAAGCCCATCTTCGACCTGCTCGGCGTGTCCGTCGGCTGGGTGGAGCCGTCGCGCACCCGGGAGGAGCGGCGCGCGGCCTACCACGCCGAGGTCACCTACGGCGCGGTCAGCGAGATCGGCTTCGACATGCTGCGCGACCGCCTGGTCACCAGGGCCGACGAGCTGGTCCAGCCGGAGCCCGAGGTGGCGATCATCGACGAGGCGGACTCGGTGCTGGTCGACGAGGCCAGGGTGCCGCTGGTGATGGCCGGTTCGGTGGACGCCGGCCAGGCCGACGAGGAGGTGGCCAACGTCGTCCGGCGGCTGCGCCTCGGCCTGCACTACGAGACCGACAAGGACGGCCGCAACGCCTGGCTGACCAGCGCCGGTTCGTCGGTGGTGGAGAAGTCGCTCGGCGGCATCGACCTCTACAGCGAGTCCGGGACCGGGCAGGACCGGCTGGCCGCGGTGAACGTCGCCCTGCACGCGCACGCGCTGCTCGAACGCGACGTCGACTACCTGGTCCGCGACGGCAAGGTGCAGCTGATCAACGCCTCCCGCGGCCGGGTCGCGGAGCTCCAGCGCTGGCCGGACGGGTTGCAGGCGGCCGTCGAGGCCAAGGAGCAGGTGCCGCCGTCGGACCGCGGCGAGATCCTGGACTCGATCACCGTGCAGGCGCTGATGGCGCGGTACCCGCAGGTGGCGGGCATGACCGGGACCGCGGTGGCGGTCGCCGAGCAGCTGCGCGAGTTCTACAAGCTGGAAGTGGCGGTCATCCCGCCGAACACCGAGAACATCCGCGAGGACGCCAAGGACCGCATCTTCGCTTCGCCGTCGCAGAAGCTGCGGGCGATCGAAGAGGAGATCGCGCGGGTGCACGAGACCGGGCAGCCGATCCTGGTCGGCACCCAGGACGTGGCCGAGTCCGAGGAACTGGCCGAGAAGCTGGCGAAGGTCGGCCTCGAGTGCGTGGTGCTGAACGCGCGCAACGACGCCGAAGAAGCCGAGATCATCGCCGACGCCGGTCGGTACGGCGCGGTGACGGTGTCCACCCAGATGGCCGGTCGCGGTACCGACATCCGGCTCGGCGGCAGGGACGGCAAGGACCGGGACCGGGTGGCCGAGCTGGGCGGGCTGCACGTGATCGGGACCGCGCGCTACCCGAGCAGCAGGCTCGACGACCAGCTGCGCGGTCGCGCCGGGCGGCAGGGCGACCCGGGCAGCTCGATCTTCTTCGCCAGCCTCAACGACGACCTGGTGCTGCAGAACGCGCCGGACATCCCCGAGGGCATCGACTCCGACCCCGAAACCGGCGAGATCACCGACGTGGCCGCGCACCGGCAGATCAAGCACGCGCAGCGCGTGGCCGAGGGCGTCGACCTGGAGATCCACCGGAACACCTGGCGCTACACCCGGCTGATCGAGCGGCAGCGCACCGAACTGCTGGCGCACCGCGACAAGCTGCTGCGCACCGACCTGGCCAAGGAGCAGCTGGAGCAGGGCGCGCCGGAGAAGTTCAAGGAGCTGTCCGAGGCGCTGGACGACGAGGAGAAGGTGGCGCAGGTCTGCCGCGAGATCGCGTTGTTCCACATCGACCAGCTGTGGTCGGACCACCTGGCGTTCCTGACCGACGTGCGGGAGAGCATCCACCTGCGGGCGCTGGCCAGGGAAACCCCGCTCGACGAGTTCCACCGCGCGGCCATCCCGGAGTTCCACAAGATCATCCCGGAGACCGAGAAGCGCTCGATCGCCTCGCTGGAGGAGGCCGAGATCACCGAGAACGGCGTCGACCTGGCGGCGTCCGGGGTGCGGCGGGCCACCTCGACGTGGACCTACCTGGTGCACGACAACCCGTTCGACTCCGACGCCGAACAGGCGCTGAAGAAGGTGCGGAGCCTGTTGCGGCGCAAGAAGGATTGAGTTCCAGAAGCGGGGCCCCGGTTGCCGGGGCCCCGCTTTTTCGTGTTCAGCTCCGGAAGGGGCCGGTCACTTCGTAGGTGATGCCGCCCGAACTGGAGCCGCTGGTCCCGCGCTGCGACGAGAAGTACAGCCGGTTCCCGGCCGGGGTGAACGCCGGGCCGCAGATCTCCGAACCGCTCTGGCCGTTGATCCGCAGGAACGGCGCCACCACGTCGTTCGGCGTGATCACGCAGATCTCCATGTTGCCGCCGTCCTCGGCGACGAAGAGGTCACCGGACGCGCTGCCGGTCACGTTGTCCACCCCGGTCAGCGGGGCGGTGCCGGGGCTGACCAGCGAGTCGTCGTAGGCGAGTTCGTAGGTGTTGTCCGCCAGGTTCAGCTGCCACAACCGGTTGTCGCCCTTGGTGGTGAACCAGGCGGTGTCGTTCGCGTAGTGCAGGCCCTCGCCGCCGTTGAACCGCTTGGCGCCGGAGACCTGGTTGCGGGTGGCGGTGGGCGAGCCGTCGACGTCGGGCACGTCCGCCCAGGTGAACGAACCGGAGGTGGCGGTGCCGGCGCGCAGCACCTGCAGCTTGCCCGCGGAGAGGTCGCCCCAGGTGGTCGGCAGGAAGCGGTAGAGGCAGCCGTCGGAGACGTCCTCGGTCAGGTAGACCGCCTTGCGCACCGGGTCCGCGGCGGCGGCTTCGTGCTTGAACCGGCCCATCGCCGGGTGCCGCACGGCCGCCTTCACGCCCCACGGGTCGCATTCGTAGACGTAACCGCCGTCGATCTCCTCGCAGGACAGCCAGGTCTTCCACGGGGTGG
The DNA here is from genome assembly GCF_056431745.1 of Amycolatopsis sp. NPDC045836. NCBI lineage: Bacteria > Bacillati > Actinomycetota > Actinomycetes > Pseudonocardiales > Pseudonocardiaceae > Amycolatopsis > Amycolatopsis sp. NPDC045836. Next base: position 67,823 of record NZ_JBWKKF010000032.1, on the reverse strand, counting down.
CGCCACCGGCGCAGTTCAACCGCGTGTTCGACAGCACCCGGTACGCGGCGGTGATACCGCCGCCGGCGTTGAACTTCAACGCGCTGGCACCGCCGCCGACCGCGATCTCGGAGTTGGACACGTAGATCCAGCCGGTGCCGTCGGCGAACACCGCGCCGCCGTCCGGCGCGTCGTGCCAGGTGTAGCCGGCGACCTGCTGCCGCGACCGGGCCACGACCCGGCTGGTGAACCCGGCCGGGAGCTGGATGCCGTTGGCGTCCGCGGCCTGCAGCGGGCCGTACGGGCTGGGGCCGTTCTGCGCCGGGTTCGCCAGCGCGGACGGGGTGAACGTGTTGCCGAACGCGGTGACGCCCGCGCCGAGCACCGCCGCGCGCAGGAAGTTCCGTCTCTTGAAGGTCGACACGTTGTGCCTCCGATGGGTTCCGCTGGTGGTGGGGGGAACCCATCGGACGCTACGGAAACGCGGTGACCGGGAACACCCACCGACGGTGAACTCCCGACCAAAAGCGCAGTCAGTGGACCTCGCGCCAGGAGTTGGTGATCGGCAGGCGGCGGTCGCGGCCGAACGCCTTGAAGGTGATCTTCGTGCCCGGCGGGTACTGGCGGCGCTTGTACTCGGCCTTGTCCACCATCCGGACCACGCGGTCGATCACCTCGGCGTCGAACCCGGCGGCGAGCAGGTCGGCGAAGCCGCGGTCGCCCTCGACGTAGTCGTCCAGGATGTCGTCGAGCAGCGCGTAGTCCGGCAGGGAGTCCGAGTCCAGCTGGTCCGGGCGGAGTTCCGCGGACGGCGGCTTGCTGATCGAGTTCTCCGGGATGGGCGGGGTCTCCCCGCGCTTCTCGGCTTCGGCGTTGCGCCAGCGGGCCAGTTGCCACACGTGCGTCTTGAACACGTCCTTGATCGGGGCGAAGCCGCCGACCGCGTCGCCGTAGATGGTCGAGTAGCCCACCGCCAGCTCGGTCTTGTTGCCGGTGGCCAGCACCAGGTGCCCGTCCTGGTTGGACAGTGCCATGAGCAGCATGCCGCGGGTGCGGGCCTGGATGTTCTCCTCCGCGAGCCCGGTCAGCTTCAGCTGGTCGACGTAGAGCTTGACCATGTCCTCGACCGGCTCGGTCCGGAAGTGCGCGCCGATGCGGCGGGCCAGTTCGGCGGCGTCGGACCGCGAGTGCTCCGAGGAGTACTTCGACGGCATCGACACGCCGTGCACCGCGTCGCCGCCGAGCGCGTCGGCGGCCAGCGCGGCCACCACGGCCGAGTCGATGCCGCCGGAGAAGCCGAAGGTGACCGAGCGGAAGCCGTTCTTCTGCACGTAGTCCCGCAGGCCGACGACCAGCGCCGACCACACCTCCGCCTCGTCCGAGAGCGGCTCGCTGACCGGCGGCTCGGCGAGCGGTTCGTAGGCGGGCAGCGGGTCCGACGAGAGCACGCGGCGGTTGACGTGCAGCCCGGCCAGTTCACCGTCGGCGGCGTGGCCGCCCGCTTCGATCTCCATGTCCAGCACGAGCAGGTGCTCGGTGAACTGCGGGGCGCGGGCCAGCAGCCTGCCGTCCGCGGCGACCACGATGGAGTCGCCGTCGAAGACCAGGTCGTCCTGCCCGCCGACCTGGTTGGTGTAGACCAGCGGGGCACCGGCCTCGGCGGCGCGCCGGGCGATCAGCGGCAGCCGGATGTCGTCCTTGGACCGTTCGTACGGCGAGGCGTTCGGCGCCACCACCAGGTCGACGCCGGCCTTGCCGAGCGCGGCGACCGGGCCGCCGTCCTGCCAGATGTCCTCGCAGATGACCATGCCGATGTCGACGCCGTGGTACCGGACCACGTCGAGCGTGGTGCCCGGCTTGAAGTAGCGGTGCTCGTCGAACACGCCGTAGTTGGGCAGGTGGTGCTTGAACTGCCTGGCCACCACCTCACCCCGGTACACCGCGGCCGCGGCGTCCCGTGGTCCGGCCTCGTCCAGGTCGAGGTAGCCGACGTAGGCCAGCACCTCCCCGCAGCCCGCCTCGTCGAGCCGCCTGGCCACCTCGTCCACCTTGGCGCGGGACGCCTCGGCGAAGGTCTTGCGCAGGGAGAGGTCCTCCACCGGGTACCCGGTCAGCGACATCTCGGGGAAGACCACCACGTGGGCGCCGGCCTCGGCGGCCTTGCGCGTCCATTCGACGGTCTGGTCGGCGTTTCCGGCGAGGTCCCCGACGGTGGGGTTGACCTGGGCCATGGCGATGCGCAGTTGCGGCATTGCGTCATTCTCGCTCACCCCGGCCCGCCCGGCGACCAGGTGTGCCCAACTCCGCGCCCAATAGGGTTGCCCGATGAACCGAGAGCAGTACACCGCCGAGCTGGCGCACCACGGCAGCGCACTGGCCGCGGCTGCCACCGACCTGTCCAGACCGGTGCCCAGCTGTCCGGACTGGACCGTGGCCGACCTGGTCTGGCACACCTGCGAGGTCTTCTACTTCTGGCGGCTGCAGCTGAGCGGGCTGGTCAGCGGGCCGGACAACTACCAGGCACCCGAACGGCCCGCCGACGACGAGCTGCTCGACCGGTACGCGGACAACCTGCGGCACCTGGTCGAGGCCGTGCGCCGGGCGGACCCGGCCAAGCCCGTGTGGACCTGGTCGGCGGACCGGACGGCGGGGTTCGTCCAGCGCCGGATGGCCCACGAAGCCGCGGTCCACGCCTGGGACGCCTCGCTCGCGGCCGGTCAGGAGGTGCCGATCGGCCGGGAACTGGCGGCCGACGGCATCGACGAGTTCCTCACCCACTTCCTCCACGAGTCCCCGGCCGAGGACCTCGGTGGCTCGGTCCACCTGCACGCCACGGACGGCCCTGGTGAGTGGTCGATCACCTTCGACGGCACCTGGCGGGTCACCCGGGAGCACGCGAAGGGCGCGGTGGCGGTGCGGGCCGCCGCCGCCGACCTGCTGCTCCTGCTCTGGCAGCGACGGGACGTCACCCAGGTGGAGACCTTCGGCGACACCGCCGTGCTGACCCGCCTGCTCAAGTCGGCGCACACGAGCTGAGTCCGGCACCGAGCTCCGGTGAACCGGGGCCCACTCGCCCGGAGCACGAGTTCCTGCACTCGGCCTGAACTTGTCGGTGCGCGGAGTTACGGTCGCCGGGTGACCACGTTCCACGCCATCCACACCGAGCGCCTCATCCTGCGTCCGTTGCGCCGGGAGGACCGGGCCGCCGTCGTCGGGATCCAGGCCGATCCCGAGACGAACCGGTACAACTCCGACCCGCCCGACGCCGACCAGGCGGGCAAGCAGTTCGAGTACTGGCTCTGGCACTGGGCCGAGCACGGCTTCGGCTACTTCGCCGTGGTGGAGGCCGCGACCGGGGAGATCGCCGGGGTGGGTGGCTTGCAGTCGAAGGAACTGCACGACGAGCAGCTGGTGAACCTGTACTACCGCTTCCGCCCGCAGAGCTGGGGGAAGGGCTACGCCACCGAGATGGCGCGGGCCGCGGTCGCCTGGGCGGAGCGCGCGCTGCCCAGCCGTCCGGTGGTGATTTCCGTGGCACTGGTCAACGAACCGTCCCGGCGGGTGGCCGAGAAGCTCGGCTTCACGCCCTACCTGGAGGAGGACTACCAAGGACAGCGCTCAACCCACTACCGCCGTTCACTGTCCACAATGGTCACCTGACGGTTTTCGCAGTCACCGTCCCAGTCCCGCGGCAGCGGCGTGGGTGTTTCCGGGGCGATGACGGAGACCAGGTGGTCGAGCACCGCGTCCGCGTGGCCGACCAGCAGGTGACCGGCGCCGGGCAGGGTGAGCACCCGCGCCTGCGGGATCATCGCGCAGCCTTCGCGCACTTCGCCGGGGCGCCGGTAGTCGTCGAACTCCGGCACCAAGGCCACCACCGGCTTGCCCGTGTGCGCCCAGGCAGCCCGCTGCACCGGGCTGCTCCAGCGCAACGGGGGCGCGATCAGCACGATGCCTTCGACGAGCGGGTCCGTGCCGTGCATGAGCGCGAGGTCGCTGCCGAACGACCAGCCGGCCAGCCACACCCGGGGTAGGCCCCGGCGGCGGGCGAAGTCGAGTGCGGCCGCGACGTCGAAGCGCTCGGCCTCGGCGGCGCCGAAGGTGCCCTCGCTGCGCCCGGCTTCGCTGGCCGCGCCTCGCGTGTTGAACCGCAGCACCGCGAGCCCGGCCAGTGCGGGCAGGCGGAAGGCCGCCTTGCGCAGCACGTGCGAGTCCATCATGCCGCCGTGCGTGGGCAGCGGGTGCAGCAGCACCACGGTCGCCACCGGGTCGCGGTCCGCGGGCCGGGCCAGCTCGCCGACCAGCCGGAGGCCGTCCTCGGTGTGCAGCGTCACCGCCTCGCGTCGCGCGGGGAGCACGGTGTTCGGTCCGATCCTCACCACCGGCCGGGCCTCCTCCTCGCTCGGGCGTCCCAGCAGGGACGGTGCCAGTGCCGCCGGTCGGTCACCGACCCGGTCCCGTCGGCGGGCCACACCACCACGTGCGGTACGCCGGGGCGGATCTCGTGGTCGCAGCCGGGGCACCGGTAGACCTTGGTGGCGTGCGCGCCGGGCACCGAACGGACGAGCCAGTCGCCGTCCGCCGCCGACTCGGTGCTCGCCCACCCCGACGCCCCGCCCACGTCGCGCGCAGGCGAACTCGCGCGACCACGCGAGGGCTTGTTGCGTCGGGGCACGCGGTCACGGTATCCGCGAGCCCAGCCGAAGCACCGCCGGGCCACCACACCGGCGTCCTGCCGCCCGTTGACTCCCACCAGCGCGTCTGCAACTCTTGAACAGTTATACGCAAGAAGATGACATTGACTTGTCACAAATTAGGCAGATTCCAGTAATAACCCGCTCAATCGCCCCTCAACGGAGAGGTTCCCCGGTGATGACGGTTCTGGTGAGATCGAAGAAACGACCCCGTGCGGCAAGCCTGGCCGTGGCCGCACTGCTGGTGGCGGCGCCGGCGGCCGTGCTCCCGGCGATCGGCGGCACCGCCGCGGCCGCCCAGGCCAGCAGCGCTCCTGCCCACGCCTCGAAGATCAACGACGGCGATCAGGACAGCTACTGGGAGAGCAGCGGCAGCTCGCTGCCGCAATGGGCGCAGCTGGACCTCGGTGCCGAACGCAGCGTCGACCAGGTGACGCTGAAGCTGCCCGCCGGCTGGGCCGCGCGGCAGCAGCGGCTCAGCCTGCAGGGCAGTCTCGACGGCACCGGCTTCGCCACCATCTCCGCCGCGGCCGAGCACACCTTCACCCCCGCCGAGCACAACACCGTCCGGATCGACTTCCCACCGGCCGTCGCCCGGTTCCTCCGGGTGGAGATCACCGCCAACACCGGGGCCCCGGCGGCGCAACTCGCCGAGTTCGAAGCCCGGCCCGCCGGATTCCAGCCCCTCGCCAGCACGCTCACCGCGAGCAGTTCGCACCCCGAACACCCGGCGGGCAACGCGGGCGACGGCAATCCGTCGACCTACTGGGAAAGCGCGAACGGCGCCTTCCCGCACTGGCTCCAGGCCGATCTCGGGGCCGCGGTCCCGGCGAGCCGCGTCGAGCTGGAACTGCCGTCCGGCTGGGGCACGCGCACGCAGACGCTGAGCGTGCGCGGCAGCACCGACGGCACCGGTTTCACCGATCTCGCCACGTCCGCCGGACGGATCTTCAACCCCGCCGGTGGGAACGCGGTGACCATCGACTTCACCACGGCGACCGTCCGCTACCTGCGGGTACAGATCACCGCGAACACCGGCTGGCCCGCCGGGCAGCTCGGCGAACTCACCGTCTCCGGACCGTCCACGGGGGACACCCAGGCACCCGGTGCGCCGTCGGACCTGGCGTTCACCGAGCCGGGGACCGGGCAGATCCGGCTCACCTGGTCCGCCGCCACCGACAACGTGGGGGTGGCCGGATATGACATCTACGCCAACGGCGTCCTGCGCACCAGCGTCGCGGGCACCGTGCTGTCCCACACCGACAACCAGCCAGACGGCACCACCGTCACCTACTCCGTGCGGGCGAGGGACGCCGCGGGCAACCAGTCGGCGGACAGCGGCACGGTGACCCGCGCGGGCACCGCCGCCGGTGCGAACCTGGCCGTGGGCAAGCCGATCACCGCTTCCTCGACGGTGCACTCGTTCATCGCGGCCAACGCCAACGACAACAACACCGCGACCTACTGGGAAGGCAGCGCCTACCCGAGCCTGCTCACCGTCGCACTCGGCTCGAACGCCGACCTGAACGCCGTGGTGGTCAAGCTCGACCCCGATCCGATCTGGGCCAGCCGCACGCAGACCGTCGCGGTGGAGGGCCGCGAGCAGTCGGCCGCGGGGTTCACCACGCTCGCCGCCGCCAAGTCGTACGGCTTCGACCCGGCCACCGGCAACACGGTGACCATTCCGCTCACCGCCAGGGCAGCCGACGTCCGGCTCCGGATCACCAGCAACTCCGGCGCACCGTCCGGGCAGGTCGCCGAGTTCCAGACGCTCGGGGTGCCCGCACCGAACCCGGACCTGACCGTCACGGGCCTGTCGTGGACACCGGCGAACCCGGTCGAGACCGATCCGGTGACCGTTTCCGCGACCGTGCGCAACACCGGTTCGAGCCCGTCCGCGGCCACCGACGTCAACCTGTACCTCGGCACCGCGAAGGCGGGCACGGCGCAGGTCGGCCCGCTGGCGGCGGGGGCATCGGCGACCGTCTCGGTGAACATCGGCCAGCGCGATGCCGGTGACCACCCGATCAGCGCCAAGGTCGACGAGGGCAACAAGGTGGTCGAGCAGAACGAGGCCAACAACGCGTTCAGCAGTCCGTCGCCGCTCGTGGTGACCCCGGTGCCCAGCTCCGACCTGATCGCGTCGCCGGTCGGCTGGACGCCCGGCGATCCGGCCGCGGGCACCGCGGTGAACTTCTCGGTGGCGATCAAGAACCAGGGCACCGCCGCCTCGGCCGGTGGTGCGCACGGCATCACGCTGACCGTCACCGACACCACCACCGGTTCCGTGGTGCGCACGCTGACCGGCAGCCACACCGGCGTCATCGCTCCCGGCACCACCACCGCACCGGTCTCCCTGGGCGGCTGGCCCGCGGTCGACGGCAAGTACACGGTGAAGACCGTGCTCGCCGCCGACGCCAACGAACTGCCGGTCAAGCAGGCCAACAACACCACCAGCCAGCCGTTGTTCGTCGGGCGCGGCGCCAACATGCCGTACGAGTCGGTCGAGGCCGAGGACGGCGTGGTCACCGGCGGCGCGTCGGTGGTCGGCCCCAACCGGACGATCGGCGACCTGGCCGGAGAAGCCTCCGGACGGCGGGCGGTGACGCTCGACAGCACCGGCAGCGCCGTCGAATTCACCACCGGGACGAGCACGAACACGCTCGTCACCCGGTTCTCCATCCCGGACGCGCCGGGCGGCGGCGGACTCACCGCCACGCTGAACGTCTACGTCAACGGCCAGTTCCTCAAGCCGATCACGCTGACCTCGAAGCACGCGTGGCTGTACGGCCCAGAAGCCGGTCCCGGCAACAGCCCGGGGGCGGGCGGGCCGCGTCACATCTACGACGAAGCCAGCACGCTGCTCGGCACCACCGTGCCCGCGGGCAGCAAGATCAAGCTGCAGAAGGACTCCGCGAACAGTTCGCAGTACGCCATCGACTTCGTCAACTTCGAGCAGGTGGCACCGCGGGCGAACCCGGACCCGGCCCGCTACGCCGTACCGGCCGGGTTCACCCACCAGGACGTGCAGAACGCGCTGGACAAGGTGCGGATGGACGCCACCGGCACGCTCACCGGCGTCTACCTGCCCGCCGGCGACTACGCCACGTCGAACAAGTTCCAGGTCTACGGCAAGGCGATCGACGTGGTCGGCGCCGGCGTCTGGTTCACCCGGTTCGTCGCGCCGGCGAACGCGGAGAACACCGACATCGGCTTCCGCGCCGACGCCACCGCGAACGGCTCGAAGTTCTCGAAGTTCGCCGTGTTCGGCAACTACACCTCGCGCAACGACGGGCCCGGCAAGGTGTTCGACTTCTCGAACGTGGCGAACATGACCATCGACGACCTCTGGGTGGAGCACAGATGTGCCTGCTCTGGGGGTCGAACACGGACGGCACCAGGGTGTCGAACTCACGGATCCGGAACCTGTTCGCCGACGGGCTCAACTTCACCAACGGCAGCACCGGCAACCACGTCGACAACAACGAAGCCCGGTCCACCGGTGACGACAGCTTCGCCCTGTTCGCCGCCACCGACAACAACCCGGGCAACCAGTTCGGCAACGTCTACGAGAACCTGACCGCGATCCTGCCGTGGCGGGCCGCGGGCCTGGCGGTCTACGGCGGGTACGGCAACACCTTCCGCAACCTCCACCTCGCGGACACGCTGACCTACTCGGCGATCACCATTTCGTCGCTCGACTTCGGTTATCCGATGCACGGTTTCGGACCGCAGCCGACGAACTTCCAGAACATCTCGGTGGTGCGCGGCGGCGGCCACTTCTGGGGCGCGCAGACCTTCCCCGGGATCTGGCTGTTCTCCGCGTCGAAGGCGTTCACCGGCATCCGGCTGTCCGATGTGGACATCGTGGACCCGACCTACCACGGCATCATGTTCCAGACCGACTACGCCGGCGGGCAACCGCTGAACGCGGTGCAGGACACCGTGCTCACCAACGTCAGCATCAGCGGCGCGAGGCTGAGCGGGGACGAGTTCCAGGCGAAGTCGGGCTTCGGGATCTGGGCCAACGAGCTGCCGGAACCGGGTGAAGGCCCGGCGGTCGGCTCAGCCACCTTCAACAACCTGAAGCTGAGCAACAACCACATCGACATCCGGAACACCACACCCGGGTTCAAGATCACCCAGAACCCGTAGCCACCGCGAGCGGCACCAGCTGCTCCGCGGTGGTCAGCGAGCCGTGCTGCCCCAGCAACGAGGACTCCACCGCCTCCGCGAGTTCGCGCACCATGCCGAACGCGCCCTTCGCGGCGGCGACCACGTCCCCGATCCTGGGGCGCACGTGCGCGCTGACCTCCGGCCCGAACAACCCGTTCGCGATCGCTTCCTCCCGGCCGAACACCCACGCCCGGTCACCGAGGACCTCCTGCCACGCGGCCAGGACGTCCGCCTCGGCACCTTCTTCGGCGTACACGTGCCTCGCCCGGGTCTCGCCGCCGATCGCCCGGACCCCGGCCAGCAGTTCGGGCGTTTCGTCGAGGTCCAGCTTGTCGTCGACGAGCACCATGCCGTGGTCGGCGACCACCGCCAGCAGCGCGCCCGGCGGCAGGCCGTCCACCACGGACTCCACCAGCCGGTCCACCTGGCGCAGCTGCATCCGCCAGGCGGCCGAGCCGGGGCCGTAGACGTGGCCGAGCAGGTCCAGCTGGCTGTGGTACGAGTAGCAGAACGAACGCGGCTCGGCGAGGGCGTCGAGCGTGCGGGCGGCGAGGTCGCCGAACGCGTGCACGCCGCGGTACCGGGCACCCCGGTGCACCGCCTGCGTCAACGCGGAGTTCGCGAACTGGGCTTCGGAGACCACGCTCGTGCGCACCCCGGCCGCGGCGGCGCGGGCGAAGGTGGTCGGCAGCGGCTGGACCTGCTCCGGCGGCAGCGTGCCGCGGAGGTCGCCGCCGTGGTCGTGGCTGCACCAGCGCAGGGCGTTGAGCACCCCGGCCCCCGGCACCTCGAAGGTGTAACCGACCATGCCGTGCTCACCCGAGGGCACGCCGGTGCCGATCGCGGCCAGCCCGGCGGCGGTCGTCGACGGGTAGCCGACCCGCAGCTGGGAGGAGGTGAGTTCGTTCAGCACCGGGGCGTCCTCGGGGTGCGCCTCCAGCAGCTCCCAGCCGAGTCCGTCGACGAGCAGCACGCAGATGCCGGACGCTTCGCCGAAGCCGAGCGTGTCGGTGAAACCGCCGACCCCGAGCGTGGCGAGCGCGGACGGCACCACCTGGGCCAGGTGCGGGTGATCGGTCAGCACGACGCCAGCTTCCCACTTCGGGGCCCCGGCCGCGATAATGGCGGTATGCCGACCTACGCCTACCGCTGCCGGGAATGCACCGAGACCTTCGAGCTGGTCCGCCCGATGGCCGAATCCGGCGCACCGGCGCCTTGCCCCGGCGGGCACGCCGACACGGTGAAACTGCTGAACACGGTCGCGTTGACCGGCTCGTCCGCCGCCCCCGCCCCGGTCGGCGGAGGCGGCGGCTGCTGCGGTGGTGGCTGCTGCTCCTGAGGCCGGTTCGGTTCCGCGCTGGGGCGTCCCGTGGTCCGGCGTGTCGGCCGATCAGATGTAGTCGCGGAAGCCCTTGCCGGTCTTGCGGCCCAGCCTGCCCGCGGTGACCAGGTGTTCCAGCAGCGGCGCCGGCGCGAAACCGGCCTCGCGGAACTCGTTGTACAGGGTCCGCTGGATGGCCAGCGAGACGTCGAGGCCGACCACGTCCAGCAGTTCGAACGGCCCCATCGGCAGGCCGCAGCCGACCTTCATCGCGGTGTCGATGTCGGCCGACTCGGCGTAGTGCGCTTCCAGCATCTTCACCGCGTCGTTCAGGTACGGGAAGAGCAGCGCGTTGACGATGAAGCCCGCGCGGTCGGCGCAGTGCACCGGGTGCTTGCCGATCGACCGGCAGAGGTGGTGCGCGGTGGCCACCACCTCGGGTGCGGTGGCGATGGTGCCGACCACCTCGACCAGCTTCATCACCGGCGCCGGGTTGAAGAAGTGCAGCCCGAGCACGTCGGCCGGGCGGCCGGTGGCCGCGGCGCACTCGATCACCGGCAGCGAGGAGGTGGTGGTGGCCAGGATCGCGCCCGGCTTCACCGCCTCGTCCAGTGCGGCGAACACCGCCCGCTTGACCGCCAGGTCCTCGGCCACCGCCTCCACCACCAGGTCCACGTCGGCGAGTTCGGCGAACTCCACCGCCGGCCGGATGCGCCCCAGGGCCGCCGCGGCGTCCTCGGCGGTCAGCCGCCCCTTCGCCACCTGCCGGTCCAGCGACCTGCCGACCCCGCCCAGCGCGGCCTGCGCCTTGTCCGCGCTCCGGGCGCGCAGCACCACGTCGAACCCGCGCTTGGCGAAGACCTCGGCGATGCCGGTGGCCATCGTGCCGGTGCCGACCACGCCCACCACCCCGACCGCCCGCGGTGCGGCGTCCACTGTGGACGGTTCGGGGGCGGCGTCCACCACCACCGGTGAATCCGGTGCCCGGTAGGTGTAGAACCCCCGGCCGGTCTTCCGGCCGAGCAGTCCGGCGGTGATCATCTGCTTGAGCAGCGGGGCCGGCGCGTGCAACCGGTTGCGCGACTGCCGGTACATCGATTCGAGGATCTCGTAGGCGGTGTCCAGCCCGATCAGGTCGAGCAGCGCCAGCGGCCCCATCGGGTAACCGCAGCCGAACCGCATCGCGGCGTCGAGGTCCTCGCGGGTGGCGTACCGCGCCTCGTACATCCGCACGGCGTGGTTCAGGTAGCCGAACAGCAGGGCGTTCGCGATGAACCCGGCGCGGTCGCCGGTGACCACCGGCTCCTTGCCGAGCCGCCGCGCGAACGCCACCACGTCGGTCACCACGTCCGGTTCGGTGACGACCGTGCGCACCACTTCGACGAAGTTCAGCACCGGCGCGGGGTTGAAGAAGTGCAGCCCGACCACCTTGCCCGGCCGCGAGGTGTGCACGCCGATCTCGGTCACCGACAGCGAGGAGGTGTTGGAGGCCAGGATCGCCTGCGGCTTGGTGATCTTGTCCAGCTTGGCGAAGATCTCGGCCTTCAGTTCGAGGCTCTCCGGCACGGCTTCGATGACCAGGTCCACGCCGGCGAGTTCGGCGAGCGAGGTGGTGCAGCGCACGCGGCCGAGCAGCGCGGCGTGCTCGTCTTCGCTCAGCTTGCCCTTGGCCAGCGCCCGGGCGGTCGAGTGCGCCAGGTGGCCCCGGCCCCTGGTGACCCCGGCTTCGTCCACCTCGACGGCCACCACGTCCAGTCCGCTGCGGGCGAGCACCTCGGCGATCCCCGCGCCCATGGTGCCCAGCCCGACCACTCCCACACTCGAGAACTCCCGTGCCACGATTGGCCTCCGTAGGTTACTCGCCGGTAGAAGCCCTGATGGTGACACGGGAACGGCCCGGTGGCGGTTCGGGATCGAGCAAGATGGGGGCAGGCTCACGCGGGCAGGCGCGGGAACACCGTGTTGGCGACGTTGCGCAGCACCCCGCACGGGTCCCCACCGGCGCGCATCGACACGAAGATCGACACCGTTTCCAGCTCACCGGCCTGCGCCCCGGGCCACGGCTTGAGCGTGGTCTGCGCCGAGCAGTAACCGCTGCTGCTGTTCCACACCATGGCCTGGCGGCCGCCGGGGGTCTCCGGCACGTAACCGGCGTCGGCGCTCAACGGTTCGTCGATGGAGAAGTACAGCGAAACGTGGTCTTCGCCGGACCGGCCCCAGCGGCAGCTGTGCTTGGTCGGTGTCTTGCGCGCGGTCCGCGCCGAACCGAGGTGCGCGCCGATTTCGGCGTCGGTGATGATCGCGCAGGCGTCGAGCGCGCCGAGTGAGCCCGCGGGGAAGCTCAGGTGCCCCACGCGCTTTCCACCACCGCGGTCGCGGCCTGCTCCAGTGCCTCTTCCGCGATCGGGCACCACCTTTCCGGGGCGACGTCCGCGCCGCCGGGGGAGCCGAAGCTGCTGATGTTGGCCTGCAGGCTGTGCTCGTCGGCGAAGACGAGGTAGCGGTAGCAGTTGCCCTCGTAGTCGGTGCCGGATTTGTGGATGGTGAGCTGGCGTTCGAGTTCGGGGGCGCGGTCGATCTCGGTGGTCGGGGTGATCTCGTTGCGCTCCAGCTCGTCGATCACCCCGCCGAGCCAGAGGTCGGCCTGCGCGCCGTCGACCTCGACCGCGACGATGCAGTTGTCCGGTGAAGTGCTGGGCCGGCCGGTCACTTCGGCGGTGTTGTTCAGGGCGGGCAAGTCGAGCAGGGAGCAGTAGTCGACGGTGGTGTAGTTCCCGAAGGCGGCGGCCGCCGTCAACGGCGACCGCTCCTCTTCGATGCGTGCCTGCTCCGCCCGATCGGGTGACGGTTTGCCGATGACGGTGCTCGCGCAACCGCTGAGCAGCGCAACCAGCAGGAGGAATCCAGCCGCCCGGAACCGGTTTCTTCGCATGCGGCACGCTAACGTTTCCGGAATCGGGTGGTGGACGGCAATTCCACCGGTTCGGACACGCTCACCGCCGGGCCCCACCCCGGTCGATCATTGTGACTACGGCGGAGAAGGCATTGTCAAGGCGGGAGGGAGTACCTTGACAAAGCCTTCTCCGCCGTGTTCTTGGCTGTGGACCGGGGTGGGGCGGGGGGTGTGGGTGCTGCCCTGGGTGGGTGGCCCGGCTTCCGGTTGGGGTCGCCGCTGTTTGCGCCGGGTGGGCGGGCGGGTTCCTGTTGGGGTCGCCGCTGTTTGCGCCGGGTGGGCGGGCGGGTTCCTGTTGGGTGGGTGGGTTTCTTATTGGGTGGGTGGGTTCTTGTTGGTGGGTGGGTTTCTTGTTGGGTGGGTGGGTGGTGGGTCTTCTTGGGTGCCTTGCTGCCCGGTTGCGTTGGGGGGCCAGGCTTACTGTTCCGTTGGGGGCAAGGCTTGCTGTTCCGTTGGGTGACTGGCTGGCTTCCCGTTGCGTCGATCGGGTTAGCAGGCTTCTGTGCTTCGGTGGATTTGGCCGGGCCTCCCGTCGCGCTGGAGGGCCTGGCCTCTTGTTGCCGGGGGTGAGCAACCGATTCCTGTTGCGCTGATCGGGGCAGCAGGCTTGCGCAGGCCGGTGGACCGGCCTCCTGTTGCGCTGGTTGCTCGGCCGATTTCCGTTGCGCCAGTTGGGTTAGCCAGCCTTCCTGTGGCTTGGGTGGCCCGATCCCCTGTCGTGTTGGGTGACCGGGTTCCTGTAGCGCCGGTTGAGTCAGCCGGATTGTTATTGCGGTGCTTGGGTTGGCCCGGCTCCCAGTGGCGTGAGCCGGGCTTCGGTGGGCTGGGTGGCGGCCGACTATTCGTTGAAGTTGTTGTCGATCAGGGTGCGGGCTCGCGCGATGGCGTCAGCGGCTTGGGGGCCACGTGCGTCGAGGTGGATTTTGTCGCCTTGGCGGGCGCCCAGCGACATCAGGCCCAGCACGCTGCGGGCGTCGACCTCGGCGTCGCGGAGGCGGACTCGGACCTCGGCGTCCACGTCGGCCAGGGTTCGGGCGAGCAGGGCGGCCGGGCGGGCGTGCAGGCCCACCTCGTTGCGCAGGGTGAACTCGGCGGACTCCTCGGCCGGGCGGTCCGCGGCCTCCGCCGGGTCCGGCGCCGCACCGGCCGAGGCGGCGGCGTAGACCACCGCGGTCCGGTCGGCCCCGCCCTGCGCGGCCACCGCGGCGGCGACCGCGCCCTCGACCAGTGGGGCGTCGGCCACCACCGCGGCGTTCGGGTCCGCCAGCGATTCGGTGGCCAGTTCGGCGGTCATCTGCGCGCTGCCCAGGTCGTACAGCAGCACCACCCCGGCACCCGAATCGGCGCGCTGCACGGCGGCGACCACGGCGTCGTAGTCGGTGCCGAGCCCGCCCCCGTCCAAGCCACCGGCGGGCACCACGGTCACCTCCGGCGCCATCTCGGCCGCCAGCTCCGCCACGCCCTCGGCCAGCTTCGCGCTGTGCGACACCAGCACCAGACCCACGCGGCTCATCGGGCGGCCTCCGCGAAGGCACGCAGCAGCAGCGCCGTCGAGCGCGCGCCCGGGTCGGCGTGGCCGACCGCCCGCTCCCCCAGGTACGAGGCGCGGCCCTTGCGCGGCACCAGGTCCACTGTGGATTCACAACCGCGGTCCGCGGCGTCCGCGGCGGCGGTCAGCACGGCGGCGATGTCGACGACGTCGGCTCCCCCCTGCTTCGCGGCCGACTCGGCGGCCTCCACCGCGGGCGCCAGCGCGTCGATCATGGTCGCGTCGCCGACCTCCGCCTTGCCCCGCGCCTTCACCCCGTCCAGCCCGGCCCGCAACGCGGTCACCACCGCCTCGGCGTCCAATGAGGACACATCGCCGAGTGAAGTCGAGGCTCGCAGGAAAGCCGTGCCGTACAACGGTCCCGCCGCGCCGCCGACCTTCGAGATCAACGTGGTGGCCACGGTCTTCAACACCGCCGCGGGCGAACCCGGTGCCGCGGAGTCCAAAGCGGACAGCACGGCGGTGAAGCCGCGGTTGAGGTTCTCGCCGTGGTCGGCGTCCCCGATCGCCCGGTCCAGCTCGACCAGCTCGGCCCGGTGCTCGCCGACCACCTCGGCCGCCGCCCGGATGGCGCGGACCACGCCCTGTGCGTCACAACCCATTTCAGACTCCCCACCGCAGCGCCGGCGTGTTGACCCAGGCATCCCACAACTCGACCAGTTCGTCGTCCAGTTTCAGCAGCGTCAAGCTGATCCCCTGCATCTCCAGGCTGGTGACGTACGGCCCGACCAGCCGCCGCTCCACGGTGATGCCCTGTTCGGCGAGCAGCCGCTCGGCGATGCCGTGCGCCAGGTACAGCTCGACCTGCGGGGTGCCGCCCATCGAGTTGGTGAACAGCAGCACCCGGTCGCCCTCGCCGAACGGCAGGTCCTCGGTGATCGCGCGGAGCATGCGGGCCACCAGCTGGTCGGCGGGCTCGGCCGGGATCCGCTCGCGGCCCGGCTCGCCGTGGATGCCGATGCCGAATTCGATCTCGTCGTCGGCCAGGGTGAAACTCGGCTCACCGGCGTGCGGCACGGTGGGCGGGGTGAGCGCGACGCCGATCGAGCGCACCTGGCCGATCACCCGGCGGGCGACGGCTTCCACGTCGTCGAGCGAGTACCGGCGTTCGGCGGCGGCCCCGGCGATCTTCTCCAGCAGCACGGTGCCGCCCACCCCGCGGCGACCGGCGGTGAAGGTGGAGTCGGCGACCGCCACGTCGTCGTCGATCACCACGCTGCGCACCTCGGTGCCCTCGGCGGCGGCCAGTTCCGCGGCGGTCTCGAAGTTCAGCACGTCGCCGGTGTAGTTCTTCACGATCAGCAGCGCGCCGGCGGCGGAGGTGGTGGCTTCGACGGCGGCCTGCACCGCGTCCGGCGTCGGCGAGGTGAACACCGCACCCGGCACCGCGGCGTCGAGCATGCCCGGCCCGACGAAACCACCGTGCAGCGGTTCGTGCCCGGACCCGCCGCCGGAGATCACCGACACCTTGCCGTCCACCGGCGCGTCGGCCCGGACCACCAGTGCCGGGTCCTCGACCACCCGCAGCAGCCCGGGGTGCGCCGCGGCCAAGCCTCTCAGCGATTCGACGACCACGTCGGCCGGATCGTTGATGATCTTCTTCATCGAAGCCTCCCGCACTGGACAACGCTGCGGGACCTTCCTACCTCCCCCGGCCCGCCGGCGCCAAGGCAGACGCGCGCGTCAGGGCTTCGGCAGCTTGGCGACCACGCTCTTGGCCACCTTGACCGCCTTGTCGCAGGAACCGTCGGACTCCGGGGTGCCGTCGGCGCCCTGGTAGTCCACTTCGGCCTGTTCGGCGGTCTCCATGCCGTACTCGTCGGTGCCGGTGGTCCGGTGCTGCCAGGTCACCGTGCACTCCGGGGAGTCCTTCACCCGGACCTTGCTGTAGCCCCGCACCCCGCCACCGAGGTCGACCGGGTTGGCGCCGTCCTCCTCGGCCGGGGCGGAGGTGGGCCGGAAGTTGATCATCACCTGCGGGCTGCGCGAGCGGATGGCGCAGCCGTGCAGGCCCATCGGCGACGGCTCGTCCGGCTTGCCGCCGAGCACCTCGGCCACCACCGCGGCGTCCACGCTGACGCAGGCGTCCACGCCGATCACCGAACCGGCCGGGTTCGGGTGCTTCTTCGGATTGCTGTGCAGGGCCTTGACCAGCCGCTGCATCGTCGTGCGCCCGGCACCGCACGGGTCACCGCCGGGATAGCCGACCTGCAGCACGATGCCGGACTTCGGCTCCTTCGAGGTCACCACGGTGACCGAGCAGTCGTCGCCGTCCTTCCGCTCCAGCTGCGGCAGGCCCTCGACGGCGGTCTTCGCCTCGTCGATCGAGCCGATGAGGATGCCGCCGATCTCCAGCGAGACCTTGATCTCCTTCTTCCCCGCGTCGGTGACGTCCACCGAGCAGCGGTCCCAGCCGCTGGGCCGCGGCTCGGCCGGGGTGCCGACCCCGCTGAACGCCTCGGCCGAGAGCAGCGCGCACGGCTCGATCAGCCGCAGTGCCGCCGCCGACACGGCCGGGTCGGTGATCTCGCCGTTCGGCGCCGGGCCGGTGCCGCCGGACGCGCCCGGTTCCGGCGGCACCGTGGTGCGCTGGAAGTTCGAGCGGGCCAGGTCGGCACCGCACCCGGCGACCGAACCGAGCAGGAGTACGGCCACCGCGGCGGTCACCGCGGATCGGAGGCGCACAGCTGAAGACACGGGTTGCACGGTAGCGGCCCGCCGGCCGCCACGCGTGCACAACCTCGTCATCCGGTCATTCGGTGGCCGGCGGCGGCACCGCCAGCGGCCGCAGCTTCGCCCACAGCACGAAGGCCACGGCGAAGACCAGCATGCCGATCCCGGCCCACAGGTTGATGTTCAGCCCGTCGGCGCGGTTCAGCTCCTCCTCGGTGGTGAAGCCGATACCCATCACCAGCAGGACGAGGCCGTAGACGCCCATCAGCAACGCGATGATCAGCCGGATGTCGAAGCCGCCGGCGCGGCGCGGGGTGGATTCCGTGCTCATGTCCCGGCCCTCCTAGAAGATGATGTTCAGCACGATGGTGATCGCCAGCACGATGCCGGCCAGCAGGCCCGGCTTGCGGTACCAGCCGCTGTCCTCACCGGTGTCCGAGTGCTTCAGCGTGTCCTTCGGCGTGAGCGAGTACACCAGGCCGACCAGCTGCGACTCCGGCTTGGGCTGGGTGGCGTAGGTGACCGCCACGCTGACCACCACGTCGACCACGAAGGCCGCACCGGCACCGATGAAGCTGGCGCCCTGGCCGGGCAGGTCCCACACCCCGGTCTCGGCGAGGAGGAACACGCCGATCGCGGCGAGCGTGCCCGAGACCAGGCCGGTCCAGCCGGCGGTCGCGGTCATCCGCTTCCAGAACATGCCGAGGATGAACGTGGCGAACAGCGGCGCGTTGAAGAACGAGAACAGCTGCTGCAGGTAGTCCATCAGGTTCGAGTAGCTGGACGCGATGAACGCGGTGCCGATGGCCAGGATGGTGCCCGCGGCGGTGACCAGGCGGCCGAAGCTGAGGTAGTAGCCGTCCGGTTTGTCCTTCTTGACGTAGGACTGCCAGATGTCGTAGGTGAACACCGTGTTGAACGAGCTGAGGTTCGCCGCCATGCCGGCCATGAACGAGGCCAGCAGACCGGCGATGGCGATGCCGAGCATGCCGTTGGGCAGCAGGTCGCGCATCAGCAGCAGCAGGGCGTAGTTGTAGTCCACGCCTTCGACGTCGGCACCGCCCTTGAACTGCACCAGCTCGGTGACGGTGACCGCGGCGATCATGCCGGGGATGATCACGATGAACGGGATCAGCAGCTTCGGGAAGGCACCGATGATCGGCGTGCGGCGCGCGGCCGACATGCTCTTCGACGCCATCGCGCGCTGGACCTCGACGAAGTTGGTGGTCCAGTACCCGAAGGAGAGCACGAACCCGAGGCCGAAGACCAGGCCGAGCACGGAGAGGAAGTTGTTGCCGAAACCGGTCAGCTCGTTGCCCGGCCAGGAGTTGAGCTGCTCCGCGCCGCCGGGGCTGTTGGTCACCTTGTCCACCAGGCCCTGCCAGCCGCCGACCTTGTAGAGGCCGACGAAGGTCAGCGGCACCAGCGCGGCGACGATCACGAAGAACTGCAGCACCTCGTTGTAGATCGCGGCGGACAGGCCGCCGAGCGCGGTGTAGGCGAGCACGATCACCGCGGCCAGGATCACCGACACCCAGATCGGCCAGCCCAGCAGCAGGTTCACCACGGTGGCCAGCAGGAACAGGTTGGCGCCCGCGATCAGGATCTGGGCGACCGCGAAGCTGATGCCGTTGACCAGGTGGGCGGGTTTGCCGAAGCGGCGCAGCATGAACTCGGGCACGCTGCGGACCTTCGAGCCGTAGTAGAACGGCATCATCACGATGCCGAGGAACAGCATCGCCGGGACCGCGCCGATCCAGAAGTAGTGCGCGGTCGGCATGCCGTACTGCGCGCCGTTCGCCGACATCCCCATGACCTCGATCGCGCCGAGGTTCGCCGAGATGAAGGCGAGACCGGTCACCCAGGCCGGGAGCGACCGGCCGGAGAGGAAGAAGTCGAGACTGGTCGACACCTGCCTGCGGGCGAGGTAGCCGATGCCCAACACCAGAACGAAGTAGAACGCGAGCAGGACGTAGTCCACCGCGTTCGCGTCTAGCCGCAGGTTCGCCTCAGCGAGCACACCCACCGGCCACCTCCAAGTTCAAACATCATCCAACAAGACCCACCAACGGGCGGACCTTACTGCATCAGGCTTAACCGGTACAGGGGAGGTTTCTCCAGCGCCGCCCCGCCAACCGAACGCAACTCAACGACCGCCAGTCGCGGGAAGCGTACGACTCCGGGGCTGGATCCGCAGATCAGCGCGAGAACGGGCGACGGGCACCCGCGCGAGCGGCTGTCCGGGTTGCCGGGGAACTGCCCGGTCGGGCACGTGGAGGCACGGCGGGCGAGGCGGGTGACTGCCCGGATTGCCCGGGGAAACTGCCCGGTCGGGCACGTGACGGCGGGGAGTTGGGCCGCTCGCCCGGAAAATTGCCTGATCGGTCACATCGCCGGCACGTGGCCCCTCGGCGGGCGAGCCGGGTGGCTGCCCGGTCGGGCACGTGGCCGCCCGCTCAGCGGAGCGAGCGGCCGCCCGGGTGTCCGGAGAACCGCCCGGCCGGGACGTGGCAGTCCGATCAGCGAGGCGGGCCACAGCCCGGGTTGCCTGGAGAGCTGCCCGGCTGAGCAGCTGGCGGGCGAGCCGGGTGAGCGTGGCCCGTCAGCCGCGGGGGCCGATCAGAACAGGCGGAATTCGTCCGAATCGGTGCCCCGGAGTTTGTCGTAGTCGAGGGTGAGGCAGCGGATGCCGCGGTCCTCGGCGAGCGTGCGGGCCTGCGGCTTGATCTGCTGCGCGGCGAACACCCCGCGCACCGGGGCGAGCAGGGGGTCGCGGTTGAGCAGTTCCAGGTAGCGCGTCAGCTGCTCGACCCCGTCGATCTCACCGCGGCGCTTGATCTCCACCGCCACCGAGACGCCATCGGCGTCGCGGGCCATGATGTCGACCGGGCCGATCGCGGTCGGGAACTCCCGCCGCACCAGCGAGTAGCCCTCGCCGAGGGTGCTGATGTGCTCGGCCAGCAGTTCCTGCAGGTGCGCTTCGACACCGTCCTTGACCAGGCCGGGTTCGGCGCCCAGTTCGTGCGCCGAGTCGTGCAGGATCTCGGCGAGGCTGATCACCAGCTTCTCGCCCGCCTTGTTCTGCACGGTCCAGATGTCGCGGTCCTCGATCAGCCAGCACGGCGGGCTCATCCAGTTCAGCGGTTTGTAGGCGCGGTCGTCCGAGTGGATCGAGACCGAGCCGTCGGCCTTGATCAGCAGCAGCCGGGTGGCCATCGGCAGATGGGCGGTGAGGCGGCCGGCGTAGTCGACCTGGCAGCGAGCGATGACAAGACGCACCCGGCGAAGGGTAGGCCAACACCGACCCCCGCCCGGCAGACACCCCGATACTGGGCGGGTGATCGAACGCATCAGCTCCCGTCAGGTTTACCGCAACAACTGGATGACCGTGCGCGAGGACGACATCCGCCGCGAGGACGGCAGCGCCGGCATCTACGGCGTGGTGGACAAGCCGGAATTCGCCCTGGTCATCCCGGCGGAGGAGGACCGGCTGCACCTGGTCGAGCAGTACCGGTACCCGCTCGGCGCCCGGACCTGGGAATTCGTGCAGGGCACCGCGCCGAACCACGCGGACGTCGACCCGGCCGAGCTGGCCGCCCGCGAACTCCGCGAGGAGACCGGTCTCGAAGCCGGGTCGATGACCGAACTGGGCGGGCTGGCGCTGGCCCCGGGGCTGACCAGCCAGCGCGGGCGCGTCTACCTGGCCACCGAACTGCGCACCGGGCCGCCGCAACGGGAACTCGAAGAACAGGACATGCACACCGAGTGGTTCACCCGCGAGAAGTTCGAGAAAATGATCCTCAGTGGGGAAATAACCGACGCTCCGACAATTGCCGCATACGCATTGCTCCGCCTGCGCGGACATTGAAGACAATTGCTGTCAAGTAGTTTCGAATAGCTCACAAAGTCCTTGACCTGCTCCTGGACCGGCGGTTTCAGCCCAGCTTGAAATCGGTCCACCCTGCCGGTAAATCGATCCACAGCAAGGTGAAGTTCGTGTAGATTGGTTCTGGTCAGGGGCAGTGTTCGAACACCCGTGCTATTCGAACCAAAGGACGAGTATGTCTTTGCGCAATTCGGTCATCGGCATCACCGCCGCGGTGCTCACCGCGCTGGCACTGGCGCCGGCGGCTTCGGCCGCACCGGAGGGACCGTTCTCCGGCCGCGACCGGGACTTCACCCTCGACGGCTCGGAGGACCTGCTCAGCCGCAAGCCGAACGGGCAGCTGGCCGTTTCCCCGTGGTGGCCCATGGCGGGTTACGGGGCGTCGGTGCCGATCAACAACGGCTGGAACAACGCGCACTGGCTCTCCGCCGGTGACGTCACCGGTGACGGCAAGCCCGACGTGCTCGCCGAGGTCAACGGTGTGCTCACCGCGCACAAGCACTCCGGCACCTACAGCGCGGGCAACCCGTGGGGCACGCTGAACGGCACCGAGCAGTTCGGCGGCTGGGGCTGGAACTTCTTCGACCAGAAGGTGCTCTACGACGAGGACGGCAACGGCCTGGTCGACGTCACCGCGCGGGAGATCAGCACCGGCAAGATGTTCGTCTGGCTGACCGGCATCGAGAACGGCAAGATCGTGGTCAGCTCGAAGATCGAGATGGGCACCGGCTGGGGCGACATCGACCAGTTCGACATCGCCGACCTGAACTTCGACGGCATCAGCGACTGGGTGGTCCGCCAGGGCGACGCCCTGGTCGCCTACTACGGCCAGCCCGCGCCGGCGGCCAAGTCGAGCGGCCCCACGCCGAAGCGCGCGGTGACCGACGCCGTCGCCGCCCCGGAGGCGAAGGGCGCTGAAGCGAAGGCCGCGGCCGCGCCGGAGTACCAGATCCTCAGCGAGGGCTGGAGCCTGGCGAACGCGTTCGAGATCAAGGACGTCGACGCCGATGACAAGCCCGACCTGGTCGGCAGGCTGACCGCGAACGGCCAGCTGGTGGCGTTCCTCAACCACACCACCGAGGCCGGTGGGCTCACCTGGTTCTCCGGCCAGATGCAGCTCGGCACCGGCTGGGCCAACGACAGCTTTATCAGTTAGTCCTGCCGAGCTCCGGGGGCGTGCGCTTGCTGGGGGTGAGCGCACGCCCCCGCTTTTCTCAGTCCGGCCAGACCGGCTGGCGCTTTTCCAGGAAGGCGGCCATGCCCTCCTTGGCCCCCGGCAGTTGTGACGCCGCGGCCATCACCTCCAGCGCGATCGCGTAGGCGTCGGCCTCCGGGCGGTCCAGCTGCGCGTACAGCGTCTGCTTGCCGAGCGCCTTGCTCGCCCGGCTGCCCCGCGTCGCCCTGGCCAGCAGGTCGGCCACCGCCCGGTCCAGTTCGGCGTCCGGCACCACCCGGTTCACCAGGCCCCAGTCCAGTGCGGTGGCCGCGTCCACCACGTCACCGGTCAGCGCCAGCTCCATCAGCCGCTTCCGCCCGATCGCCCTGGCCACCGGCACCGCCGGGGTGTGGCAGAACCAGCCGCCCTTGCCGCCGGGCAGGGCGAAACCGGCCGATTCGGCGGCGACCGCCAGATCGCAGGAAGCCACCAGCTGGCACCCGGCGGCCGTCGCCAGGCCGTGCACCCGCGCGATCACCACCTGCGGCACCGACTGGATGGTGCGCATCAGCTCGGTGCACAACTGCAACAGCTCCCGCACCCCGGTCAGGTCACGCGCCGCCACGTCGCCGAAGTCGTGCCCCGCCGAGAAAACCGGGCCGGCCCCCGCCAGCACGATCCCGGTCGCCTCGGAGCTCCCCGCTTCGCGGAACGCCGCGAGCAGTTCGCCGAGGTGCTCGGCGGACAGCGAATTCCGCCGCGCCGCCCGGTTCATCGTGATGGTGACGGTGTCGCCGTCCTGCTCGTGGCTCAGGTGCTGGTACTCGCCCATGACACCCGACCGTAGGCGGCGCCGCGAACACCCTCAACCACCGCGCGTTGTGGCAGGCTGAACACGTGCTGCTCGAGCTGCTCGGGGTCGACGACCCCGACGACCCCGGCCACCCACCGGCGCTCCGCACCGCGTGGAGCACCGGGCTCGACCTGCGCACCCCGCTCGGCCACGGGGAAACCGGGGAACCGGTGGAACTCGACCTGGCCGCGCACTGGATCTGCGTCGGCATGCCGGGCAGCGGGAAGTCCGAGCTGGTGCGGACCGCGGTCACCGGACTGGCCGTGCGCAACTCCCCCGAATGCCTGAACTTCCTGCTGGCGGGCACCGCCGACGGCCTGGCGGCACTGCCGCACGTGGCCGGCGTCGCCCGTGACACCGACCAGTTCATCGACCTGCTCGACGACGAGGTCCGCCACCGCCTCCGGCTGCGCGCGTCCGGCGACCTCGACAAGGCACCGGCGCTGGTCGTGGTGGCCGACGAGATCGGCGAGGCGAGCACCCGCAAACCGCTGCTCGCCGACAGCCTGCTCCGGGCCGCGCAGCTCGGCGACGAACTGCGGGTGCACCTGCTGCTGACCAGCCGCACCCCGCCCACCGGCGCGCTGCGCGGGCTCTACGCCTTCGCGCCCGGCCGCATCGCGCTGCCGGGGGCCACACCCGCCACGGAACACCAGATCCTCGGTGTGCCGGACGTGGCGCCGCTGCCCGCGCTGCCGGGGAACGGTTACCTCAAGAGCGACTTCACCCAGCTCCCGGCGCGGTTCGAGCTGGCGCGGGTGCCGGCGGGCCGGCTCGGGCAACTGGGTGAGCTGATGAAGGCGCACGGCAATCCCGCCCGGCCGCTGTGGCCGCCGCTGGGCACGGTCACCTACGACGTGGTCCGCGAGCACCACGAAGGCGACGGCATCCCGTTCGTGCTGCCGCGGGAGTTCTCCGCCCCGCTGGAACTCGATTTCACCGCCGAACCGCACCTGCTGGTCTTCGGCGGTCCCCGGACCGGCCGCACGTCGGTGCTGCGCACGGTGCTCCGGGGCGTGATGAACCGCTACACCGTCGCGGAGGCGGTGGTCATCGTGGCCGACTTCCGCCGGCGGTTGCGCGGGCTGGTCGAGCCGGATCGGCTGCTCGCCTACGCGACCACACCCGAGGAGCTGCGCACCGTCGTCGGTGACGCGGTGACCTCCATCCGCAAGCGGCTCGGCCAGGACTGGCACGGCCCGGACCTGTTCTTCGTGGTCGACGACTACGACTCGACGCCGCCGGCGACCGACGAGCTGGCGCCGCTGCTGGAACTGCTCCACCACGGCAGGCAGATCGGCCTGCGGTTCATCGCGGCGGGCACCGGCGCGATGGCGGCGAACCCGATCGTCGCCGCGCTGGCCGACGCCCCGGCGCTGCGGCTCACCGGTCGCGTCCTGCCCGGCACCCGGCCGCCGCTGCCCGAAGCAGGGCTCGCCGAGTACGGCGGCGAGCCGGTGCTGGTGCCGTGGCACCAGCACTCAGCCGAGCCCGCGTGACTCCCGGATCACCGTCACGATCTCGTCCATGATCTCGGTCAGCTCGTAGTCCTTCGGCGTGAACACCCGCGCGATGCCGCGATCGGTGAGCAGCTTGGCGTCGTCGGGCGGGATGATGCCGCCGACGATCACCGGCACGTCACCGGCCCCGGCCGCCCGCAGCCCGTCGACCACCTCCGGCACCACTTCCAGGTGCGAGCCGGAGAGCACGGACAGCCCGATGACGTGCACGCCCTCCTGCACGGCGGCGGCGACGATCTGTTCCGGGGTGAGCCGGATGCCCTGGTAGACGACCTCGAACCCGGCGTCCCGCGCCCGCACGGCGACCTGCTCGGCCCCGTTCGAATGCCCGTCCAGCCCCGGCTTCCCGACCAGGATGCGCAGGCGTTCGCCGAGTTCCTCCCCGGTTCCGGCGACCCGCGCGCGCACCCGCGCCAGCTGCTCGCCGGACCCCCCGGAACCGGAGGCCGCGCTCACCCCGGTCGGGGCGCGGTACTCGCCGAAGATCTCGCGCAGCGCACCCGACCACTCCCCCGTCGTCACCCCGGCCGCCGCGCAGGCCAGCGTGGCGTCGAACAGGTTCTCCGTGGTCTTCGCGATCGCGCGCAGGTTCGCCAGCGACTGCTCGACAGCCTTGTTGTCCCTGGTGGACCGCCATTGCTCCAGCGCGCTGACGGCCTGCTTCTCCACCACCGGATCGATCGTCTCGATCGCCTTCGCACCTTCGGCCTGCAGCGGGCTCGGCTCGGTGGTGTCGAACCTGTTGACCCCGACCAGCACCCGCTCCCCGGACTCCACCTTGCGCCGGTGGTCGGCGAAGGAGGCCACCAGCTGCGACTTCATGTAGCCGCTCTCCACCGCGGCGACCGCCCCGCCCAGCTCCAGCACCCGGTCGATCTCCGCCCGCGCCCCGGCGACGATCTCGTCCACCTTGGCCTGGATCACGTGCGAGCCGTCGAAGATGTCCTCGTACTCCAGCAGGTCCGTCTCGTAGGCGAGCACCTGCTGCATGCGCAGGGCCCACTGCTGGTCCCACGGCCGGGGCAGGCCGAGCGCCTCGTTCCACGCCGGGAGCTGGATCGCCCTGGCCCGCGCGCCACGCGAGAGCGACACGGCCAGCATCTCCAGCACGATGCGCTGCACGTTGTTCTCCGGCTGCGCCTCGGTCAGCCCCAGCGAGTTGACCTGCACGCCGTAGCGCAGCCGCCGGGCCTTCGGGTCCTCGACGCCGTAGCGGTCACGGGTGATCTCGTCCCAGAGCGCGGTGAACGCGCGCATCTTGGACATCTCCTCGACGAACCGCACGCCGGCGTTGACGAAGAAGGAGATCCGGGCGACCACCTTGGCCATGTCCGACGGCTCGACCTGGCCGGAGTCGCGGACCGCGTCGAGCACCGCGATCGCCGTGCACAACGCGTAGGCGACCTCCTGCGTCGGCGTCGCACCCGCTTCCTGCAGGTGGTAGCTGCAGATGTTGATCGGGTTCCAGCGCGGCACGTGGTGCACCGTCCAGGCGATCACGTCGGTGATCAGCCGCAGGCTGGGGCCCGGCGGGAAGATGTAGGTGCCGCGGGAGAGGTACTCCTTGATGATGTCGTTCTGCGTGGTGCCGGTCAGCTTCGCCAGCACCTCGTCCACGTCGCGGCCCTCGGCTTCCGCCTGCTCCTTCGCCACGGTGACGTAGAGCGCCAGCAACCACATGGCGGGCGCGTTGATGGTCATCGAGGTGTTGGCCTCGGCGAGCGGGATGCCGTCGAACAGCCGTCGCATGTCGCCGAGGTGCGCCACCGGCACGCCGACCTTGCCGACCTCGCCCTTGGCGAGCTTGTGGTCGGCGTCGTAACCGGTCTGCGTGGGCAGGTCGAAGGCGACCGAAAGGCCGGTCTGCCCCTTGGCCAGGTTCCGGCGGTACAGCTCGTTCGACGCGGCGGCGGAGGAGTGCCCGGCGTAGGTGCGCATCACCCAGGGCCGGTCGCGCTCGCGGTCGGTGGGATAGGGCACGGCTACCTCCCGGAGTGGGCGTTTCCGCGAGTGTACTCATCGGTAACATATTCGTCCGGACGACTGTGACCGAAAACCGCGGGCTCAACGCCTGGTTCACCCATTAGCCTCAGCCACTGTGACTTGGAGCGTGTACGGCAGTTACCTGGCCGTGGTGGTGCTGGTCGTGCTGGCCCCCGGGCCGGACACGATGGTGGTGCTGAAGAACTCGGTGGCCGGCGGGTTCCGCGGCGGCCTGGTGGCCAGTTCCGGCATCCTCGTCGGCAACCTGCTCCAGGGCAGCGCCGCCGCGCTCGGCCTCGGCGCGGTGATCGCGCACTCCCAGCCGCTGTTCCTCACGCTCAAGTGGCTCGGCGTCGCCTACCTCTGCTACCTGGGCTTCCAGGCGCTGCGTGGCGCCTGGAAGGGCGACTACCAGGCGCTGGACGGGATGAGCGGCGCCCGCGGGTTCCGCCGGTTCCGCGAGGGCTTCCTGTCCAACGTGACCAATCCGAAGGTGCTGATCCTCTACCTGTCGGTGCTGCCGCAGTTCCTCGACCCGGCGGTCACCACCACGCTGGACGCGCTGCTGCTCGCCTACACCGTCGGCGTGCTCGGCTTCGCCTGGCTGATGGTGCTGCTGTTCTTCGTGCACCGGGTGCGGGTGTGGCTGCGGCGCCGCCGGGTCCGCCGCACGCTGGACGCGGTCACCGGCGGCGCGCTGCTCGGCTTCGGCGCCCTGCTGGCCGCCGAAGCCTGAGCCGCCTCAGGCCTTGCGGTAGTCGGTGCTCAGCCAGCGCTCCGGGCGCATGCGGATGAGCGCCGATTCCTCGGCCTTGAAGTTCTCCTGGAAGAACTTCTCCCCCTCCTCCGGCCCCAGGTAGCGGATCGAGATCGCGCGGACCGGCTCGGCGGGCGCGGGCACTTCGAAGCCGACGACCGGCCCTTCGGCCGTCACGTACTGGTACGGCCACTCCTCCACCTGCGCGGTGAGGGCGAACCGGCCGGCCTCGCGGATCAGCTTGCCCTTGACCGTGTCGGGCCCGGTCCACAGCAGCACCTCACCGCCGGGTTCGTAGCCGTACCAGATCGGCACGGCCAGCGGCGCGCGGCCGGACCGCTCCACCGCCACCACCCCGACGTGGACGCCGGCCAGGAAGCGCTCCCGCTCTTCCTCGGTCATCGTGAATGACGCCATCAGGTTTCCCCGTTCCCTCGCGGATCACTTGGCCCGGTCGGGGACCTCCGAGACGCGCTCGATGCGGGCCCCCAGCCGGTTCAGATTCTCCACGAAATGCGGGTAACCGCGGTCGATGTGGAAGACGTCCCAGACTTCGGTGACGTTGTCGGCGCACAACCCGGCCAGCACCAGCCCGGCCCCGGCACGGATGTCGGAGGCCCAGACCGGCGCGCTGGAGAGCCGCTCGACCCCGCGGACCACGGCGTGGTGGCCGTCGGTGCGGGCGTCGGCGGACAGCCGCATCATCTCCTCGATGAACCGGAACCGCGCCTCGTAGACGTTCTCGGTGATCATCGAGGTGCCCTCGGACACCGCGGAGAGCGCCACCGCGAACGGCTGCAGGTCGGTGGCGAAACCCGGGTACGGCAGGGTCACCCAGTCGACCGCGGTCGGCCGCTCGGCCTGCACGATCCGGAACCCCTTGTCGTCGAAGGTGGTCACGTCGGCGCCGGCCAGGCGCAGCTTGTCCAGCACCAGTTCCAGGTGGTGCGGGTTGACCCCGCGCACGGTCAGGTCACCCCGGGTCATCGCGGCGGCGAAGGCCCAGGTGGCGCCGACGATCCGGTCACCGATCACCACGTGCTGGGTCGGGTGCAGCTGCGTCACGCCGTGCACGGTCAGCGTGGAGGTGCCCGCGCCCTCGATCTTGGCGCCCATCTCGGTGAGCATCTGGCAGATGTCGACCAGCTCCGGCTCGCGCGCGGCGTTGTCGATCACCGTGGTGCCCTCGGCCAGCACGGCCGCCATCAGGATGTTCTCGGTCGCGCCCACGCTGGGGAAGTCCAGCCAGATCTGCGCGCCGTGCAGGCCCTCGGCCTCGGCGACCACGCAGCCGTGCTCGATGGTGCTGGTGGCCCCGAGCTTGCGCAGGCCGTTCTGGTGCATGTCCAGCGGCCGCTGGCCGATCGCGTCACCGCCGGGCAGCGCCACCACGGCCTTGCGCAGCCTGCCGACCAGCGGGCCCAGCACGCAGACCGAGGCCCGCAGCTTGCCCATCGCGGCCGAGTCGGCGCGGTGCGACAGCTCGGCGGGGGTGGTGATGCGCACGGTGCCGCCGTCCAGCTCGACCTCGCAGCCCACGCTGCGCAGCACGTCCGCCATCAGCGGCACGTCGAGGATCTGCGGGCAGTTGGTGATCGTGGTGGTGCCCTCGGCCAGCAGGGCCGCGGCCATCAGCTTGAGGACGCTGTTCTTCGCCCCCACCACATCGACCTCACCGACCAGCCGGGCGCCGCCATGGACGTCGAAGTGCTCGCTCATGAGCGCCAATAATGCCCGCCGCACAAGGAGGCCCGGTGGACGGGTCCTGCCTGGAGCGGTCCCGGGTTCCGGGCCGGGGCGGTCGCCGACGACTGGCCGGGCAACGCCCGACCGACGCCCACCTCACGGGCAGACGTCGGCTAGGAACCACCGCCGAAGACGGCTGGTCACGACTCCTGCCCGCCGACCGATCCGGTCTCCACCACCCAATACTTCCGGGCCACACAGCAGCCGCCGAGAACTGGCCGGGCAACGCCCGACCGACGCCCACCTCACGGGCAGACGTCGGCCGGGAACCACCGCCGAGGACCGCTGGTCGCGGTTCCTGCCCCGCCGACCGACCAGGGGTGCGTCTGCCGAGGAGTCAGCCGCGGCCTGACTGAGCGCGGAGCCCGGCCGATCCGGCCTTCACCGCCCAACGCTTCCGGGCCGGGGCGGCCGCCAGCGACTAGCCTCGGCGGTATGCCTGTACGGATCAACCGCGTCTACACCAGGGTCGGCGACAACGGCACCACCGCGCTCGGTGACGGCTCCCGCGTGCCGAAGACATCGGCGCGCCTGGGGGCCTACGCCGACGTCGACGAGACGAATTCGGTGCTGGGCCTGGCGATCGCCGTCGGTGGTCTGCCGGACGAGCTCACCGAGGTGCTGCGCTCGGTGCAGAACGACCTGTTCGACGTGGGCGCCGACCTGTGCGCCCCGGTGGTCGAGGACCCGCCGTACCCGCCGCTGCGGATCACCCCCGCGTACGTGGAGCGGCTGGAGGGGTGGTGCGACCGGTTCAACGAGCGGTTGCCGAAGCTGACCTCGTTCATCCTGCCCGGCGGCACCCCCGGCGCGGCGTTCCTGCACCAGGCGCGCACGGTCTCGCGGCGGGCGGAGCGCTCGGGCTGGGCACTGGTCGAAGCCGAACCGGACACCACGAACGAGGTGGCGGTGAAGTACCTGAACCGCCTGTCCGACCTGCTGTTCATCCTGGCCCGCCTGGCCAACCCGGACGGCGACGTCCTGTGGACCCCGGGCGGCGACCGCACCTGAACACCGGGCTTCCGGGGCGGGAGGCGCCCCGGGAACCGGCCCCTCAGCCCCAGTGGACCCGGCGGCCGGGCGGGGCGGATTCCAGCCACGACAGGAAGCCGGTCAGGGCGCCGGGGCCCATGGCGATCTCGATCGGGTTCTTGCCGCCGGATTCGCAGCGGAGCACCTTCGAACCGGCGGGCACGGCGTAGGACTCGTAGCCCTCCGGATCCCGCCGGTCGGCGATCTCCAGGTGCTCACGCCGGTACACCCGGTCCGGCTTCAGCCGCAGGCTCCACACCCGGTACCAGACGAACTCCTCGCCCTCGTACCGGCCGATGCCCAGGTGCCAGCTCTCCCGGCTGTCATCGGGCCGCCAGCGCAGGGCGACGCTCACGCCGCCACCGCGCCGCATCCGGACCCACCGCAGCGCGTACCAGACCGCGACCAGCAGCAGGGCCAGCAGGAGCCACAGAACGATCAAACTCGCGTCCATGGCCGGCTCCCGCTCTCGCCCGCTCGCTCAGGCCGTCTGCCCGGCCGCCCGCAGCCTCGCCTGGGCCCTCGCCCGCTCGGCCTCGTCGCCGGCCTGCTGGAGCGCGGTCCTGGCTTCGGCCACGTCGATCTCGTCGGCCAGCTCGGCGGACTCCGCGAGGATGATCACCGCGGTGGCCGTGACGGACAGGAAACCGCCGTGCACCGCGGCGACGAAGGTCTCACCGTCGGTGGTGTTCACCTTGACCACGCCGCCCTCGACCAGCTGGCCGAGCACCGGCTCGTGGCCCGGCATGACGCCGATCTCACCCTCGGTGGTCTGGGCGACCACGAAGGTGGCCTGGCCCGACCAGAGGCGACGCTCGACCGCGACAAGCTCAACGGACATCTCAGCCACGTGGCTCTCCTTCACATCGGGCGCGCTTGTAGTTGAGTGTAATAGCAGGCTCGCCGCGCGCCGGGCCCACTACCAGAAGGCGGGGCCGGAGTCCACAGAGGACACCCAGCCCCGCCGTCGAGCGAGAACTACTTCTTGGTGATCTCGCGGTACTTCTTCTCGAGGTCCTCGAGCCCACCGATACCGAGGAACGCCTGCTCGGGGTAGCTGTCGAAGTCACCCTTGGTGATCTTGTCGAAGGCCTCGATGGTCTCGGCCAGCGGCACGGTGGAGCCCGGCTGCCCGGTGAACTGCTCGGCGACCAGCATGTTCTGCGACAGGAAGCGCTCGATGCGGCGCGCCCGGTTCACCGTGAGCTTGTCCTCCTCGGACAGCTCGTCCATACCGAGGATCGCGATGATGTCCTGCAGCTCCTTGTACTTCTGCAGGATCGCGATGACCTCGGAGGCCACCCGGTAGTGCTCCTCGCCGACGATCGCCGGGTCGAGGATCGTCGAGGTCGACGCCAGCGGGTCCACCGCCGGGAAGATGCCCTTCTGGAACA
The DNA here is from genome assembly GCF_056431745.1 of Amycolatopsis sp. NPDC045836. NCBI lineage: Bacteria > Bacillati > Actinomycetota > Actinomycetes > Pseudonocardiales > Pseudonocardiaceae > Amycolatopsis > Amycolatopsis sp. NPDC045836. The sequence goes on along the minus strand of NZ_JBWKKF010000032.1, from coordinate 36,151 downwards.
CCGACCGCGAAAGCTCGGTGGTGGCGTCCAGGTGGGCGAAGGTGGTCGCCGGGGCCGGGTCGGTGTAGTCGTCCGCCGGCACGTAGATCGCCTGCATCGAGGTGATCGAGCGGCCACGGGTCGAGGTGATCCGCTCCTGCAACTCACCCATCTCGTCGGCCAGCGTCGGCTGGTAACCCACCGCCGAAGGCATCCGGCCCAGCAGGGTGGAGACCTCGGAACCGGCCTGGGTGAACCGGAAGATGTTGTCGATGAACAGCAGCACGTCCTGGTTCTGCACATCGCGGAAGTACTCCGCCATGGTCAGCGCGGACAGCGCGACCCGCATGCGGGTGCCCGGCGGCTCGTCCATCTGGCCGAACACGAGCGCGGTGTCGTTGATGACGCCGTCCTCGCTCATCTCCAGGAACAGGTCGTTGCCCTCACGGGTGCGCTCGCCGACCCCGGCGAACACCGACGTACCACCGAAGTTCCTGGCGACACGGGTGATCATCTCCTTGATCAGCACCGTCTTGCCGACGCCGGCACCGCCGAACAGGCCGATCTTGCCACCCTGCACGTACGGGGTGAGCAGGTCGACGACCTTGAGGCCGGTCTCCAGCATCTCGGTCTTGCCCTCGAGCTGGTCGAACGCCGGCGGCTTGCGGTGGATGCCCCACCGCTCCAGCTCGGCGCCGTAGCCCGGCTCGTCGAGGCACTCGCCGAGCGCGTTGTAGACGTGGCCCTTGACCTTGTCGCCCACCGGCACGGTGATCGGGCCACCGGTGTCGGTCACCTCGGCCCCCCGCACCAGGCCGTCCTGCGGCTGGAGCGAAATGGTGCGCACGAGGTTGTCACCGAGGTGGCTGGCGACCTCGAGGGTCACCGTCTTGCGCAGCTGCTCGAACTCGATCTCGACGGTCAGCGCGTTGAACTGGTCGGGAACGGCACCGCGGGGGAATTCGACGTCGACGACCGGACCGGTCACCGAGACGATCCTGCCCTTGGCGGCAGCGGATTCAGTCGTAGTCATCAATCATCACTTCCCACTCCGGCGAGCGCGTCAGCGCCACCGACGATTTCGCTGATCTCCTGGGTGATCTGCGCCTGGCGCGCCTGGTTCGCTTCCCGGGTGAGCGAGTCCACCAGTTCGGTCGCGTTGTCCGAGGCCGACTTCATCGCGGTCCGCTTCGCGGCCAGCTCCGAGGCCGCCGACTCCAGCAACGCCGCGAAGATCCGCGTGTTGATGTACTTCGGCAGCAGGGCGGCGAGCAGCCTGTCCGCGCTCGGCTCGAACTCGTAGGAGGACTGGAGCCCGCTGGGGGCCTCCTGCCCTTCCTCGGTGTACTCGACCTCGAGCGGGGCGACCCGCTTGGCGACCGGCTTCTGGGTCAGCATCGAGTGGAACTCGGTGTAGACCACGTGGATCTCGTCCACGCCGAGCACCCCGTCGGGACCGGGGCCTTCGCCCTCGTTGTCCGCGCCGGCCAGGAACGCCTCGACCAGCGTCTCCGCGGCGGGCTTGGCGTTCTCGAAGCGAGGCTGCTGGCTGAACCCGGTCCAGCTGTCGGCGACCTCGCGGTCGCGGAAGCGGAAGTAGTTCAGCCCCTTGGCACCGATCACGTAGACCTGGGGGGTCTTGCCCTCCGAGCGCAGCAGCGACAGCAGTTCCTCGGCGGCACGCAGCACGTTGGCGTTGTACGCACCGCAGAGGCCCTTGTCACTGGTCACGATCAGCACGGCCGCCCGCCGCGGGTTCTCCCGCTCGACCAACATCGGGTGGTCGAGGTTGGCCGCCCCGCCCGCCAGCGCGGAGAGCACGTTGGTGATCTCCTCCGCGTACGGACGGGAAGCGGCCACCCGGGCCTGCGCCTTGGTGATGCGCGAGGTGGCGATGAGCTCCATCGCCTTGGTGATCTTCCCGATCGACTTGGTCGCGCGGATGCGCGACCGCAGTTCGCGTAGCTGTGCGGCCATGGCGCTCTACTTCTTCGGGGCGGGCTTGTTGACCTTCACGGTCTCCTGCCCGACCTTGTCGGCGTCCATCGCTTCCGCCTCGACCTCTCCCAGGGTGTGGCCCTCGGAGGTGGTGAAGCCCTTCTTGAACTCCTCGATCGCCTCGACGAGTTCCGCGGCGTCCGCGTCCTCGAACTGCTTGGTGTCGCGGATGCGGCCGAGGACCTCACCGTGCTTGCGGCGGAGCGAGTCCATGAATTCGGTGTTGAACCGGCGCACGTCCTCGGTGGGCACCGAGTCGTAGTGGCCGTTGGTGCCCAGGTGCACGATGGCGACCTGCTCCTCGGCCGGGATCGGCGAGTACTGCGGCTGCTTGAGCAGCTCGTACAGCTTCTCGCCGCGGTCCAGCTGGGCCTTCGACGCCGCGTCCAGGTCGGAGGCGAGGGCGGAGAACGCCTTCAGCTCCTGGTACTGCGACAGGTCGATGCGCAGCGAACCGGAGACCTTGCGCATCGCCTTGATCTGCGCCGAACCACCCACCCGGGACACCGAGATGGTCACGTCGACCGCCGGCCGCTGACCCGCGTTGAACAGGTCCGACTGGAAGAAGCACTGGCCGTCGGTGATCGAGATGACGTTGGTCGGGATGTAGGCCGACACGTCGTTCGCCTTGGTCTCGATGATCGGGAGACCGGTCAGCGAACCGGCACCCAGCTCGTCCGAGAGCTTCGCGCACCGCTCGAGCAGCCGCGAGTGCAAGTAGAAGACGTCGCCGGGGAACGCCTCGCGGCCCGGCGGGCGGCGCAGCAGCAGCGACAGGGCGCGGTAGGCGTCCGCCTGCTTGGACAGGTCGTCGAAGACGATGAGGACGTGCTTGCCCTGGTACATCCAGTGCTGGCCGATCGCGGAACCGGTGTACGGCGCGATCCACTTGAAGCCGGCCGAGTCCGAGGCCGGGGCGGCGACGATGGTGGTGTACTCCATCGCGCCCGCCTCTTCGAGGGACTTCTTCACCGACGCGATGGTGGAGCCCTTCTGGCCGACCGCGACGTAGATGCAGCGCACCTGCTGCTTCGGGTCGCCGGTCTCCCAGTTGGCCTTCTGGTTGATGATCGTGTCCACGCAGACCGCGGTCTTGCCGGTCTTGCGGTCGCCGATGATCAGCTGGCGCTGACCGCGGCCGATCGGGGTCATCGAGTCGATCGCGGTGATGCCGGTCTGCAGCGGCTCCTTCACCGGCTGGCGCTCGACCACCGAAGCGGCCTTGAGCTCCAGCGGGCGGCGCTCGGTGGTCTCGATGTCGCCGAGGCCGTCGATCGGCTTGCCCAGCGGGTCGACCACGCGGCCGAGGTAGCCCTCGCCCACCGGGACCGACAGCACCTGGCCGGTCCGCTTGACCTGCTGGCCCTCTTCGACCGACTCCGAGTCACCGAGGATGGCGACACCGATCTGCCGCGCGTCCAGGTTCAGCGCCACGCCGAGCACCCCGCCGGGGAACTCGAGCAGCTCGTTCGCCATGGTCGAGGGCAGGCCCTCGACGTGGGCGATACCGTCACCAGCGTCTACGACGACGCCGACCTCTTCCCGGCTTACGTCCGGGGCGTAACTCGAGACGTAGTTCTCGATCGCGTGGGCGATCTCACCCGAGGAGATCGTCAGCTCCGCCATGTCCGTTCCCGCTCTCGCTTCGTTCTTGCCAGTGTGCAAAGTAGTTGTGCCGTGGCTAGGCCAGCTGGCGCCGCAGCGCGTCCAGCCTGCCCGCGGCCGTGCCGTCGATGACCTCGTCGCCGATGCGGACCTTCAGGCCCCCGATCAGGGACGCGTCCACCTCGACGTGCAGGGCGATCGGCCGGGAGTAGATCCGCTGCAGCTTCTCGGCCAGCAGGTTCTGCTGCTCGTCGGTCAGCTCGCTCGCGCTGGTCACGTAGGCCACCGAGCGCTCGCGCCGCTCGGCCGCCAGTGCCACCAGCGCGTCCAGCCCGAAGCTGACGCCCCGGCCCCTGTTGCGCAGCACGACCTGCTCGGCCAGCAGCTGGACCACCGGGTCCACCTTGTCCGCGAACAGCGAGCGGACCAGGGTGCGCTTGGCTTCGGCGGGTGCGGTCTGCTCGGCCAGCGCGCGCTCGAGTTCCGGCTGGCCGGACACGATCCGCGAAATCCGGAACAGCTGGTCCTCGACCGTGTCGATGTTCCCGGCCTGCTCCGCGCTGGTCAGCAGCGCGGACCGGCCGAGCGATTCGAGCCCGTCGGTCAGTTCCCGCGGGCTGGACCAGCGGTTGCCCGCCACCTCGTCGAGCACCGACAGGGTCGGCGCGCTGACCTTGCTCTCGAGCAGGCGGCGGACCAGGCCCTGGCGCGCCTCGGGCGCGGCGGAACCGTCCGCGACCGCCCGGCGCAGGCCCAGCTCGCGGTCGAGCAGTGCCACCACGGCGAGCAGTTCCTCGCCGACAGCTGACGGGTCGGTGCCCGCCTCACCGAGGACCTCGCCGAGACGGGTCTCGGCGAGGCCCAGAGCCTCCCGGCTCGCAGCATGCAGCGTCATGCGTCTCTACTTCCTGGCTCCGGCCACACCGTTGGCATCGAGTTCGGCGAGGAACCTGTCGACCGTCCCGCGGCGGCGCGCTTCTTCTTCCAGCGACTCACCGACGATCCGGCTGGCCAGCTCGACCGCGTTGCGGCCGAGTTCGGACCGCAGCTCGGCGATGATCTGCGCCTTCTGCGCCTGCAGCTGGGACTCGCCCTGCTGCACGATCCGGCGCTGCTCGGCTTCGGCTTCGGCCCGCAGCTCCGCCTTGATCTGCTCGGCTTCCAGCCGCGCGTCGTCACGGATCTTCGCGGCCTCGGACCGGGCTTCGGCCAGCTGCGCCTTGTACTGCTCGAGCGCCTCTTCGGCCTCGGCCTGGGCCTTTTCCGCCTTCTCGATCCCGCCCTCGATCTTCGCCGTCCGCTCTTCGTAGAGCTTCTCGAAGCGGGGCACCGCGTACTTGCGGAGCAGGAACAGCAGGATCAGGAACGCGATGAGGCCGAGGATGATCTCCGACGGGTGCGGGACGATGGGGTTGGGCCCCTCCGCCGCCAGCACCATCTGGGTGTTCAGCACAGCGTCTCCTTACGCGTCGAGAGAAAGGATCAGCCCGCCGCGAGGAAGTACATAACGATGCCGATCAGCGCCAGCACCTCGACGATGGCGAAGGTGGTCCACGCGAGGCCGAGCAGCTTGCCCTGGGCCTCGGGCTGACGGGCGGTGCCGTTGATGACGGCGGAGAAGATCAGACCCACACCGATACCGGGGCCGATGGCGCCCAGGCCGTAACCGATGGCCGCGAGACCCGGGTTGATGTCGACGGCGGCTTCGGCGGCCTGAGCGAGAACCATGTTGCTCACTTGCGTTTTCCCTTTCACTCGGTCCGCAGGTGCGCGGATCGGGGGCTTGTGTGTTTCTTCTTTTTCAGTGGTCGGCGGACAGCGCCGCGCCGATGTAGTTGGCCGAGAGCAGGGCGAAGATGTACGCCTGCAGGACCTGGATCAGGGCTTCCAGGAAGGTCATGGCGATGGCCATGCCGAACCCGAACACCGAGAACACCGGGAAGACGCCGCCGCCCGCTTCGAGCAGCAGGTACTCGCCACCGAGGGTGAAGACCAGCAGCAGCAGGTGGCCCGAGAACATGGCCGCGAAAACACGGAGGGCCAGCGTGGCAGGCTGCAGGATGAACTTCGACAAGAACTCGATCGGGATCAGCAGCGGCAGCACGAACCAGGGCGCGCCGGGCGGGACCACCTGGTTCTTGATGTAGCCGGCGAATCCGTGGCGCTTGATGCCCACGTAGTTGTAGATCGGGTAGACCACGAGCACCGAGATCGCCAGCGGGAACCCGAAGTGCGCCATCGTCGGGAACTGCACCACCGGGATGATGCCGAAGATGTTGTTCACCAGGATGAAGGTGAAGATCGACAGGATCAGCGGCACGTACGGCTTGAAGTCCTTGGAGCCGATCTGCTCGCGGGCGATGTTGTTCCGCCCGAAGTCGTAGAGCGACTCGGCGATGAACTGGCCCTTGCCGGGGACGATCTTCAGCTTCCTGGAGGAGGCGATGAAGAAGCCCGCGATGATGATCACCGAAAGGATGACCAGCAGCATCGGCTTGGTGAGAAATGTGCCCTCGCCGAAGATCGGGCCGAGGTCGAAGTCCTTCGCACCCGGGGCGACGAACTCGCCACCCTCGGCTAGTACCAGCGCGCCCAACTGGGCTCCTTCCGGTTCTCCCGGCCGGCGTTCACTCCGCCGGGGGAATCGTCACGATCTGGACTTAACGTACCCGACACGGATCGGGCACCCGGAGGCGGATACCACTGTGGGTAGTTCAGGGCCTGACTTCCCGGATTCAGCCAGCCGGGCGCGGTGGGCAGAGGAGCGGTACGACTGGTGCGCCTCTTCGCGTTCCGGGGCTTTGACCCGGGAGAACGGCCTGAGCGCCGCCTCCATGCGCGGACGATACCAGTCGGTGGAACGGTGCCGTACGCCCGTACTCCTAAGCGCCGGTCAGCGGCTTGAGCAGGGCGTTCCGGCGGGGTGGGTCAGGCGGGGATGATCGTCGGGATCTTGGTCCGCTTGAACGCCCGCATCTCGGCGATGGCGGCGACCAGGATGACCGCGATCATGGTGAGGCCCACCGACAGGTCGTGCAGGTACGTCACGTAACGCAGGGCGAACATCACCCCGAAGAGGACGAACAACTTCACCGCGTAACCACCGAGGGCGAACACCAGCACGAAGGTCGGCGGCAGGTTCGCGGTCTTGCGCATCATCATGATGGTGCCGAGCGCCGACAGCAGGGCGATCACCCCGCCGACCAGGGCGCTGACCAGGCCCGGCAGCCCCTGCCAGATGGTCGCCGCGACCACCGCGACGGCCACCACCGCCCCACCGGCGACCAGCATGTCCCGCTGCATCGCCCCGGCCAGCTTGAGCACGGCTTCGGCGTGCGGGTCCGGCTTCTCGGCGGCGGTCGCGGACTCGGTCGCTTCGGTGTCGCTCACCCCCGCAGTGTAGAACCGGGCGATTCCGGCTCGCCGCGAGTGGTCGCGATCGAAGCATTTCACCCATTGTTCACCGGGTGATCGGCTGAGTGGAATCGAACCCGAGCCGATCGCATCGGCCCGGTTTTCGCCGGCGTCGCTGCGGCCGACACGGCTGGACACCCCAACCAGCACACCGCAGCCGCATCGAGGGCACCGGAAGCCTGCACACCGGGCCACGAACGAGCACACCGCCGCCCAGTCACCACGAGCGAACGCCCCGAACCCGCTGATCGAGACCGCACCACACCAGCGCCGCCAACACGAGCAGCGAGCCGCCACAGCTCCCCCAGCGAACACCCCCCGAACCCGCTGATCAAGACCGCCACCACACCAGCGCCCCACCAACACGGGCAACGAGCCGACACAACCCCGAGCGACCACCCCTGGACCCGCTGACCGAAACCGCCACCACACCAGCGCCGCCAACACGAGCAGCGAGCCGCCACAGCTCCCCCAGCGAACACCCCCCGAACCCGCTGACCGAAACCGCCACCACACCAGCGCCCCACCAACACGGGCAACGAGCAGTCGCTCCGGCGGAAGCCGCTAAACCCGCTGCCGGGCCCGCAACCGCGGTACCGCCGAGACCAGGATCGCCAGCAGCAACCCCGCACCCACCAACCAGAACACCGCAGCCGTGTCGAACAGCGTCACCGAGACCACCCCGAAGGCCAGCACGCCCGCCCACAAGTAGATGAGCATGACCGCGCGGCGCTGCGAGTGGCCGATTTCCAGCAGGCGGTGGTGCAGGTGCATCTTGTCCGCGGCGAACGGGCTCTCCCCGCGACGCGTCCGGCGGACCACCGCCAGCAGCAGGTCCAGCAGCGGCACGAACAGCACCGCGGCCACCACCAGCAGCGGCGACAGCAGCGCCAGCGTGTCGGTCGGGTCCACCTGCGAGTACGGGATCTTGCCCGAAGCCGAGGTGCTCGCGGCGGCCAGCATCAGCCCGATCAGCATCGAACCGGAGTCGCCCATGAAGATCTTCGCGGGCTGGAAGTTGTGCGGCAGGAAACCCAGGCAGGCCCCGGCCAGCGCGGCGGCGATCAGCGCGGGCGGGTAGCTGCCCACGTCGCCGCCGGTGTCGTGCAGCACGCCGAGGGAGAACGCGCAGGTGGCCGCGGCGGCGATGAGACCGAGCCCGGCGGCCAGGCCGTCCAGGCCGTCCACGAAGTTCATCGCGTTGACCATCAGCACCACCAGGAACACCGCGAGCAGGCCGCCCTGGTTCTTGTCCAGCACCAGCACCGAGCCGAGCCCGTCGCCCTCGCCCCACGGCACCCAGAACGACACCCACTGCAGGCCGAACAGCACCAGCAGCCCGGCGCACATCACCTGACCGGCCAGCTTGGTCCAGGCGTCCAGCTCGATCCGGTCGTCCAGCGCGCCGATCAGCACGATCAGCCCGCCGCCGATCAGCACGCCGACCGGGTCCAGCGAGTACTCGAAGGCCCGCCGCAGCACCGGCAGCTGGTGGGCCAGCGCCATGCCGCCGACCACGCCGAAGTACATCGCCAGCCCGCCCATCCGGGGAATCGGGATGACGTGCACGTCGCGGGCGCGGGGATTGGCCACCGCGCCGATCTTGATCGCGAACCGGCGCACCACACCGGTCAGCAGGAACGTCAGCGCCGCCGCGGTGAGCCCGACGAGCAGGTACTCGCGGATCGGCAGACCTTGGGTGATCGTGGGGGGCACGGGGAGTTCTCTCGGGTTCAGGCGGTCTGCACGGGGACGCCGAGCACTTCGGACACCGCGTCCACGCGGACCGCGCCCTCGCGCAGCACGAGCGGCTGGTCGCCGGTGAGGTCGACGATGGTCGACGGCACGGGCTCACCGCTGGGGCCGCCGTCGAGGTAGACCGCCACCGAGTCGCCGAGCTGCTCCTGGGCCTGCTGCGCGGTCGCGGCGGGCGGCTGCCCGGAGACGTTGGCGCTGGAGACCGCCATCGGCCCGACCTCGCGCAGCAGTTCCAGCGCCACCGGGTGCAGCGGCATGCGCAGCATCACCGTGCCGCGGGTGGTGCCGAGGTCCCACTGCAGGCTCGGCGCGTGCGGGAGCACAATGGACAAATCGCCCGGCCAGAACGCCTCGATCAGCGCCCTTCCCTGCGGGGGCACGCCGAGCACCAAGCCGTCCACAGTGGACCAGGAGCCGACCAGCACGCCGACCGGCATGTCCGGGCCGCGGTGCTTGGCCCGCAGCAGGGACTGCACGGCGGCCGCGTCGAAGGCGTCGGCGCCGATGCCGTAGACCGTGTCGGTCGGCAGCACCACCAGCCTGCTGGAGCGGACCGCGCCGGCCGCCGCGGTCAGGCCGTCGGCTCGGGAATCGGGTTGGCTGCAGTCGTACACCGCGCTCATGCCCGCAGCCTACTGCGCCCCCTCAGCCGCGACGGGCGGTGGTGAACCTGGGACGCCCGGTGAGGTCGTCGTGGCACCGGACGTCGGTCAGCACGCGCCGCGCGGCGATCAGCTCGGGCACCACCGCGCCGTGCGTCTCGTCGTGCTCGATGGCCAGGCCACCGGTCGGTTTGAGCAGGCGGGCACCCGCGGCCACGGCGTACCGGATCACCTCGAGGCCGCCCTCCTGGGCGAAGACGGCCTGCGGCGGGTCGAAGTCGGCCACCTCCGGCGGCACGTCGGTGCTCGGCGGCACGTACGGCGGGTTGCACAGCACCAGGTCGACCAGGCCGTCGAGTTCGGCGAACATGCTGCCGTCGGCGATGTCCCCGGAGTACAGCCGGATCGCGGTGTCACCGGCCGCCGCCCTGGCTTCGGCGTTGTGCCGCGCCCAGGCCAGCGCCTGCGGATCGACGTCGACGGCGTAGACCACGGCGTCCGGCCGCTCGTGCGCCACGGCCAGCGCCAGCGCGCCCGAACCGGTGCACAGGTCGACCACCACCGGGAACTCCCGGCCGTCGAGCACCGAGAGTCCCCACTCCAGCAGCAGCTCGGTCTCCGGCCGCGGCACGAAGACCCCGGCGCCGACGTCCACGGTGATCCGGCCCATCGGCGCCCAGCCGGTCAGGTGCTGCAGCGGGACCCGCTTGGCGCGCTGGTGCACCAGCTGCCCGATGGCCTCCACCACCGGCGGGTCGACCAGCGGCACCAGCGGCAGCCGGGAGCGCTCGACGCCGAGCACGTGGGCCGCGATCAGTTCGGCGTCGGTGCGCGGGGAGGCGACCCCGGCGCGTTCGAGGATCCTTACCGCTTCGATGATCGCCAGCCGGAGGGGTTGCCGCTTCACGGTGGCCAGCCTGTCACACCGCGGGCAGGTATCCGGCGAGCGCACCGCGGTTGCGCCGCAGCGTGTCGATCCGCGCGTCCAGCTCGGCCAGCTCCTGGCGCAGCGTCTTCACCAGCGCCGGGCACAGGTCGAGCCGGTCGAGGTCCTCGATCGCGCAGGGCAGCACCTCGGCGATCACCTCGGTGGTCAGCCCCAGCTCCAGCAGCTTCCGGATGTGGCGCACGGTGGTCACCGAGTCCGCGTCGTAGCGGCGGTAGCCGTTCGGGTCGCGGTGCGCGGTGAGCAGGCCCTGCTGCTCGTAGTAGCGGAGCATGCGCTGGCTGACCCCGGTCCGGGCCGACAGTTCCCCGATCAGCATTGAGATCCACCCCACGTGAGCTTGACCCTGACATCGATGTGAGTGCTTAACGTCACCGCATGGCTGAACATTTCGCGCACCTGGTCCGGGGTTCGGGCCCCGGCCTGCTGCTGGCCCACGGCGGTGGGGGCAGCATCGAAGGCAACTTCGGCACGATCGTCGACGAACTGGCCCGCACGCACACCGTGGTCGGGCCGGACTACCCCGGTTCCGGCGCCACCCCGCGCAGCGAGACCCCGCTCGACCTGGACGCCGTGGCCGACGAACTGGTCCGCACCGCGGTGGACGCGGGGGTGGAGCGGTTCACCGTGCTCGGTTACTCGCTCGGCACCGGCGTCGCCGTGCGGGCCACCACGCGGCACCCGGACCGGGTCACCGGGCTGATCCTCACCTCGGGCTTCAGCCACCCCGGCAACAAGCTCCGGCTGGCCGCCGAGGTGTGGCGCGGGCTGCTGGACGCCGGCGACCGCCGCCTCCTGGCGAAGTACCTGATGCTGATGGGCACCGGCGAACGGGCGCTGAACGCGCTGAGCCCGGCCGAACTGGACGCCGCGCTCGACGACCTCACCGCCTTCATCCCCGCGGGCTCCCCGGAGCACGTCGACCTGGTGTCCTCGGTGGACACCCGCGCCGAACTGGCCGGGATCGCGGTGCCCACGCTGGTGATCGCCACCCTCGCGGACGGCCTGGCCTCCCCCGCGCTGTCGGCCGAGCTGGCCGCCGGAATCCCCGGCGCCCGCCTCGCCGAAGTCGACGCGGGGCACAACATTGGTGCCGAAGCACGCGAAAAATGGCTGGAATTGATCCAGAAGTTCCTTTCCGAGATTGGTTGATCAATGGACCTCCAAGTGGTGCTGCCGAACGAGTCGCCGGAAATGGAACCGGGCAGGCCAGCCGAAATCGCCGTGCGGGCCGAGGAACTCGGTTATCACACGGCCTGGTTGCCCGACCACGTGTTGCCGCCGGAGGAGTACGGCAGTTTCTACGGCGGTGTGTACGAGCCGTTGATCACGCTGTCCCACCTGGCCGCCCGGACCAGCCGGATCCGGCTCGGCACCTCGGTGCTGGTGCTGCCGCTGCGTGAGCCGTTCTCGCTGGCCAAGCAGGTCGCCACGCTGGACCGGCTCTCCGGTGAACGGCTCACGCTCGGCCTCGGGGTCGGCTGGGACCGCAAGGAGTTCGAGAACGTCGGCTCGGACTTCACCACGCGCGGGGCGCGGACGGACGAGGCCATCGACCTGATGCGCGCGTTGTTCTCCGGTGCGCGTTCTTTCGAGGGCCGGTTCTACGGTTTCGACGGTGGTGTGTTCGAGCCGCGACCACGCGGGAACGTGCGGTTGATGGTCGGCGGAATCAGCGATGCCGCCCTGCGCCGGGTGGCACGGGTGGCCGACGAATGGCAGAGCATCGCCGCCGATCCGGCCGAATTCGCCGGGCAGGTGGCGAGGCTGCGTGAACACGCTGATCGGCCGATCCGGGTGGGCACGCGCATTTCCTGGGACGGGCTGGAACCGACGGTGGACCGCGCCCGGGCCCTGCGTGAGGCGGGCGCGGAGTTCCTGGCCGTCTGGTTCGGCCAGGACGACGGCTACGAAGAACGCATGGCCGCGTTCGCCGGAGCCATGCGCTAGCAGCTCTCCTCGCCGGTGATCGGAGCGGCCGGGTCGAAGTACTCCGTCGGCCGCTTCGCCACCCCACCGGTGGTGCTCACCGTGCGATCGCTGTAGGCGGGGGCCAGCAGCCCCTGCCTGGCGGGCGCGCAGGCGATCGAATAGGTGTACCCCTGGCCCACCGGGGCGGCGAGGCCGCGGTCCTCGGCGGCCCAGCCGGTGCCGTCCCGGTAGGTGAAGTCGAGGTCCCACCGGGCGCCGGTGACCACGTCCAGCGGCGCCGACGCCTGGCTCGGGTCGTCGATGTCGAAGGCGTAGGAGAACACCAGGTTCGTCTTGACCAGCAGCTCGCCCCGCTGCGCGCCCGGCTCGACGCGGATGGTGCCGTTGATCTTCGGCTCGGCGGGCAGCAACCGGAAACCGGGTGCGACCTTGGTGGCGTAGGAGTCCGGCCACGTCGGCTCGCGGAGCTGGTCTCGCACCAGTTCACGGGAGCTGGGCGCGAGCGGCGCGTACAGCGGCTCCAGGTCGGCCCCGGTCAGCACCTGCCGGTTCACCCGGCCCGCGACCAGGAACTCCTTCACCTTGCCCAGCGCGGTTCCCACCTGCTTGGCGGTGAACCCACCGGTGGCGACGGGCTCGGGCAGCTTGAGCGCCGCCTCGCCCTCGGCCCAGTCCTGCGCCGGGGTGCCGAGGAACGGGCGGCTCTTGTCCAGCGACCACAGCGCCTGCGCCAGGTCGGCGTTGGTGCCCACCGGCAGCGGCTCGCGGGCCGCCCGCGCGAAGTAGCTGCCCACCGCGGCGGCGGCCACCAGGACCACCGCCAGCACGAGCAACCCGGCCCGGCCCCGCCGCTTCGGCGCGGGTCTTTCCGGCAGGATGGTCCGGCCGTACTGATCGGTCTGCACTTGTCCCCCTCGTCGATCTACGCACTTCTTCGATCGACAACGGGAAAAGATTCGTTAGCCGGTGTGGGCGGCCAGCCGTTCGTCTCGGTCGGCGGCGCGGAGGGCGTCGAGCACGCCGTCCAGTTCACCGTCGAGCACCTGGTCGAGGTTGTACGCCTTGTAGTTCACCCGGTGGTCGGAAATCCGGTTCTCCGGGAAGTTGTAGGTGCGCACCCGCTCGGACCGGTCCACCGTGCGCACCTGCGAGCGGCGGGCGTCCGAGGCCTTGGCCGCGGCCTCCTCCTCGGCGATCGCCTGCAGCCGCGCCTGCAGCACCTGCAGCGCCCGCGCGCGGTTCTGGATCTGCGACTTCTCGTTCTGGCAGGAGACCACGATGCCGGTCGGCAGGTGGGTGATGCGCACCGCCGAGTCGGTGGTGTTCACGCTCTGCCCACCGGGGCCGGACGAGCGGAACACGTCGATCCGCAGGTCGTTCGGGTCGATCTCGACCTCGACCTCCTCCGGCTCCGGGTAGATCAGCACGCCGGCCGCGGAGGTGTGGATGCGGCCCTGCGACTCGGTCGCCGGCACGCGCTGCACGCGGTGCACCCCGCCCTCGAACTTCAGCCGGGCCCACACGCCGTCGGCCTCGGCGCCCTTGCTCTTGATGGACACCGTGGCGTCCTTGAAGCCGCCGAGGTCGGAGTCCACCGAGTCGAGCACCTCGGCCTTCCAGCCGTGCCGCTCGGCGTACCGCAGGTACATGCGCAGCAGGTCGCCCGCGAACAACGCGGACTCCTCGCCACCCTCCCCCGACTTGATCTCCATCACCACGTCGGAGCCGTCGTGGGGGTCGCGCGGCAGCAGCAGCTCGGTCAGCCGCGCCTCCAGCGCCGGGATGCGCGCGGCCAGCTCCTCGGCCTCGGCCGCGAACGCCGGGTCCTCGGCCAGCTCACGGGCGGCCTCCAAGTCGTCCCTGGCGGTCTCCAGCTCACCGATCGCCCGCACCACCGGGGTGAGTTCGGCGTAGCGGCGGCCGAGCTTGCGCGCCCGGCCCTGGTCGGCGTGCACCGACGGGTCCGCGAGCTGCTGTTCCAGCTCGGCGTACTCGTCGAGCAGCCCGCGCAACGAGCTCGAATCCACGGTCTGTCCTTCTTCCGGAGAGGGGCTGGCGCGAAAACGGCGCCCACCCGCAGTGCGGGTGGGCGCCGTCGGTGAAGCTACTTGGCGTCGGCCTTCTTCTGCCGCTTGCCGTAGCGGGCCTCGAAGCGCGCGACCCGGCCACCGGTGTCGAGGATCTTCTGCTTGCCGGTGTAGAACGGGTGGCAGTTCGAGCAGATCTCGACGTGGATGTCGCCGCTGGTCTTGGTGCTCCGGGTGGTGAAGGTGTTGCCGCAGCCACAGGTCACGTTGGTGACCACGTACTCGGGGTGAATACCGCTCTTCATGGTGTCCTCTCTTGGCTGGCCGCCGGGTCCCCGGGATTTCACGGGGTGAACCGGAGCCGGACGTCAGCGGCTCATTCTGCCAGACGCCGCTGGTAGTCGGTTCAACCGGGCGGGGCCTGCGGATATTCCCCGGCTTGTACGGATCTTGTACATCTTCACGAGAAGGTGCCCGAGTTCGTGAATTCCCGACCGGAGGAGTGGACATGCGCACCAGGAGACTGCTGATCGGGGCCGCCGTGGCGGCGGCCGTCGCCGGCGCGGCGGTGGCCCCGGCCCAGGCGAGCCCGCTGACGGCGGAGATCACCGCCGCCGACGTCAACCCGGCGGCCGGCGCGTTCACCACCGTTCCGGAAGCGGAGCTGTCCACCCTCGGCGCGGGCGACGGCACACCAGCCGGGGCGGTGGCCTGGTTCAAGGCGAGGCTGGGCAGCACCGCCTACCAGGGCTACTGCGAGAAGGCGGTGGAGAACGCCTACGGCACCACCGGCGTCTGGGCCTCGGCGAACGCGCACTGGAACGGCGCGAGCCCGAAGCACACCGACGGCAGCAGGCCGCCGAAGGGCGCGTTCGTGTACTGGAACATCAGCCAGTGGGGGCACGTGGGCATCGCCGACGGCAACGGCGGCATCTACGCCACCAGCATCGGCGGCAAGATCGGCCACGCCTCCAGCGTCAACTACTTCAACAACTACCGCGGCTGGACCCCCGCGGCGGTCCCCCACCAGTAACCTCGAACCCGGACCTCTCGGTGGGGACCGGAGGAAAGCGAAGGGGCTGCGACCACGGTGTGGTCGCACCCCCTTCGTCGTACCGGCTCAGTCGTCGTCCGGGCCCAGCGCCGTCTTCGAGACCTGCATCAGGAACTCGATGTTGGTCTTCGTCTTGCGCAGGCGGGACAGCAGCAGGTCGATGGCCTGCTGCGAGTCGAGCGCGTGCAGCACCCGGTGCAGCTTCAGCGTGACGGCCAGCTCGTCCGGCGAGAGCAGCAGCTCCTCCTTGCGGGTACCGGACGGGTTGATGTCCACCGCGGGGAAGACGCGCCGCTCGGCGATCTTGCGGTCCAGCTTGAGCTCGGCGTTGCCGGTGCCCTTGAACTCCTCGAAGATCACCGTGTCACCGGTGGAGCCGGTTTCCACCATCGCCGTGGCGAAGATGGTCAGCGAGCCACCGTTCTCGATGTTGCGCGCCGCGCCGAGGAAGCGCTTCGGCGGGAACAACGCGGTCGAGTCGACACCACCGGACAGGATGCGCCCGGACGCCGGGGCCGCCAGGTTGTAGGCGCGGCCGAGGCGGGTGATCGAGTCGAGCAGCACCACCACGTCGAGGCCCATCTCGACCAGGCGCTTGGCCCGCTCGATGGACAGCTCGGCGACCGAGGTGTGGTCTGACGGCGGGCGGTCGAAGGTGGAGGCGATGACCTCGCCCTTCACCGACCGCTGCATGTCGGTGACCTCTTCCGGCCGCTCGTCGACCAGCACCACCATCAGGTGGCACTCGGGGTTGTTCGTGGTGATCGCGTTCGCGATGTCCTGCATGATCGTGGTCTTGCCGGCCTTCGGCGGCGACACGATCAGCGCGCGCTGCCCCTTGCCGACCGGCATCACCAGGTCGATCACGCGGGTGGTGAGCTTGTGCGGCTCGGTCTCCAGCCGCAGGCGCTCGTTCGGGTACAGCGGGGTCAGCTTGGTGAAGTCCGGGCGCTTCTTCGCCTGGTCCGGCTCGAGGCCGTTGATGCTGTCCACGCGGACCAGCGGGTTGAACTTCTGCCGCTGCTGCTCGCCCTCACGCGGCTGGCGCACCACACCGGTGATGGCGTCACCGCGGCGCAGGCCGTACTTGCGGACCAGCGACAGCGAGACGTACACGTCGTTCGGCCCGGCCAGGTAGCCCGAAGTGCGGACGAACGCGTAGTTGTCCAGCACGTCGAGGATGCCGGCCACCGGGAGCAGGACGTCGTCCTCGCGCACCTCGGTGTCCGGGCTGCCGCCCTCACCGCGGCCACCGCGGCGGCGGCGGTCGCGGAAGCGGCGGCCGCGACGGCCGCCCTCTTCGTCCTCGTCGGCCTGCGGGCCACCCCGGTTGTCCCGGTTGTCCCGGCTGTCCTGCTGACCGCGCTGGCGGTCGTTCTGCCGGTCCCCGCGCTGGCGGTCGCCCCGCTGCTGCTGGTCACCGCCCTGCTGGCGGTCCCCACCCTGCTGGCGGTCGCCCTGCTGGCGGTCACCGCCCTGGCGGTCGCGGCGCTGCTCGCCGGAGCCCCCGGAGGAGTCGGCGGCGCGGTTGGCCCCGCGGCGGCGGCGCCCGCCTTCGCGGCGGCCACCGTCTTCCCCGCCGGCGGACTGGTCGCCGGACGACGGCGCCTCGCCTTCGGGCTCCTTGCGCTCGGGCTGCGGCTGCGGCTCGGGCGCCTTCACGGCAGGCGGGGCCTGCTCCGGCTGGGTCACCGGGGTCGCCGGGGACTCCGCCTTCGGCTGCTCGGCCGGCTTCTCGGCCGTCCTGCGCGAAACGCGGGCCTTGGGCTGGGCCGGCTTGTCCGCCTCGATGCCGTCCAGCGGAAGCGTGTCCGTGGTGGCGGTCGCGGCGGTGCGCCGCTTGGTCTTGCCCTGGCGCTCGCGGATGGCCGCGATGAGGTCCCCCTTGCGCATGCCCGCGGTGTCGCTGATGCCGAGTTCCCCGGCCAGCGAACGCAGGTCGGCGATGACCATCCCGGACAGACCGCCCGGTCGGCGCTTCGGCGCGGCGGTGCCGTTGGCCTGCGGCTCGCCCTCCGGCGGAGCCACCGCCGCGTCGCCGCTGAGTAGATCGGTGTTGCTCACACAAGTCCTTCCTTACCGATCCACGCCTCCAGGTGGATCAGCGGACTGCCGCCCGCGTCCGAATCACGAGACGGCTAGTTGTTCCCGTGGCCGGAAGCCAGATCCAGCCGAGACGTACGAGTCACGGCGGGAGAACCGCCGACACGGGAAGTACGTGCCCCATACGGCACACGCGAAATCCGTCACCGCGACCGCACCGGAGCCCGTTGCCGCATTCCAGGACCCCCGCAGGACCCTGGACTGAACGGGAAAATGCGATCCGGGCTGAACCCCCGGAACCTGCACCGGGTGCGGACTGCGCACGGTGATCGAACGCCCCCGAGGGTAGACCGGCCCGCTTCGCCGTGCAACAACCACCCCTACTTTGCCTTCGGCGTGTTATCCCACAGCGACCTGGACGCCGCCCTTGTCGATCGGCAGCGCGGTGACCTCGAAAGACGTAACACCGGGCACCTCCGGCAGTATTCCCGTGGTGGTCAGCGCCAGTACCGTCGGCCCGGCACCGGAAATCGCGGCGGGCACGCCGTGCGCCCGCAACTGGGCCACCAGGCGCGTGCTCGCCGGGTACGCCGGGGCGCGATAGCCCTGGTGCAGGCGGTCCTCGGTGGCGGTGAGCAGCAGTTCCGGCCGCCGGGTCAGGGCGTGCACCGCCAGCGCCGCCCGCCCGGCGTTGAACGCCGCGTCGGCCAGCGGCACCCGTTCGGGCAGCAGCCCGCGGGTGGCGTCGGTCGAGCTGCGCTGCCCCGGCACGGCGAGCACCGGCCGCAGGTCCGGGTGCGGGTCCAGCCGTTCGGCGCCGAACCGGCCACCGGACTCCCAGGCGACGACCAGCCCGCCGAGCAGGCTGGCCGCCGCGTTGTCCGCGTGGCCCTCGAAGCCCGCGGCCAGCTGCAACGCGTCGTCGTCGAGGTTCCGCCCGGCCAGCGCGTACCCGGCGGCCACCCCGGAAACCACCGCGGCGGCCGAGGAGCCGAGGCCGCGTGCGTGCGGGATCGCGTTGTGGCACCGCAGGTGCAGCCCCGGCACGGGGAAGCCGAGGTGCTCGCAGGCGCGGTGCAGCGCCCGCACCACCAGGTGGGAGTCGTCGGTCGGCACGTCCGCCACACCACCGGCGCCCGCGTCGAGCACCTCGACCTTGAGCCCCGTGTGGGTGACCTGCACCTCGACCACGTCGTGCAGCCCGAGCGCCAGCCCCAGCGCGTCGAACCCCGGCCCCAGGTTCGCCGTCGAGGCCGGGACCGTCACCCGCAGGTTCACGCCAGCTCCAGCGCCGCCGCCACGGCCGTCGGGTCGACCGCCAGCGGCTCCACCTCGACCACGCCGTTCAGCGCGGTGGCGGGGTCCTTGAGGCCGTGCCCGGTCACCGTGCAGACCACCGTCGAGCCACGCGGGATCCGGCCGTCGGCGGCGGTGATCAGCAGTCCGGCCACGCTGGTCGCCGAGGCGGGCTCGACGAACACGCCCTCCTTGCGGGCCAGCAGCCGGTACGCCTCGAGGATCTGCTCGTCGGTGGCCTTCTCGAACAGGCCGCCGGAGGAGTCCTTCGCCTTGACCGCCTTGGTCCAGGAAGCCGGGCTGCCCACCCGGATCGCGGTGGCCACCGTCTCCGGCCGGGTCACCGGCTCGCCGTCGACCAGCGGTGCCGCACCGGCGGCCTGGAAGCCGAACATCCGCGGTGTGCTGTCCACCACACCGTCGGCCGCGTACTCGGCGTACCCGGCCCAGTAGGCCGAGATGTTGCCGGCGTTGCCGACCGGCAGGCAGTGGATGTCCGGGGCCGCGCCGAGCACGTCGCAGACCTCCCAGGCAGCCGACTTCTGCCCGACCAGGCGCACCGGGTTGACCGAATTGACCAGGGTCACCGGGTAGTCGGCCGCGGTTTTGCGCGCCAGCTCCAGGCAGTCGTCGAAGTTGCCCTCCACCTGGAGGATCTTCGCGCCGTGGGCGACCGCCTGGGCCATCTTGCCCAGCGCGATCTTGCCCTCGGGCACCAGCACCGCGCTGGTCAGCCCGGCGCGGGCGGCGTAGGCCGAAGCCGAGGCCGAGGTGTTGCCGGTGGAGGCGCAGATGACCGCCTTGAGCCCGCTGGCCAGCGCGTGCGTGATCGCCACGGTCATGCCGCGGTCCTTGAACGAGCCGGTCGGGTTGGCGCCCTCGACCTTCAGGTACACCGAGCAGCCGGTCAGCTCGGACAGGTGCGGCGCGGCCAGCAGCGGTGTGTTCCCCTCCCCCAGGGTGACGATCTTCGCCCCGTCGGGGACGGGGATGCGGTCGGCGTACGCCTCGATGATCCCGGTCACTGGTCTTCGCCTTCCACGCGCATCACGCTGACCACCTCGTGCACCACGTCCATCTTCGCGATCTCGTCCACAGTGGACTCCAGGGCGGCGTCCGGCGCCAGGTGGGTGACGATCACCAGGCTCGCGGTGGACAGCCGGTCGCGCTGGCGGACCGCGGCGATGCTCACCCCGTTCGCCGCGAACGCCTGCGCCACCTGGGCCAGCACGCCCGGCCGGTCGGCCACGTCCAGGCTGACGTGGTACCGCGTCGGGGTCTGGCCCATCGGCCGCACCGGCAGCGCGGCGTGCGCCGACTCACGCGGGCCGAGCCCGCCGAGCACCCGGTTGCGGGCCACCGCGACCAGGTCGCCGAGCACCGCGCTGGCGGTCGGCGCGCCACCGGCGCCCTGGCCGTAGAACATCAGCTCCCCGGCGGCGTCGGCCTCCACGTAGACCGCGTTGAACGCGCCGCTGACCCCGGCGAGCTGGTGCGCCCGCGGGATCATCACCGGGTGCACCCGGGCGGACACCGATTCGCTGCCGTCCTCGCTGGTCACCCGCTCGCAGATGGCGAGCAGCTTCACCGTGCGGTTGAGCATCTTCGCCGCGGTGATGTCCGACGCGGTGACCCCGGCGATGCCCTCGCGGTGCACGTCGGCCGCGGTCACCCGGCTGTGGAAGGCCAGCGAGGCCAGGATGGCGGCCTTCGAGGCGGCGTCGTAACCGTCCACATCGGCCGTCGGGTCCGCCTCGGCGTAGCCCAGCCTGCTCGCTTCGTCCAGCGCCTCGGCGTAGCCGGCGCCGGTGGAGTCCATTGCGGACAGGATGTAGTTCGTGGTGCCGTTGACGATGCCCATCACCCGGGTGATCCGGTCACCGGCCAGCGATTCGCGCAGCGGGCGCAGCAGCGGGATGGCCCCGGCGACGGCGGCCTCGAAGTAGAGGTCGGCACCCGAGGCGTCGGCGGCCTCGGACAGCTCCGCCGAGTGCTCCGAGAGCAGCGCCTTGTTCGCGGTGACCACGGACTTGCCCGCGCGCAGGGCGGCCAGCAGCCAGCTGCGGGTCGGCTCGATGCCGCCGATCAGCTCGACCACCACGTCCACGTCGTCCGCGGTGACCAGCTCCGCCGCGTCGGCGGTGAGCAGTTCGGCGGGCAGCTCGGGGTGCTTGTCCGGGCGGCGGACCGCGATGCCGGCCAGCTCGACCGGCGCACCCGCGCGGGCGGCCAGTTCCTCGGCCTGCTCGGTGAGCAACCGCGCCACCTCACCGCCGACCGTGCCGCAGCCGAGCAGGGCCACGCGGATGGGAGCGGACCTCACGACACCTCCAAGCCCAGCATGTCTTCGGTGGTTTCCCGGCGCAGCAGCAACCGCGCCCCGCCGTTGCGCACCGAGACCACCGCCGGACGCGGCTGGCGGTTGTAGTTGCTGGCCATCGAGTAGCAGTAGGCACCGGTCGCGGCGACCGCGATCAGGTCACCGGGAGCCAGGTTGTCGGGCAACCAGCAGTCGCGGACCACGATGTCGCCGGACTCACAGTGCTTTCCCACCACGCGGGACAACGCGGGGTGGGTTTCGTCGTCCTGGCCGTCCGCGGCGGCCCGCGAGACCAGCCGGACGTCGTAGACCGCGTCGTAGAGCGAGGTGCGGATGTTGTCGCTCATCCCGCCGTCGACGCTGACGTACCGGCGGGCCGCGTTGTCCCCGAGCGAGACGTCCTTGATGGTGCCGACCTCGTACAGGGTGACCGTGCCGGGACCGGCGATGGCGCGGCCGGGCTCACCGGCGATGCGCGGCACCGGCAGCCCGGCGAAGGCGCACTCCTTGCGCACGATCTCCCGGATCTGGGTGATCATCTGCGCCGGTGGCGGCGGGTTGTCGCGGTCGGTGTAGGCGATGCCGAAGCCACCACCGAGGTCCACCGTGGACAGCTGGTCGACCAGCTCCGGGCCGTGCTCCTTGCCCAGTTCGGCGAGCAGCCCGATGATCCGGCGGGCGGCCACCTCGAAGCCGTCGGCGTCGAAGATCTGCGAGCCGATGTGGCTGTGCAGGCCGATCAGCTTCAGCGAACCGGCGTTGAGCACCCGGCGCACCGCCTCGGCGGCGTCCCCGGAAGCCAGCGAGAAGCCGAACTTCTGGTCCTCGTGCGCGGTCGCGATGAACTCGTGGGTGTGCGCTTCGACACCGACGGTGACCCGCACCATCACCTGCTGGACCACCTCGCGGCGGGCGGCGATCTCGGCCAGGCGGGCGATCTCGAAGTACGAGTCGAGCACCACCGTGCCCACCCCGGCCTCGACCGCGGCCTCCAGTTCGGCGGCCGACTTGTTGTTGCCGTGGAAGGTGATCCGCTCCGGCGGGAACGCCGCGCGCTGCGCGACGGCCAGTTCGCCGCCGCTGCACACGTCCAGGCTCAGCCCCTGCGCGGCCACCCAGCGGGCGATCTCGGTGCTCAGGAACGCCTTCGACGCGTAGTGCACCAGCGCCGGGTCGTCGAACGCCTCGGCGTACTCGGCGCAGCGCGACTTGAAGTCGGCCTCGTCGATGACGAACAGCGGGGTGCCGTAGGTCTCGGCCAGCTCCCGCACGTCTACCCCGGCGATCCGGACCACGCCGTCCGGGGCGCGGAAGGCGTTGCGGGGCCACACCTTCGGGTAGAGCCGGTCGAGTTCGCCCGAGTTGGCCGGTGGGAACCCGGCGGTGTCCGCATGGGCATGGACCTCGGCGTACCGGGGTCCCGCGGGGTGAGCCATGAAACTACATCCGTTCCGGCGCCGAAACGCCCAGCAGTTCGAGACCGTTGGCGAGCACCTGGCGGGCGGCTTCGCAGAGCGCCAGCCTGGCGAAGGTCAGCGGCGTGGCTTCCTCGCCGCCCTGCGGCAGCACGCGGGCCACGTCGTAGAACTTGTGGTAGGCGCTGGCCAGGCTCTCCAGGTACCGGGCGACGCGGTGCGGTTCCCGCAGTTCGGCCGCCTTGCGCAGCATGTCCGGGAATTCGCCGATCGTTCGGATCAGGTCGCCTTCCCGCGGGTGGGTGAGCAGGCCGAGGTCCGGCTCCCCGCCGGCCTCGAGGCCCAGGTCCGCGGCGTTGCGCTGCAGCGAGGCCAGCCTGGCGTGCGCGTACTGCACGTAGTAGACCGGGTTCTCGTTGCTGTGCTTGCGCAGCAGGTCCAGGTCGATGTCCAGGGTGGAGTCGACCGAGTAGCGGGCCAGCTCGTAGCGGGCGGCGTCCACGCCGACCGCCTCGACCAGGTCCTCCATGGTGATCACGGTGCCCGCGCGCTTGCTCATCCGCACCGGCTTGCCGTCGCTGACCAGGTTGACCATCTGGCCGATCAGCACCTCGACCACGGCCGGGTCGTCGCCGAGCGCGGCGGCGGCGGCCTTGAGCCGGACGATGTAACCGTGGTGGTCCGCGCCGAGCATGTAGATGCACAGGTCGAAGCCGCGGCTGCGCTTGTCGTGCAGGTAGGCGATGTCACCGGCGATGTAGGCGGGCTGGCCGTCCTGCTTGATCACCACGCGGTCCTTGTCGTCCCCGTGGTCGGTGGTGCGCAGCCACCAGGCGCCGTCCTCGAAGTACAGCGAGCCCTCGTCCTTGAGCTTGGCCACCAGCCGGGCGACCTCACCGTTCTCGTGCAGCGAGTTCTCGTGGAAGAACACGTCGAAGTCGGTGCCGAACTCGTGCATGCTCTTCTTGATCTCGGTGAACATCAGCTCGATGCCGACCCGGCGGAAGGTCTCGTGGCGCTCGGCCTCGGGCAGCGACAGCGCGCTCGGCTCCTTGCGCAGCACCTCGGCGGCGATGTCGGTGATGTAGCTGCCCGCGTACCCGTCCTCCGGCGCGGGCTCGCCCTTCGCGGCGGCGATCAGCGAGTTGACGAACCGGTCGATCTGCGCGCCGGCGTCGTTGAAGTAGTACTCGCGGGTGACCTCGGCGCCCTGCGCGGCCAGCACCCGGCCCAGCGCGTCACCGACGGCCGCCCAGCGGGTGCCGCCCAGGTGCACCGGCCCGGTCGGGTTGGCCGAGACGAACTCCAGGTTGATCCTGGTCCCGGCCAGCGCGTCCCCGCGGCCGTACGCCTCGCCTTCGGCCAGCACCCGGCTGATCTGCGCGCCCTGGGCGTCCGCGGCCAGCCGCAGGTTGAGGAAGCCGGGCCCGGCCACCTCGGCGGCGTCGACGCCTTCGGTCTCGGCCAGCGATTCGGCCAGCGCGTCGGCGAAGTCCCGCGGTTTGAGCCCCGCCTTCTTCGCCACCTGCAGCGCCAGGTTGGTGGCGTAGTCCCCGTGCTCCGGGTTGCGGGGTCGCTCGATCGTCACCGCGTCGGGCAGCACCGCCGGGTCGAGACCGCGTGCGGTCAGGACGTCCACGGCGGAGGTACGGACAAGTTCGGCGAGATCGGCGGGAGTCACCTGCAGAATTCTAGGTGTGCCCCGCCGACCGGCACCAAGACGGTCCCACCACCGCGCGAAAGGCCGGCAGTCGCTGGATTCGAGGACAACGGCGCTGGTCACCGCCCTGGTGGCGGTACGGCTGGCGAGTGCGGCGCTGATCGGCGTGGCGGTGCTCACGGCGGAGCGCGCGGTGGCCGGTCAGGCGACCACCTCCGCACGCGACCGGGCACCGGCCCGGACGCTCAGCCGCCCGGCCGAAGCAGCCGCTCCAGCTCGGTGCCCGCCTCTTCGCAACCGGCGTCGGAGATCCGCTGCAGGGCGAGCAGGTCACCCGCCGCGACGGCCCGGCGGGTGAGCAGGCGCCCGGCGTGCAGGCAGCCCTCGTCCAGCAGCTCAGCCAGCTCGTCGACGTCATCGCGGGCGTCGGCGAGGTCGGCGAGCCGGTCCATGGCGGTTTCGTTGCCTTCGTCGGCCAGTGCACGCAGGGTTTCCCGGTTCATGGCGCCATGGTGCGGCCCTGCCCCTGGGGCGGGGTCAAGTGCCACGATGACCCGGTGCTCACCATCGGACAGCTGGCCGCCTACGTCGGGGTCTCGGTGAAGACCATTCGCGTCTACCACGACAAGGGCCTGCTGCCCGAGGCCGAGCGCGACGCCTCCGGGTACCGGCGGTACGGCGCGGACCAGGCGATCGACCTGATCAAGATCCGCACGCTGGCCGAGGCCGGGGTGCCGCTGGCCCGCATCCGGGACCTCCGGTCGGCGGACGGGCACGAGTTCCAGCGGGCGCTGGACCGGATCGACACCGAGCTGTCCGCCCGGATCCGCGCCCTGCGGGCCACCCGGGACCGGCTGCGGCAACTCGCCGGCGGTCACGTCTCGGGCCTGCCCGCCGAGGTCGAAGCGCACCTGGACCGGCTGCCCGGCTTCGGGTTCAGCGATCGCTGGGTGGCCCTGCTGCGGGACCTGTGGATCCTGTCCTTCGCCACCCACCCCGAGACGGCGAGCACGATGTTCCGCGACCAGGCCCAGCTGCTCACCGACCCGGCGTTGCGGGAGATCTGCCTCGACTACGACCGCGCGCACGACCTCGCCCCGGACGACCCGCGCGTCGACGACCTCGCCCGCCGGATCGTCGACGCCACCCGCACGCGCTACGGGAGCGACCTGCCCGGGTACGACCCCGGCTCGGCCGTCCCGGCGTTGATCCAGAGCGCGGTGAACGCCGCCTCCCCGGCGTGGCGGCGGCTGGACGCCCTGGTCCGCGCCCACCTGGTGGCCTGACGAACCCTCCGAAGCGCCCTACACCGACCAGACACGCCATCCCTACACTGGCCGGGGTGCTCCATGACCGGGGCGACGACGAGACGAGGTCGGTACAGCACGATGGCAAGCGGCACGAAGAAAAAGGGCAGGCCGAAGAACGCCGTGAAGTCGGCTCGCGGATCCGTGGTGGCCAAGAAGGGCACGCCGTGGGGCACGATCGTCGCGGTGGTGGCGATCGTCGCGCTCGCCGGGGTGGTCTTCGGCTACTACTACATCAACTCGGCGGACAAGCGCGAGCAGAAGAGCCGTGAGGAAGCGGCCGCCGCCTTCGCGCCGTCGGCGGAGAACCCGGACCCGTCGCTGAAGATCCCCGGCATCGTCACCCACCAGTACGAGGCCAGCGTGCACGTGCTGCCCACCGAGCGCGTCGCCTACGACAAGACCCCGGCCTTCGGCGGTCCGCACGACGGGTTCTGGGCCGCCTGCACCGGCATCGTCTACCCGAACGCGGTGCGCACCGAGAACATGGTGCACTCGCTGGAGCACGGCGCGGTCTGGATCGCCTACAACCCCGACCAGGTCACCGGCGACGCGGTGAACAAGCTGCGCGTGCGGGCCGAGGGCAAGCCGTACACGATGATGTCGCCGTTCCCCGGCCTGGACAAGCCGGTCTCGCTGCAGGCGTGGGGCCACCAGCTCAAGGTCGACTCGGTCGACGACGAGCGCATCGACCAGTTCATCGCCGCGCTGCGGTTGAACCCGAGCACCTACCCCGAGCAGGGCGCCTCCTGCGACGCGATGGGCCCCGGCCGGTTCGACGTGGACGCGCCGCCCGCCTTCGACCCCACGCCGCCGGGCCCGGACGCCAAGCCGATGGACTACAAGGGCACCGAAGGCGCCGAGCCGGACACCACCGGCATGACCGGCGGCACGCCGCCCGCCCAGCAGCAGCCGCCCGCGCAGCAGCCGCCGGCCGGCGGATGAGTTCGGCCGTACCCGACGAGGACCAGGACCGGGCGGAGTTCGAGGACACCCGCCCGGCCTGGTCGCGGGTGGTCATCCTGGGCGCCGCCACGCTGGCGGTGCTGCTCGTCGGTGCCACCATCGGCATGTTCCTGACCCGGTCGCTGGACGAGGGGGCCGAGCCCGCCGGACCGGGTGCGGTGGAGGTCGGCTTCGCCCAGGACATGGCGGTGCACCACCTCCAGGCGGTCACCATGGCCAACTGGGCCCGGGACCACTCCACCGATCCGCAGGTCCAGCAGCTCGCCTTCGACATCGCCAGCACCCAGCTGGAGCAGGTCGGGCGGATGAAGGGCTGGCTGATGCTGTGGGACAAGCCGGAGCAGGCCATCGGCGGGTACATGACCTGGATGACCGAGCCCGCCGGCCACGCCCACGGCGGCCACGCCTCGGCACCCGACCCGGCCACCACCGGCGGGCTGATGCCGGGCATGGCCACCAACGACGAACTGGCGAAGCTGCGCTCGCTCTCCGGCGGCGAGCTGGACGTCTACTTCCTGCAGCTGATGCTGCGCCACCACCAGGGCGGTACGGAGATGGCGCAGTACGCCCAGGACCACACCGGGATGAACGCGGTGAAGTCGCTGACGAACAGCATCCTCAAGTCGCAGAGCGCCGAGGCCCGGGTGATGACCGGCATGCTCACCGACCGGGGCGCCACCCCACTGCCGTTCAGCTGAGTCCGGCGCGGGAAGCGCACTTCGATCAGCTGTGCCGCAGGAAGTCGAAGTCGCAGCCGTCCGGGGCTTGCAGGACGTGCTGGTGGTACAGGCGTTCGTAACCACGCGCCGGTGCCTCCGGCAGCACGAAATCCGCCCGCCGCCGGGTCAGTTCCGCCTCGGGGACCAGCAGGTCCAGCCGACCGGCGTCGACGTCCAGTTCGATCAGGTCGCCGTCGCGGACCAGCGCGAGCGGGCCGCCCACCACGGCCTCCGGCGCCACGTGCAGGGCCACCGCGCCATCGGCCGTCCCGCTCATCCGCCCGTCCGAGACCCGGACCATGTCCTCGACACCCGCGCGCGCCAGCTTCGCCGGGATCGGCACGTGCCCGACCTCCGGCATGCCCGGCCCGCCGACCGGGCCGACCCCGCGCAGCACCAGCACCGAATCGGCGGTCACCGGCAGGTCCGGGTCGTCGATGCGGGCGTTCATCTCCCCCACCCCGTCGAACACCAGCGCCGGGCCGGTGTGCCGCAGCAGCCGCCGGTCCATCGCGGACCGCTTGATCACCGCACCGTCCGGGGCCAGCGAGCCGGTCAGCACGGCCAGCGCCCCACCGCCGGCGACCGGCCGGTCGAACGGGCGCAGCGCGCCCCCGGTCTTCGGCTGGACGCCCGCCACCTCCGCCGCCCAGGTGGCGCCGCTCGCCGACGGCCGGTCCAGGTGCAGCACCGGCGCCAGTTCCTTGACCACGGCCGGGATCCCACCGGCCTCCTCCAGGTCCGCCAGCAGGTACGGGCCGGACGGCCGGACGTCGCCGAGCAGCGGGGTGGTCTCGCTCCACCGCCGGAAGTCCACCGGCGCGCCGATCCGGCCCGCCATCGCCGCCAGGTGCACGATCGCGTTGGTCGACCCGCCGATCGCGCACACCACCCGGAAGGCGTCCTCGATCGCCGCCGCGGTCACCACCTCGGCGGGGGCACGGCCCTCCCGCGCCAGCGCGACCGCCCGCGTACCGGTGCGGACCGCCGCGTCCTGCCGCGCCGAGCCGGTGGCGGGCAGCAGCGTCGAGCCCGGCAGCGCCAGCCCGAGCACCTCGGCCACGGTCGCCATGGTGGTCGCCGTGCCCATCACGTTGCAGGTGCCCACCCCGCTCATCAGGCAACCCTCCAGCCGGTTCCAGTCCTGATCGGACAGTTCACCGCGGCGGCGCCGGGCGGCCAGCGGCCAGAAGTCGTCCACGGTCAGCGCTTCGCCGTTCCAGCGGGGCACCGGCCGCGGCCCCGCCGCGAGCACCAGTGCCGGTTTGCCCGCGCTCAGCGCGCCCAGCACCTGCGCCGGAACGGTCTTGTCGCAGCCGCCGAGCAGCACCACCGCGTCGATCGGGCTGGAGGTGACCATCTGCTCGACGTCCATCGCCATCAGGTTGCGCAGGAACATCGAGGTGGGCCGGACGAACGGCTCGGAGATGGAGATGGTCGGGAACACCACCGGCAGCCCGCCTGCCGCCAGCACCCCGCGCTTGACCGACTCGGCCACCACGGACAGCCCGGCGTTGCACGGGTTCAGCTCGCTGGCCGAGGAGCAGATGCCGATCACCGGCCGCTGCCGCACCTCTTCGCCGGACCGGCCGGTCGCCCGCAGGAACGCCCGGTGCAGGAACCCGTCCATCGAGTCCTCATTGAACAGCGATCCATCGCGCCGCCGCGTTTCCTCCTGGGACACAACAGCTCCCTTCAGTCGCCGGCGAGCCGTCCCGCCTTCCCCAGAAGGTAACGCTGCTGCGGCACGCTCGTCGTCCGGCCCGCCGCGACCACATAGGACTCACGGGCCTTCGCCCGCTCACCGGCCAG
Organism: Amycolatopsis sp. NPDC045836; assembly: GCF_056431745.1. NCBI lineage: Bacteria > Bacillati > Actinomycetota > Actinomycetes > Pseudonocardiales > Pseudonocardiaceae > Amycolatopsis > Amycolatopsis sp. NPDC045836. Next base: position 7,298 of record NZ_JBWKKF010000032.1, on the reverse strand, counting down.
TTCCAGCAGGTGCCCGCGCACGGCGTCCACGCGGTGGTCACCGGGCAGCCGTTCGGCCACCGCGGCGAGCAGGTCCAGCCCGGCCCGCGGGCCACGGGCCATCGCCACGGCGACGCTGTGGTTCAACGCCACCACGGGGTTGCCGGACAACCGCAGCAGCGCTTCGTACAGGGCGGCGATCTGCGGCCAGTCGGTCTCCTCGGCGCTGGGGGCCTCGTCGTGCACGGCCGCGATGGCCGCCTGCAACTGGTACTCGCCGACCGGTCCACGGGGCAGCGCGGCGGTGAGCAGCGCGATCCCCTCGGTGATGTCGTCCGCGTTCCACCGGCGGCGGTCCTGCTCGGCCATCGGGATCAGCGCGCCGTCCGGTCCGGTGCGCGCCGCGCGGCGGGCGTCGGTGAGCAGCATCAGCGCGAGCAGCCCGGCCACCTCGCTGTCCTCGGGCAGCAGGCGGTGGACCAGCCGGGTCAGCCGGATCGCCTCGGCGGTGAGTTCGGTGCGCTGCAACCGGTCGCCGGAGGTGCTGGCGTAGCCCTCGTTGAAGATCAGGTACAGCACGTGCAGCACGGCGGACCGGCGCCCGGGGTCCGCGGGCAGGCCGAACGGGGTACCGCTGTCCTTGATCCGCTGCTTGGCCCGGCTGATGCGACGGCCCATGGTGGCTTCGGGCACCAGGAACGCCCTGGCGATCTCGGCGGTGGTCAGCCCGCCGACCGCACGCAGGGTGAGCGCGATCTGCGCGGCCGGGGACAGCGACGGGTGGCAGCAGAGGAACAGCAGCACCAGCGTGTCGTCGGTGGCGGCCGCCGACCGGTCCGCGGCGGGGGCCAGCCACTGCTCGGGCAGCACCTGCTGGGCGGCGGTGTCCTCCCGGCGGCGCCGGGCGTACTCGCTGCGCAGCAGGTCGGTCAGCCGCCGGGAGGCGACGGTGATCAGCCAGCCGCGCGGGTGGTCCGGCACACCGTCGGACGGCCACCGGGTGGCGGCCGCCAGCAGGGCCTCCTGCACCGCGTCCTCGGCGGTGTCGAAGTGGCCGAACCGGCGGACCACCGCGCCGAGGACCTGCGGCGCCAGGGTGCGCAGCAGGTCCTCGAACTCGGCGGGCACTAGAAGTCCAGGTCGCCGGCGGACTCCATGATCGGCCGGACGTCGGCGTAGGCGGGCTCGGCGAACTCGGCCGGCGCCGGGCAGCCGGCCAGCCGCCCGGCGATCTCGGTGGCCCGGTCGAAGCTCTCGCATTCGACGACCCAGTAGCCCGCCAGCACCTCCTGCGTCTCGGCGTACGGGCCGTCCGTCCACACCGGAACGCCGTCCTCGGCGTCGTGCACCCGGCGGGTGTGCACCGGCTGGTGCAGGCCGCGGGTCTCGACCAGTTCGCCGGACTCCTCCAGGTCGGCGTTGAACTTCGCCATGAACTCGTACAGCCCGGCGAAGTCCTCGGGCCGGTAGTCGCCCTTGCCCGCCATGGCGTCGTACTGCCGCTGCGTGCCATAGCTCAGGATCATGTACTTCATGCGCCCGCTCCTCGGTCGTCGGTGCCCTTCACCGGAGACGTCGGAGCCGCGGCGGCGTCCCGGACACCCATTCTCGCTTCAGAAGGAGAATTCCGGTGCCGAGTTCCGCAGGATCACCGACCGGGGCTGTCCCAGTTCTTCGGACAAGGCGCTGACCAGCGAAGACACGTCCTCGGCCGCGGTCTCGTGCAGGGCTTCGGCGACGATCAGCACGGTCTCGGTCCGTTCGCTGACGGCCGACCGCCCGCTCTGGCGATTGGTCCAGCGGCGGGCGTGGGCGTGCCCGGCCCCGTCGGCGAAGACCACTTCGCCCGGCTGCGGGTGCTCGACCTCGCCGCCGAAGGTCAGGTACTCCTCCTCGCCGGTGGCATAGCGCACTTCGAGGTCGCCGGTGATGTGCGCGAGGTCGAGCACCGCGACCGGGATCGCGTAGGCGAGGGAGACGGCGTTGCACAGGTCGATGATCGGGTGGATGCGCGGCAGCGCGCCTTCGCGGCGGAAGCGGCGCAGCAGCGATTCGGAGGCGCAGCGGTACTGCGTCGGCTTGAGCCCGAGCCGGCCGAAGGCCCGCCGCCAGGCTTGGATCTCGGGCAGCTGCGCTTCGGTGGTGCCGTTGAGGCGGTTCCTGGCGATCTCGTGGTACTTGGTGAGGTCGTACTCGGCGGCGAAGCTTTCGACGTGCAGCACGCCGGGTACCAGCTGCGGGAAGTCGGCCCAGATGGCGCCGGTGTGGTGGAAGGTGCTCATGCCGGCGTCACCGCCGGCCCGGCGAACCTGCGTCGGGTCCCGACGAGGTACAGCAGATAGGCGACGCCGAGGTACTTCAGCACCTCGAAGGCGGTCGCGCTGGTGTGCAGGAGCGCGGCCGGCCCGGCACCCGGGGTGGCCGCGACGACCAGCGCCGCCAGGGGGAACTCGATAGTCACGGCGCCCATCCTGGAGCCGGTGTGGCCCACTGAACAGGTCCAATCAAGCGCTGCCGAACTGGTCCAAAGCGGGTCAGCAGTGCCCGAGGTAGGTGGTCAGGCCACCAAGGCGACTTTCCAGATTTCTTGAGCGTCATGCCTCGAGGTCCCTGGTGCCCACATCACAGTCAACGCTCTTCACGACCACTTGAAAAGCGGCGGCTACCGCTCGACGTTTTCCCGGGGTACCGGGCAGTCGGCTCGCTGGACGAATACGCGTTCCAGGCGTTCTTCGCCGAATTCCGCCACCACGTCGTCGTTGAGCAGATAACCGTGGTCGTGGCCGAGCAGGTGGGCGACCACGGCGCTGCCTTCGCTCTCCGGCGGCCGCAGGCGGAGGTGCTCGAAGACACCCTTGCTGGGATTGGCCAGCCAGAACCGCGGCGTCAGCGGGTCACCTTCAGCGAAGAAGTCCCAGCCGGTCACCGTCACCGCGCAGAAGAAGTCGAACTCCTCACCCGCGTGATAACCACGGGCGTGGTCGAGAATGCGATCGAGGTACCCGGCGGCCGCCCGGACGAGCACCCCGTTCCGCTCCATCGGTGGCAGTTCGTCGAGAAAAGCGATCTGCCGCCGCGTCGAGTACAGCGGCAGTTCGTCGAAGTACCCGTCGTACGCCATCAATCCGTCGAGATCCAGCAAATCCGATTCCCCCAGCAACCGCTCGAATTCCTCGCGGAAGTGCATCACGTCCGCAGGGCGTCGATGATGCCGTCCGCCAGGTCGAGCGCGTGCTCCTTGAAGTAACCGACGCGGATGTTGTACTCCTCCTCCGAACCCGTCTGCCTGGTCGACACCACCAGCACGCAGTACGCCAGATGAGCCCGCGCCAGCGGCAACAGGACCTTGGTCGCCTCCTTCGACTCACGCGTCTCGTAAGCCCGCTGCGCCACCCCGATCTTGTCCAGCAACTCGTCCCCGAACCGCCGCGCCCCGGCGATGCCGGTACCCAGCCACGCCTCGACCACGTCGTCGCCGACCTCGGCGGACAGCACGTACAGCAGGGCGCTGTGGAGCAACTGCGCCTGCTGGAGCCAAAGCTGCAACGAGGGCCCACCCGCGTCGACGACCTTCACCGTGGAAATCATGTTCCGAGCCGATACCTTCCTTGCTGCACGTACTTGTCCCAATCCGCCTGGCTCATCCGGTAACCGTGGATCATCTGCGCGTTCTCCACGATGATCACCTGTTTCTCCGGGTCGTAGGAAACGCGCACGTTGGCCTTCGGATTGCCGTCGACCATCTCCTGGTGGGTCCCCTTGCCCTCGAACTGGCGGAAGTAGTCCGCCATCTTGTGCGGGTCCTGGCCGATGTCCGGCAGGTTGTGGCTCCTGATGTGGTCGGGCGTGTTCTTCGGGTTCTGCGGGTCCATCCGGCCGTAGTTGTAGTCCACCCCCTGGGCCACCTTGTTCGAATGCGTCCAGTCGATCTCGGCCAGGTAGTTGTCGCGCTGCTTCTGCCACTCCTTCGGGCAGACCTCGACCAGGCCGGTCGGGTCCAGCACACCGACCGGGTTGTGCACGTAGGCGTGCGGATTGGGCCCGGGCACCAGGCCGAGCGGATCAGCGCTCTGGTACCGGCCGGTTTCCGGGTCGTAGAAGCGGTTGAGGTTGTAGTGCAACCCGGTTTCCGCGTCGAAGTACTGCCCCGGCATCCGCAGCGGCGTGTCCGCCTGGTTGGCCAACCGGCCCAGTGCCCGGCCCCACACGGTGGCGTGGCTGCGCCAAGCGAGGTTGCCCGACGGATCGACGAGTTCGGCCGGTGTGCCGATGAGGTCGGTGACGATCGAGTAGAACCGCTCGTCGATCCACTCCTGCGGCCGCTCCGCCACCGGTACCCGCTCCACCTGGGTGACCGGCTGGAAGCGGACCGGGTTCCAGTCCCAGCTCGTGCTGCGGACCCCGCCCTCGGTCTGCTCGGCGAGCTGCGCCCCGTCCCAGGCGAAGTCGACGCGCTCGACCACCGCACCGCCGGCGTCGAGGCGCTGCTTGCCGATGCGGCGGTTCAACGGGTCGTAGAGGTACCGCCAGCGGGCGCCGTCCGGCGTGACCACGCCGACCAGGCGGTCGTCGGCGTCCCAGTGGTACTGCCAGGTGTCGGGCTTGGCCGACAACCGCTTGCGCTGGCGCTGCACCACCCGGCCACGGCCGTCGTAGCGGTAGCGCACGTTGCCCGCGCGTTCGACCTGGCTGCCCTGGTACTCGCGCAACCCCTGCGCGTCCGTGTCCGCCCCGGGCCAGGCCGCCGCGGTGATGTTGCCCGAAGCGTCGTAGCCGTAGCGCTCCACCCCGGCACCGCCGTGCACCGTGGTGATCCGGCCGAGCGCGTCGAGCTCGAACCGGCGCGTACCCGCCAGGTGGTCGTCCACGCCGGTGACGTAGCCGTCGGCGCGGTAGTGGTAGCGGCGCTGCTGGATCAGCCTGGCCCGGCCGGCTCCGCCGACCGCGGACACCGTCTGGGAGATGAGCCGGTCGGCGCTGTCCCACGACTGGGCGAGGATGGTGCCGGTGTCCAGCAGCCGCTCGACCTCGTGGCCCCCGTTGTCGTAGCCGAAGGTGATGATCCGGCCCGCGGTGCGCAGGGCCTCCGGCCTGCCGCCGACGCCGAACTCCCACACGCTTTCCGCACCGCTCGGCGTCACCCGCCGCACCCGCCTGCCCGCCAGGTCGTACTCGGAGCGCACCGTGCGCCCGTTGACCGTTTCGGCGAGCACCCGGCCGGTGGCGTCCCGTTCATAGCGCAGTTCGGCGTCGGCGTTGACCGCGCGGGCCAGCCTGCCCATCGGGTCGAATTCGAAGGTCACCGTTCGGTCCCCGGACTGCCGCTGCACCACGTTGCCCAGCCGGTCGCGGACGAACCGCACCGCGGTGCCGGTGTTGTCCCACTGCTCGACGAGCTGACCGGCCGGGTCGTAGCGGTAGTCGGTGGTCCGGCCGTTGAAGTCGATCTCCCGGACCAGCCGTCCCACCGCGTCGTACTCGTAGCGCCACGCCTGGCCCCGCGAATCGGTGATCGCGACGGGGCGCAGCTCGGTGTCGTAGCTGATCTCCATCCGCGACCCGTCCGGCCGGACCTCGGCCAGCGGCAGGTCGAAGTGCGTGGTCTCGCTGCGGGTCTCCTGACCGAGCGCGTCGATGTGCCGGACCTGGTTGCCTTCGGCGTCGTACACCGCCCGCTCGACCGAACCGTCCGGTCGCGTGCGGCTGAGCAGCGCGCCTTCCACGGTCCACTCGTACCTGGTCACCCCGCCGGACGGATCGGTGATCGCGGCCACCCGGCCGAAGGCGTCCCGCTGGATCCGGCTGGTGCCGCTCGCCTCGGTCAGCGCGATGGGGAGCCCGGCGTCGTCGTTGGTGACGTGCACCGTGACCCCGGCGGCGTCGGTGCGGGAGACCAGGAACCCGCGTTCGTCGCGGTCGAACCGGATCGTCGCGCCGAGCGGGTCGACCGTGGCCACCAGGTTGCCGCGGTGGTCGTACTCGTTGCGCCAGACCGCGCCGCCGGGGTCGATGATCGTGGTGGCCTGGGAGAACTCGTTGTATTCGGCCAGCACCTGCGCGCCATCGGCCCGGGTGAGGGTGACCAGGTTGCCTTGCTCGTCGTAGCGGGAGCCGATGGTGCGGCCGAGCGGATCGGTGCGGCGCACCAGGCGGTTGGCCTCGTCCCACTCGCTGGTGGTGACGTTCCCCAGCGCGTCGATCTGCCGCTCCACCAGGCCGCCCTCGGTGAGGTGGTAGGTGGTGGTGTGCCCGAGGGAGTCGGTGTAGCGGGTGATCCGGTGCTCGGGGTCGTAGTCGAAGGTGCCTGCCAGGAAGCCGCCGGAGCCCTCCGTGCGCACCACCCGGCCGGAGCCGTCGTAGGTGTAGCGGTACCACTCGCCGTTGCGGTCGTGCCAGGCGGTCACCCGGCCGGCGTGGTCGTATTCGAACCTCGTCGGCCTGCCCGAGGAGTTGACCACCTCGACCAGCCTGCCCGCGTCGTCGTAGCGGTAGTCCCTCACCTTGATCTCCACGCCGTCCGCCGCCACCAGCGACATCCCGGTGATCAGGCCACCGCCGGTGGTGACCCGGACGCGGTAACCGCCGCTGTGCCGGACTCCGGTCACCTGGCCATCCGGGTCGTACTCGAAGTCGATGCGGTTGCCGTTGTGGTCGGCCACCGCGGAAATGGGCAGCGTGGTCCCGTCGCCTTCGGCGAAGTGCAGCACGAGCTGCTGCTGTGGTTGCCGGATGCTGAAGTGGCCGTCGGCGTCCCGGGTGAGCGGCCACCGGGCGCCGGACACCGGCAGCGTCGTGCCACCGGGGCCAGGTGGTGCCGGGTAGACGAGGACGGCGCCGTCGGGGGCGGCGTAGTGGATCCGCTCGCCGTCGACCTCCAGCCGCTGGTCGAAGGTGGACGACCAGGTGCGGCCGAACCACCGGCCCGCGCGGTAGGACGAGGTGTGCGCGCGTTCCAGCACCAGCGGCAGCACGCCCTGGAGCCGCAGATCGGTCTGCACGGAGAACATCTCGCCGGTGGCGGGATCGACCGGGTCGCCGCAGCCCTCCTTGACGCTGGTGTCGCGCCCGGCGGTCTTCGGGTCGTCCGCCTGGCCCTTGAGCGGCTTGCCGTTGGCGTCCGGGCCGCGGCTGCCGTTTCCGGGGGTGTTCGTGCTCCCCGGGGTGGTGTCGGTGCTGGACGGGGTGGTGTCGGGCGTGTCCGGGCTGTTCGGGGTGGTGTCCGGCGACTTCGGCGACGTCTTCGCCGCCGACGGAGTGGTGCCGCTGCCGGGTTTGCCGCCCCTGCGCAGCATCTTCGACAGCTTCTCGATGATCTCACC
>NZ_JBWKKF010000031.1:0-86012 GCF_056431745.1 Amycolatopsis sp. NPDC045836 | reverse complement strand
CCCGAGGTGGGCCGGTTGGATCTGGACACCGAAGATCTTGCCGTTTATTCCGCCGAGATGCCGGGCGTGGTGCAGTCGCCGACCGATCTGGCGTATGTGATCTTCACGTCGGGTTCGACGGGTGTGCCCAAGGGTGTGATGATCGATCACCTCGGTGTGCTGAACACCGTGGTCGACATCAATCAGCGCTTCGAGGTCACCCCGGGTGACCGGGTGCTGGGGTTGGCGTCGTTGAGTTTCGACCTGTCGGTGTACGACATTTTCGGCCCGCTGTCCGTCGGCGCGGCGCTGGTGCTGCCCGCACCGGATGGCGTGAAGGACCCTTCGCACTGGGTACGGCTGATCCACCGGCACGGCATCACTGTGTGGGACTCGGTGCCCATGCTGCTCCAGTTGCTGGTCGAGGCACCGGAGGCGAATGCGCAAACGCTTGCTTCGCTGCGGGTCGGCTTGCTGTCGGGTGACTGGATTCCGGTGTCGCTGCCGGACAGGGTGTGGGCGCTCAACCCCGGTATGAAGATCCACAGCGGAGGTGGTGCGACCGAAGCCTCCATCTGGTCGATCTCCTATCCGATCACGCACGTGGACCCGGGCTGGACGAGCGTTCCCTACGGCCGTCCGCTGGCCAACCAGCGCTTCTACGTCCTCAACGAGGCGCAGCAGGTGTGCCCGGTCGGGGTGGCCGGTGAGTTGTGCATCGGCGGTATCGGGGTGGCGCGGGGCTACTGGGGTGATGAAGAGCGCACGAACGCGAGTTTCCTGCCGGATCCGTTCTCCGATGACCCGCGTGCGTTGCTGTACCGCACCGGTGACCTGGGCCGGTGGCGGCCGGATGGGGTGATCGAGTTCCTCGGCCGTGTCGATCACCAGGTCAAGATCCGGGGTTTCCGGGTCGAGCTAGGCGAAATCGACTCCGTGCTCTCGGCGCACCCCGCGGTGGCCGAGTCGGTGACCGTGGTTCACGACGGTCGGCTGGCGTCGTACGTGGTTGCCGACGACGTGTCCGAGTTGCGCGACTGGGTGCGCGAGCGGCTGCCGGAGTACATGGTCCCGGCCGGGCTCACCCCGCTGGACGGGCTTCCGTTGTCGGTCAACGGCAAGGTGGACCGCTCGGCGTTGCCGGAACCCCGGTGGCAGGCGGCTGACGAGTTCGTCGAGGCCCGCTCCGAAACCGAACGGGTGCTCGCGGCGATCTGGGCCGAGGTGCTGGGCGTCGAGCGCGTGGGCGTGCGCGACAACTTCTTCGGCCTCGGTGGTGATTCGATCCTGTCCATCCAGATGGTGTCGAAGGCCGCCCAGCACGGCATCCACCTGACGCCCGCGCAGGTGTTCCGCGAACAGACCGTGGCACGCCTGGTCGAAGCGGTCGGCGAGCATTCGCTGATCCGGCGGCGGGAACGTGCGCCCGGGGCGGTTTCCCGGTTGTCCCGCGGCCAGGAAGCCCTTTGGTCCATTTATCGATTCGCCGACGAGTCGGGTGCCTACCACGTCGCCACCGCGATGCGAGTGCTGTCCGCTTTGGACCTGGATCAACTGGAAACTGCCTGGCAGGCCGTGGTTTCCCGGCACAGCCTGCTCGGTGCGGTGTTCGGCGAGGACGACCACGGCCCGTACTACCGGATCGATCCGCACACCACCGCCGACTTCCAGGTGGTGGACGCCCGTGCCGTGGCCGACTTCGACGGCCTGGTGGCCGACGAAGCCGACCGGCCGTTCGCGCTCGACGGCGGTGCGCCCGTCCGGCTCCGGGTGTTCGAGCGCGGCGACGGCGAGTCGGTGCTGCTGATCTGCGCGCACCACATCGTGGTCGACCTCTGGTCGTGCGTGGTGCTGCTGGAAGAACTCGCACTCGAATACCGGGGCGGGGCGACCATGCCGCCGCCGGCCGTCGAGTACGCCGACTTCGTCGACTGGCAGCGTGAACTGCTGGCCGGAGCGGACGGCCAGCGGCTGTGGGACTACTGGCGCGAGCGGCTCGGCGGTGACCTGCCCGTTCTCGCCCTGCCCGCGGACCGCCCGCGTCCGGCGGTGCAGTCGTTCCGCGGCGCGAACCGGGTGTTCGGCGTGGGCGCCGAAATCTCCAGCGGTCTCAAGGAACTCGGCGCCCGCCTCGGGGTGACGCCGTTCGTGGTGCTGCTGTCGGCGTACCAGCTGTTACTGCACCGGGAGACCGGGCAGCACCGGATCGTGGTCGGCTCGCCGACGGCCGGTCGCGGGCAGCCGGAAATCGACAACGTGGTCGGCTACTTCATCAACCCGCTGCCGATGGTCACCGACTTCACCCCCGGCATGTCCTTCGAAGACACCCTGCGGCAGGTGCAGGAGGTCGTGCTCGGGGCGTTCGAGCACGAGGACTTCCCGATGGCGGAGATGGTGGAACGGCTGGCGCCGGAGCGTGATTCGTCGTATTCGCCGCTGTACCAGACGATGTTCGTGATGCAGCGGGCACAGGCCCTCGACAACGAGGGGCTGGCACCGCTGGCGGTGGGGGCCGGGAACCGGTTGCAGGTCGGTGAGGGCGAGGCGATCGAGCTGCATTCGCTGGTGGTCGAGCCGGTGACCGTGCAGCGCCGGTGGTCGATGTTCGACCTGACCTGGATGGTCGCCGAGTCGGATGACGGGTTCCTGGTTTCGGTGGACTACAACACCGATCTGTTCGACGAGAGCACGGTCGACCGGTTCCTGGCGCACTTCCGGGTGCTGCTCGACGGGGTGCTCGCGGCGCCGGAGAAGCCGGTCGGCGAGGTGCCGTTGCTCACCGAGGCCGAGCGGAACCAGCTGGTCCGCGAGTGGAACGACACCGCCGTCGACTTCGGCGACGACGCGGCCGGGTGCGTGCACGAAGGCGTGTGGGCAGCGGGGACGCGTTACCCCACGGCAACGGCGGTCATCGCACACGACGGCCAGCTGAGCTACCGGGATCTGCTGGCGCGTGCCTCGCGGATCGGCTGGTGGTTGCGGGAGCGGGGTGCCCGGCCGAACGAGCTGGTGGGGGTGTGCCTGCCGAAGGGCACGGATCAGGTGGCGGCGGTGCTGGGTGTGGTTGCTTCGGGGGCGGCGTATTTGCCGCTGGACCCGGGGTTGCCGCAGGCTCGTCTGGCGGAGTTGATCGAACTCGGTCGGGTGCGGCAGGTCCTCACGCATTCGGATGTCGAGCTGCCCGAGGTGGGCCGGTTGAACCTGGACACCGAAGATCTTGCCGATTACTCCGCCGAGATGCCGGGCGTGGTGCAGTCGCCGACCGATCTGGCGTATGTGATCTTCACGTCGGGTTCGACGGGTGTGCCGAAGGGTGTGATGATCGACCACATTGGCGTGTTGAACACCGTGGTCGACGTCAATCGCCGGTTCGAGGTGACGCCCGAGGACCGGGTGCTCGGGCTGGCGTCGTTGAGTTTCGACCTGTCGGTGTACGACATTTTCGGCCCGCTGTCCGTGGGGGCTGCGCTGGTACTGCCCAAGCCGGACGGGGTCAAGGACCCGTCGCACTGGGTGCGGCTGATCGACCGGCACGAGGTCACCGTCTGGGATTCGGTGCCGATGCTGCTCCAACTGCTCGTCGAGGCACCGGAAGCGAATGCCGTCACACTCGCCTCACTGCGTGTCGGGCTGCTGTCCGGTGACTGGATTCCGCTGTCGCTGCCGGAAAAGGTGTGGGCGGTCAATCCGGAGATGCTGCTGTACAGCGGTGGTGGGGCCACGGAGGCGTCGATCTGGTCGATCTCGTACCCCATCACGCACGTGGACCCGGGCTGGACGAGCGTTCCCTACGGCCGTCCGCTGGCCAACCAGCGCTTCTACGTCCTCAACGAGGCGCAGCAGGTGTGCCCGGTCGGGGTGGCCGGTGAGTTGTGCATCGGTGGTATCGGGGTGGCGCGGGGTTACTGGGGTGATGAAGAGCGCACGAACGCGAGCTTCCTGCCGGACCCGTTCTCCGATGACCCGCGTGCGTTGCTGTATCGCACCGGTGACCTGGGCCGCTGGCGGCCGGATGGGGTGATCGAGTTCCTCGGCCGTGTCGATCACCAGGTCAAGATCCGGGGCTTCCGGGTCGAGCTAGGCGAAATCGACTCGGTGCTCTCGGCGCACCCCGCGGTCGACGAATCGGTGACCGTGGTCCACGACGGACGCCTGGCGTCGTACGTGGTTGCCGACGACGTGTCCGAGTTGCGCGACTGGGTACGGCAGCGGCTGCCGGAGTACATGGTCCCGGCCGGGCTCACCCCGCTCGACCGGTTGCCGCTGTCCGCCAACGGCAAGGTCGACCGCTCGGCGTTGCCGGAACCCCGGTGGCAGGCGGCTGACGAGTTCGTCGAGGCCCGCTCCGACCAGGAACGTGTGCTCGCCGGGATCTGGGCCGAAGTCCTCGGCGTGGACGAGATCGGCGTCCACGACAACTTCTTCGGCCTCGGCGGCGACTCGATCCTGTCCATCCAGATGGTGTCCCGGGCCGCCCAGCACGGCATCCACCTGACTCCGGCGCAGGTGTTCCGGGAGCAGACCGTGGCCCGGCTGGTCGAGGTGGCCGGTGAGGGCCCGGTGGTGGTGGCCGAGCAGGGGCCGGTGGTCGGTCCGGTCGAACTCGGGCCCGTGCAACGCTGGTTCTTCGGTTTGGAACTGGAGAACCCGCACCACTGGAACCAGGGCGTGGCGCTGGACTCGGCCATCGAACTGGACCCGGAACTGGTCGGTGAGGCACTGGGCAAGGTGCTCGCGCACCACGACGTGCTGCGATCGCGGTTCACCGGCCGCGCACAGGAGCAACTCGAGACCGGCGAGGTGCCGGTCGAACTGGTCGACGGCACCGGTCGCGATCCCGACGTGGTGCTGGCCGAAGCGGTCCGGGCCGCGCACCGCGGACTGGACATCGAGAACGGGCCGTTGCTGCGGGCGGTGGTGGTCGATCTCGGCGACGCCCAGCGGCTCGTGCTGGCCTGCCACCACCTGGTGATCGACGCGGTCAGCTGGCGGTTCCTGGTCGAGGACTTCGAACGGGCCTGCACCGGCCGGGGCGACCTCCCGCCGAAGACCACCTCGTTCGCCGAGTGGACCGCGCGCCTGCGTGACCTCGACGTCAGCGACCAGGCCGGGTACTGGCGCGGGGTGGCGAGCACGATCACCCCGCTGCCGGTGGACCGAGCCGGTCAGGACGTGCAGGCCAGTGCGGTCACCCGCCGCCTGGTGCTGCCCGCGGACAGCACCGCGGCACTGGCCGAGAGCGCCCGCCGGGCCAAGGCCCGCACCGGCGAACTCGTGCTCACCGCCTGCGCGCAGGGCCTGGCGGACTGGAGCGGCCGGGCGGGCATCACCATCGACGTCGAGGGCCACGGCCGCGAGCCGCTGTTCGACGACGTCGACCTGTCCCGGACGGCCGGCTGGTTCACCGTCATCCGCCCGGTGCACCTGCCGGTCGGCGGCGCGGAGGCGGCCGACGCCGTGCGCGTGGTCAAGCAAGCCCTGCGGGAGGCCCCGGACGGCGGCATCGGCTACGGCCTGCTGCGCGAGGAACTGGGGCTGCCCGACGCACCGGTGTTGTTCAACTACCTCGGGCAGGTCGATCCGTCGGCCACCGGAGACTCGGTGTTCCGGCTGCAACTGGACAACCCGGCGTGGGCGGGTGCCGCGCAGGCGCCGGAGAACACCCGCCACCACACGTTCGAAATCAACGCGGGCATCCACCGGACCGAACTGGTGCTGGACCTGACCTACTCGACCGAACGGCACAGCGAAGCCACCGCGGGTGAACTGCTCGACGGCATCCGGCGGCGCCTCGACTTGCTCGCCGGTCAGGAAAACGCCGACGCCGCCGCGCACACCAGCGACTTCCCGCTGGCCGGGCTCAGCCAGCAGGCGCTCGAAGACCTCATGGCCAAGATGGAAGGAAACGCCGGTGCCTAGGACCATCAAGGACATCTACCCGCTTTCCCCGGTCCAGCAGGGCCTGCTCTTCCACACCCTGTCGGCACCGGATTCCGGGGTCTACTTCGAGCAGTTCAGCGTGCGCCTGGAGGGCGAGCTGAACGCCGTGGCCTTCCGCGAAGCCTGGGAACGGCTGGTGCACCGGCACGACGTGCTCCGCGCGGCCGTGCAGTGGGAGGGCCTGGACACCCCGGTGCTGGTGGTGTTCGACCGGATCGAGCTGCCGTGGGCGGAGGCCGACTGGCGTGGGCTGAACGAAGCCGAGCAGGCCGCGAAGCTGTCGGAAACCCTGGCCGCGGACCGGGTCGAAGGCTTCGACCTCGGCCGCGCGCCACTGCTGCGGGTGGGCCTGTACCGGCTGGCCGACGACGCGTGGCAGGTGGTCTGGAACTACCACCACCTGCTGCTCGACGGCTGGAGTTCGGCCGCTGTGCTGCGTGAGCTGTTCCTGGGCTACGTGGCGTTGTGCGCGGGTGAAGAACCCCGGCTGCCGCCCGTCCGCCAGTACCGCGACTACCTCGGCTGGCTCCAGCGGCAGGACCTCGGTGCCGCGGAACGGTTCTGGCGGCAGTTGCTGGCCGGGGTGAGCGAGCCGACCGCACTCGGCATCGACCGCCCGGCCGAAGGTTTCCGCGGTGACGAGGACTACGACCGGCGCGAACTCCTGCTCCCGGCCGAGGTCGGCGCGCGCTTGGAGGAGGTTGCCCGTGAGCGCAGGCTGACGGTCAACACGATCTTCCAGGCCGCCTGGTCGCTGCTGCTGTCGCGGTACTCCGGCAGCGACGACGTGGTGTTCGGCGTGACCTCTTCCGGGCGCCCGGTGGACCTGCCCGGGGTCGAGGGAATCGCGGGCATGTTCATCAACACCCTGCCCGCCCGTGTGCGGGTCCCGCGGGAGCGGACGGTCGGCGACTGGCTGCCGGAGCTCCAGCGGGAGGAGACCGAGCGTCGGCAGTTCGAGTTCAGCCCGCTGGCCAAGGTGCAGGACTGGAGCGAGGTGCCGTCCGGGGCCACGCTGTTCGAGAGCATCCTCGTCTTCGAGAACTACCCGACCGACTTCTCCGTCCTGGACGAGGTCCGCGACCTGCGGGTCACCGAGTTGTTCGGCATCGAGCAGACCAACTACCCGCTCACCCTGCTGGTCGAACTCGGCACCCAGACCAAGCTGAAGGTGTGGTTCGACGAGACCCGGATCGACGCCGGGGCCGCCGAACGCCTGCTCGGGCACCTGTACACGCTGATCGAGGGGTTGATCGGCGACCCCGGCCGCCCGGTCGCCGGAATCGGCCTGCTCACCGAACCCGAACGGCGGCAGCTCGCTCGGTGGGCGGACACCGGCGTGGACTTCGGGGCGCCCGGATGCCTGCACGAACTCGTGGTGCGCCAGGCGGCGAAAACGCCGGACGCGGTGGCCGTGCGGTGTGGAGGCGAGGAACTGACCTACGCCGAACTCGACCGCCGGTCCAACCAGCTCGCCCACCACCTGATCGGCCGGGGGGTGGCCGCGGACCGGGTCGTCGGGCTGTGCCTGCACCGGTCGGCCGATCTCGTCGTCGCCATGCTCGGCGTGCTCAAGGCCGGGGGTGCGTACCTGCCGCTCGACCCCGACCACCCGGTGGACCGGCTGGAGTTCATGCTGCGTGACACCGGGGCGGTGCTCGTGCTGACCCAGGAGCACCTGCGGGCCGGGCTGCCGGGCGGTGTGCCGATCCTGGTGCTGGACCGCGAGTGGGACGGTTCGTACCCCGACACCCCGCCGGTCAAGCGGAGCGCGGCGACCGATCTGGCGTACGTCATGTACACCTCGGGGTCCACCGGCAATCCCAAGGGCGTGATGGTCGAGCACGCCGGCGTGTGGAACCGGCTGCGCTGGGGCCAGCACCACTACGGCCTGGACGCCTCGGCCGTGGTGCTGCAGAAGACCCCGTACACCTTCGACGTCTCGGTGTGGGAGTTCTTCTGGCCGCTGCTGGTCGGCGCGAAACTGGTGCTGGCGAAGCCCGAGGGTCACAAGGACCCCGATTACCTGGTGCGGCTGGTCCGCGACGAGCGGATCACCGTGCTGCACTTCGTGCCGTCGATGCTGCGGTACTTCCTCGCCGCGGACGGGGTTTCCGAGTTGTCGTCGGTGGAGCGGGTGTTCTGCAGCGGTGAGGCGCTGACGGCGGACCTGCGGGACCGGTTCTTCGAGCTGTTCGGCGCCGAACTGCACAACCTGTTCGGGCCGACCGAAGCGTCCATCGAGGTCACCCACTGGCAGTGCCTGCCGGAGCACACCGGTGACCCGGTGGTGCCGATCGGCCGCCCGATCGCCAACGTCAGCTGCCGCATCCTGGACCAGGCCGGCCAGCAGACCCCGGTCGGCGTGCCGGGTGAACTCTGCCTCGGCGGCATCGCCGTGGCCCGCGGTTACCTGGGCCGCGCCGACCTGACCGCGGAGAAGTTCATCGACGACCCGTTCACCGGCGGCAGGCTCTACCGCACCGGCGACCTCGCCCGGTGGCGGCCCGACGGGGTGATCGAATTCCTCGGCCGCAACGACGACCAGGTCAAGATCCGCGGCCAGCGGGTGGAACCGGGGGAGATCGAATCGGTCATCCTCACCCACCCCGCCGTGCACGAGGCCGCGGTGACCGTGCACGAGGTCGAGGGGCAGCAGCAACTCGCCGCCTACGTGGTGCCCGCGATCGACGCCGACGAGATCCGCGACTGGGTGCGGCAGCGGCTGCCCGAGTACATGGTGCCTGCCGGGGTGACCGTGCTCGACCGGCTTCCGCTGTCCGCCAACGGGAAGCTCGACCGCGGTGCGCTGCCCGAACCGGTCTGGCAGGGCGGTGCGGAGTTCGTCCCCGCCCGGTCTTCGCTGGAACAGGAACTCGCCGCGATCTGGGCCGAAGTGCTCGGCGTGGACCGCGTCGGCGTGCTGGACAACTTCTTCGCGCTCGGCGGCGATTCGATCCTGTCCATCCAGATGGTGTCGAAAGCCGCCCAGCACGGCATCCACCTGACGCCCGCGCAGGTGTTCCGCGAGCAGACCGTGGCGCGGCTGGTCGAGGTCGCCGGGCACGGGCCCGCCGTGCTGGCGCCGCAGGAACCGGTGACCGGGCCGGTCGAGCTGGGCCCGATCCAGCGCTGGTTCTTCGGCCTGGACCTGCCCGTGCGCAACCAGTGGAACCAAGGCGTGACGCTGGTTTCGGAGACCGCCTTCGACCCGGAACGCGTGCGGCACGCGCTGGCACGGGTGCTGGTGCAGCACGACGCGCTGCGCACGCGGTTCACCCGGGACGGCGCGCACCAGGTCGGCATCGACGAGCTCGACGTGCCGGTGGTGGTGGGCGACGACCCGGTGCGAGCCGCCCACACCGGCCTGGACCTGGAGCACGGACCGCTGCTCAAGGCCGCCGTCGACGGGACCAAGCTGGTGCTGGCCTGCCACCACCTGGTGGTCGACGCGGTGAGCTGGCGGTTCATCGTCGAGGACTTCGAGCGCGCCTACCTGGGCGACGGCGAGCTGCCCGCGAAGACCACCGCCTTCGCGCAGTGGACCGAACGGCTCGCCGGGCACGACGTCAGCGACCAGCTGGACTACTGGCGTGGCGTGCTGGCCACGGTCACCGAGTTCCCGGTCGACCGTCCCGGCCCCGACACCTGGGAAACCGCGGTGACCCGGCGGATCGCCCTGCCCGCCGAACTGACCGCCCGCCTGTCCGAGACCGCACGCCGGATGAAGGCGCGGGTGGACGAACTGGTGCTGACCGCCTGCGCGCAGGGCCTGGCCGACTGGACCGGCGACCCCGGCATCACCGTCGACGTCGAGGGGCACGGCCGTGAACCGCTGTTCGACGACATCGACCTCTCACGCACGGTCGGCTGGTTCACCACGATGCGCCCGGTGCACCTGCCGGTCGGTGCGGTCCAGGAGGTCGACGCGGTGCGGGCGGTGAAGCAAGCCCTGCGCGAGGCACCCGGCAACGGTCTCGGCTACGGCCTGCTGCGTGACCAGCTCGACGGCGCCCCGGCGGTGTTGTTCAACTTCCTCGGCCAGCTGGACGGCGTGAGCGGGGGCGCGTTCGCCCTGGCACTGGACGATTCCGAGGGGGCGCACGCCGGGGCGAACCCCCGCCACCACCCCGTCGAAATCAACGCCGGAATCCACGACGGCACCCTGACCGTGGAACTCACCTATCCCGGCACCCGCTACGAACAGTCCACAATAGACATACTGCTCGCCGAGATCCGCGGGCACCTGGACGCGCTGACCGCCACCACCGGTGGGTCGGCGGCGCGGGCGTACCTGCCCGGTGACTTCCCGCTCGCCGGGCTCACCGCGGCCGAGCTGGCGAAGATCACCGAGACCCACGGGCTGGTCGGCGACCTGTACCCGGCCACCACCATGCAGCAGGGCCTGCTGTTCCACACGCTGTCCGCTCCCGGTTCGGGGGTCTACTTCGAGCAGTTCAGCGTCCGGCTGGAAGGCGAACTCGACCCGGCCGCGTTCCGCGAAGCCTGGCAGCGGCTCGTCGACCGGCACGAGGCGCTGCGCTCGGCGGTCGAATGGGCCGGGCTCGACCGGCCGCTGATGGTGGTGTTCGACGGGATCGAGCTGCCGTGGTCCGAGGAGGACTGGCGTGGCCTGGACGCCGATGCGCAGGCCGAGCGGCTGTCGGCGTTGCTGGCCCGCCAGCGCGAGGACGGGTTCGAGCTGAACCGCGCGCCGCTGCTGCGCGTCGGCCTGTACCGGCTGGCCGACCAGGCGTGGCAGGTGGTCTGGAACTTCCACCACCTGCTGCTGGACGGCTGGAGTTCGGCCGCCGTGCTGCGGGAGCTGTTCGAAATCTACGTGCCGCTGTGCGACGGCCGCGCCCCCGGGCTGCCCCCGGTCCGCCAGTACCGCGACTACCTCGAATGGTTGCAGCGGCAGGACCTCGAAGCCGCGGAACGGTACTGGCGCGAACTGCTCGCCGGGGTCACCGAGCCGACGGCGCTCGGCGTGGACCGGCCGTCCGAGGGCGGACGCCGGGACGAGGACTACGACCGCCGCGAGGTCGTGCTGCCCGCCGAACTGGGCGCGAAGCTGGAAGAGGTGGCCCGGCGGCGACGGCTGACGGTGAACACCCTGTTCCAGGCGGCGTGGTCGCTGCTGCTGTCGCGGTACTCCGGCAGCGAGGACGTGGTGTTCGGGGTGACCTCCTCCGGGCGCCCGGTCGACCTGGCCGGCGCGGAGCACATCGCCGGGTTGTTCATCAACACCCTGCCCGCGCGGGTCACCTGCCCGGCCGGGCAGCGGCTGGGCCCCTGGCTGAGCGAACTGCAGCAGGCGCAGATCGACCAGCGGCAGTTCGAGTTCAGCCCGCTGACCAAGGTGGCCGAGTGGAGCGAGGTCCCGGCCGGGGTGCCGCTGTTCGAAAGCATCCTGGTGTTCGAGAACTACCCGGCCGACTTCTCCGTGCTCGACGAGCTCAGCCGCCTGCGCGTGGCGGACCTGCACAGCATGGAGCAGACCAACTACCCGCTGACCGTGGTGGTCGTCCCGGGCCCGGAGACCACGCTGAAGGTCTGGTTCGACCAGACCCGGATCGACGCCGGGGCCGCCGAACGCCTGCTCGGGCACCTGCGTGGCCTGCTCGAAGAGCTGACGGGCGAGGAGAACCGCGAAGTCGGCGAGCTCGGCCTGCTCACCGCGCCCGAAGCCGAACTGTTCGAACGGTGGGCCGAGACCACCGTCGACTACGGCGAGCCGGAATGCCTGCACCGGGTGATCGCCCGGCAGGCCGCGGCCACCCCGGACGCCGTCGCGGTCCGATGTGGGCACGAGGAGCTGAGCTACGCGGAACTGGACCGCCGGGCCAACCAGCTGGCGCACCACCTCATCGGCCGGGGTGTGCGGGCGGACCGGGTGGTCGGCGTGGCCGTGCGGCGGTCGGCCGAACTGGTGGTGGCCCTGCTCGGGGTGCTCAAGGCCGGTGGTGCCTACCTGCCGCTCGACCCGGACCACCCGGCCGAGCGCCTGGAGTTCCTGATCCGCGACACCGGCGCGGAACTGGTGCTCACCCAGGACGAGCTGCGTGACCGGATCCCCGGTCCGGTGCTGGCCGTCGACACCGCCGAGTTCGACGGCCCGGACACCGATCCCGGCGTCGGCGAACCCGCCGACCTCGCGTACGTCATCCACACCTCCGGGTCCACCGGCCGGCCCAAGGGCGTGATGCTCGAACACCGGGGGGTGTGGAACCGGCTGCGCTGGATGCAGGCCGAATACCCGATCGGCGCGGGTGACGTGGTGCTGCAGAAGACCCCGTACACCTTCGACGTCTCGGTGTGGGAGTTCTTCTGGCCGCTGATGACCGGCGCGCGCCTGGTGCTGGCGAAGCCGGACGGCCACCGCGACCCGGACTACCTGACCGGGCTGATCCGCGACGAGGGGGTCACGACCCTCCACTTCGTCCCGTCGATGCTGCGGTACTTCCTCGCCGCCGAAGGGGTTTCCGAACTGCCGTCGGTGCGGCGGGTGTTCTGCAGCGGTGAGGCGCTGACCGCCGATCTGCGGGACCGGTTCTTCGAGCTGTTCGACGCCGAACTGCACAACCTGTTCGGGCCGACCGAAGCGTCCATCGACGTGACCTACTGGCAGTGCCTGCCGGAGCACACCGGTGACCCGGTGGTGCCCATCGGCCGCCCGATCGCGAACACCACCTGCCGCATCCTCGACCACACCGGCCGGCAGACCCCGATCGGCGTGCCGGGTGAGCTGCACCTCGGCGGCATCGGCCTGGCCAGGGGTTACCTCGGCAGGCCGGAGCTGACCGGGGAGAAGTTCATCGAGGACCCGTTCACCGGCGGCAGGCTCTACCGCACCGGTGACCTGGCGCGGTGGCGGGCCGACGGGGTGATCGAATTCCTCGGCCGCAACGACGACCAGGTCAAGATCCGCGGCCAGCGGGTGGAACCGGGGGAGATCGAAGCCGTGCTCCGGGCCGACGACCTGGTCAAGCACGCGGCCGTGGTGGCCGACCAGGACGTGCTCGCCGCCTTCGTGGAGCCGGACTTCACCGCGGTCACCGGCCAGTCGCTGTCCTCGGCGCCCTGGCTGCGGCGGCACGTGGACCAGTGGCAGTCGCTGTACGAGCAGATCTACACCGAACCGGTGATCGAGGTCGACGCCGACTTCAACACCGCCGGCTGGCTGTCCAGCTACACCGGGCAGCCGATCCCGACCGGCGAAATGCTCGAGTGGCGTGATCGCACGGTCGACCGGATCCTCGGCCTCCAGCCGAAGCGCGTGCTGGAGATCGGCTGCGGCACCGGCATCCTGCTCACCCGGATCGCGCCGGAGGTCACCGCGTACCACGGCACGGACATGTCGGCCACGGCCATCGAGTACGTGCGCGGACGGCTCGCCGATCGTTGCGAGCACGTGACGCTGGAGCAGCGCGAGGCGGTCGACTTCGCCGGTATCCAGCCGAACAGCGTGGACGTGGTGGTGCTCAACTCGGTCACCCAGTACTTCCCGGACGTGGCCTACCTGGTCGAGGTGATCCGCGGGGCGGTGGACGCGCTGGTGCCCGGCGGTTCGATGTTCGTCGGTGACGTGCGGAACCTGCGGCTGCTGGACACCCTGCACGCCTCGGTCCAGGTGGCGCAGGCACCCGCCGACGTGCCGGCCGCGGACGTGGTGCAGCGCGTCCGGCACCTGACGCGGGTGGAGAACGAGCTGCTGGTCGACCCCCGGTTCTTCACCCGCCTGCGGGAGAAGGTGCCGGAGCTGGGCCGGATCGGCATCAGCCCGAAGGAAGGCGCCTACGACAACGAGCTGAGCCGGTTCCGGTACGACGTGGTGCTGGAGAAGGCAGCCGCCCCGCACGTCCAGGTGGACGCGCGGTGGCTCGACTGGGACCGCGGCGAACTGACCTGGGACGCGGTGGCCACCATGGTCCGCGGTGGTGCCAGGGAGCTGATCGCGCTGGCCCGCGTGCCCAACGCCAGGGTGCGGCGGCACCACGACCGGTGGCAGCGCCTGCTCGCCGCCTCCGGGGAAACCACGCTCGGCGAGGCGCTGGCCGGTGCCGAGCGCGAGGCCGTCGACCCGGAGCGGCTGCGGGCGCTGGGGCGTTCGTGCGGGTACGAGGTCGAGATCAGCTGGGCCGCCGGTCACCGCGACGGCGCCTTCGACGTGATCCTGCGCAAGGCCGGGCAGCCGCGGGCCGACTTCCGCCCGCCGGGGACCGGGGACGAGCTGCTCGAACCGGCGAACCTGCCGGTGCGGCACGAACTCGGGGCCGACCTGCGGGGCAGGCTGCTGGATGAGCTGACCCGGAAGCTGCCGTCGCACCTGGTCCCGTCGACGCTGACCGTGCTCGACGCGATGCCGATGACCACCTCCGGCAAGGTCGACCGCAAGGCGCTCAACGCCAGGCGTGGGGCGCACCGGCCGGAAAAGCCCTACGTGGCGCCGCGGGACGCGGTGGAACTGCGGCTGGCCCGCACCTGGGAGAAGGTGCTCGACGTCGAGCGCGTCGGCGTGCTGGACGACTTCTTCGAGCTGGGCGGCGATTCGCTGGTGGCGATCCGCCTGGCGACCGAGGTGCAGCGCGCCTTCGACGTCAAGATCACGCTGGCCGGCCAGCTCGCCGCGCGCACGGTCGAGCAGGAGGCCGCGTTGCTGCGCGGGGAAGGCGGTGCGCGGTGGCGGCCGCTGGTGGAGCTCACCCCCGGCGAGGGCACACCGGTGTTCTGCGTGCACCCGGCTGGCGGCAGCGTGCTCTGCTACGGCGAACTCGCCCGCCGGCTCGGCCGCGACCAGCCGTGCTACGGGCTGGCCCCGCTCGGCCTCGAAGAGGGCCAGGAGGCCGACGACAGCATCGCCGTGATGGCCGGGCGCTACCTCGCCGAGGTGCGCGCGGTCCGGCCGCACGGCCCGTACCACCTGGCCGGCTGGTCGCTCGGCGGCGTGGTCGCGCTGGAGATGGCGGCCCGGCTGGAGGCCGAGGGCGAGCGCGTCGAACTGGTCGCGATGATCGATTCGGTGGCCCCGGAACTGGTCGACGGGAACGTGGACGACGCCGACGTGATCGCCGAGTTCTTCGCCGGGGTGCCGCTGGACCCCGACCACCTGCGCACGCTGGAACCCGACGCGGCCATCGAGGCGGCGATGGCCGCGGCGGCGAAGGTCAACGCGCTGCCCACCGGCCTCGACGCCACCCGGCTGCTGCGCCTGCGTGATGTCCACAAGCGACACATCGCGGCGCTGGTTTCCCACCGCGCGGCCAGGTACCACGGTGACGTGGTGCTGTTCCGCGCGTCGGACACCCCGGTCACCCAGCCCGCCTACGGCTGGGAGAACACCGTCAAGGGCAGGCTGGAGATCATCGGCGTGCCGGGCAACCACCAGACCGTGCTGAGCCCTCCCGGCGTGCAGCGGATCGCGCGCGAACTCGGCTCCCGGATCGGCGATTGAAGAGGAGAAGCATGTACGACGTGATCGTGGTGGGTGCCGGGCCGTCCGGCCTGAACGCGGCCCTGGTCCTGGGCCGCGCCCTGCGGCGGGTGCTGCTGGTGGATTCCGGGGAACCCCGCAACGCGCGGGCGCACGCGATGCACGGTTTCCTCAGCCGGGACGGCATCGACCCGGCGGAGTTCCGTGAGATCGCCAGGGCGGACCTGGCCAAGTACGAAACGGTGACGGTGCGCGACGTCGCGGTGTCGTCGGTGACCGCGGGCGAAGGGGGTGCGTCCGTGGTGCTCGCCGACGGCTCCGCCGAACGAGCGCACAGCGTGCTGCTGACCGTGGGCCGCCGTGACCGGCTACCCGAGGTCGACGGGGTGGCCGAACTGTGGGGCGAGGGTGTCCACGGCTGCCCGTACTGCCACGGTTTCGAGGTGCGCGGGCAGAAGCTGGCGGTACTGGGGGCGGAGACTTCGGCGGCGCACCTGGCCGTGCAGCTGACCCGCTACAGCCCCGACGTGGTGCTGTTCACCAACGGCACCCCGGAGTTCGACGAAGAGGCGGCGGCCGCGCTGAAGGTGTGCGAAGTGGAGGTCCGGACCGAGGCGGTGGACCAGGTCACCGGTGCCGACGGCCGCCTCACCGGGGTGACGGTCGCGGGGGAGACCGTGGCACGCGATGCCATGTTCATCAAGACCCCGCTCGACGCACACGGCGCCCTGGCCGAAGCGCTGGGTTGCGAGCTGATGGACGACGGCTCCGTGCGCATCGACGAGCACGGGCACACCTCGGTCGACCGGGTCTACGCCGCCGGCGAGGCCGCCCGGTTGCCGAACTGGCCGTCACCGTGGATCCACGCGGTGACCAGCGCGGCGCTGGGGGCGATGGTGGCGTTGAGCATCGACCACGACCTGATCGTCGCGGACGTGCGGTCGAAGTTCGGGAGTTGAGCCGAACCCCTCACCTGGCCGTGCTGGCCCAGCCGGTCAGGTGGGGGATCTTCACCCCGAACGGCCCGTGCAGCAGGAATTCTTCGGTCTCCACCCGCTCGAACCCGGCGGTTTCGATGGCGAGGCCGGTGTCGCGGGCCGGGTCGCAGCCGCCGTCGAGCCAGCGCGAGAGCGGCGCGACCCGCTGCTGCGCCCAGCGCGACCAGGTGCCTTCCGGCGCGGCGACGTGCTCCAGGAACACGTACCGGCCACCCGGCCGCAGCACCCGGACGATCTCGGCGAGCACCCGGTGCTGGTCCTCGACCGAGCACAGCACGATCGTGCCGACCACCGCGTCCACGCTGTGCTCGGCCAGCGGAATGGCCTCCGCCACCCCGCCGACGACCGAGCCGTTCGCCCGCTGCCGCAGGCGTTCGTGCAGGTACGGATTCGGTTCCAGGCCGAGCCACCGGATCCCCCGCGGGAAGTGCGCGGTGTTCGCCCCGGCCCCCGGGCCGATCTCCAGCACCGTGCCGGTCAGGCCCGCCAGCAGTTCCCGCCGCTGCGGGGTGTACATGCCCGCCCCACCGGCGGACCGGTTGCGGGCGGCCCGGCGCCAGCTCCTCGCGGTGCGCGTGGCCATCACCCGCGCGCCACACGTGGCCGACGGAGGACCACCACACGTGCCATGGGACCGAGGCTAATCACCTGACCGCTGGCAGGACACCCAGTCTTGACGCAACCAGTCGGTTGCCATAGAGTTGCAACCAGTTGGTTGCCACTATGAGGAGGATCCCATGGCGTTCCCCGATCGCATCGAGCGCACCGTCGAAATCGGCAAGCCGCGGAGCCAGGTCTGGGCGGCGCTGACCACCGCCGAGGGGCTGGGCACCTGGTTCGGCAACCAGGCGTCGATCGACCTGCGCCCCGGCGGGTCCGGGCAGCTGAAGTGGGACGACGGCAACCAGGCCGACCTGCGCGTGGAACGGGTCGAGGAGCCGTCGGTGTACGGCTTCACCTGGCACATCTACGGCCTGCCCGAAGGCGACCCGCGCCGCACCTACGTCGAGTTCACCCTCGAACCGGCCGGAGCGGGCACCCGGCTGACGGTGGTCGAATCCGGGTTCGCGCAACTGCCGGACGAGGACCACGCCAAGGCGTTCGACGGCAACGTCCGCGGCTGGGCGAGCGAACTGGGCGAACTGGTGACCTACCTCGATGCCGCCTGAAGCCGACACCGAAGCTGTCGCGGAACAGGTCTTCACCGCGCTCGCCGATCCGAGCCGGCGCGCCCTGCTGGCCGCGCTGGCCGCGGCGGGCCCGGCCACGGCCACCGACCTGGCCGGCCGCCTGCCGATCACCCGGCAGGCCATCGCCAAGCACCTGGCCCTGCTCGCCGACGCCGGGCTGGTCACCGCCGAGCCGGGGGAGCGCCGCCGGGTGCGGTACCGGCTGCGGTCGGCCCCGATGCAGGTGGCGCAGCAGTTCCTGGCCGCGCTGGCGCGTGACTGGGACAGCCGCCTGGACGCACTGAAAACCCAACTCGAAAAGGACTGAAACCTTGAGCGACACCGCATTCACCACCGCGTTCACCGTGGACCGCCCGCCTGCCGAGGTCTTCGCCGCCGTGCTCGACGTGCGGGCCTGGTGGTCGGCCGACATCGACGGCGACACCGACCGCCTCGGGGGCGAGTTCGAGTACCGGAGCGCCGAGTTGCACACCTGCCGCGCGCGGCTGACCGAACTGGTGCCGGGCCGCCGGGTTTCGTGGCTGGTGCTGGAGAATTATTTCCAGTTCACCGAGGACAAAACCGAGTGGGTCGGTACCACGGTGGAATTCGAGGTCACCGGGCGGGACGGCCGGACCGAGGTCCGCTTCACCCACCGCGGCCTGGTCCCCGCCTACGAGTGCTACGACATCTGCACCAGCGCGTGGACCCACTACATCGGCACCAGCCTGCGTGAACTGATCGAGACCGGGCGGGGCCGGCCCAACCCGCGGTTGTCCGACGCGTCGGTCGAAATCGCTGGATAGTTCCAGTAAGTTCCGCCAACCGGCGTAATCTACGCGATCGTGCGTACCCGTATCACCACCCGTAGTAACACTGTGGGAGTGTTCACCTGATCTAGGGGTGGCTACCCTGGACGAGTCGGCGCGTCGAGGTGAAGGGTGGCGTAGGGCGATGGAACCCGCGACGGATCTGGGGCGGCGGCTCCGGGAGATT
This sequence comes from Amycolatopsis sp. NPDC045836, assembly GCF_056431745.1. Lineage (NCBI taxonomy): Bacteria > Bacillati > Actinomycetota > Actinomycetes > Pseudonocardiales > Pseudonocardiaceae > Amycolatopsis > Amycolatopsis sp. NPDC045836. The sequence goes on along the minus strand of NZ_JBWKKF010000031.1, from coordinate 67,497 downwards.
CGCGGGTGGCGCCAGCTCAGCCTGCGGGCGGTGGCCCAACTTTCCGGTTATTCGTTCACCTACCTCGGCCAGATCGAGCGCGGTGAGAAGCCGGTCAACAGCAGGCGGGTGCTCGAAGCGCTGGCCCGCACGCTCCGCGTCTCGCCCACCGAACTGACCGGCAAGCCCTACGTCGCCAGGGACCCGCTGGACGACGACGTCCGGGCCGGGGTGCCCGCGGTGGAGGAGGCGCTGACCGGCTGGTGGGTCGGCGAGGTGCCGGAATCGCCGGTGCGGCCGTGGGCGCAGGTCACCGCCGACGTGCGGCGGCTGAACAAGGTGCTCCGCCCGGACGCCGACTTCGCCGCCCAGGTGGAGCTCATCCCGCGGCTGATCCGCGAACTGCTGGCCGTTTCGGCCGGCCCGGCGCACCGCCGTGACGCGCTGATCGGCCTGATCAGCACCTACAAGGCCGCCGCCTACCTGGTGCACGACCTCGGCTTCGCCGGGCTGCCCGCGCTCGCGGTGGAGCGCATGCACCAGGCGGCCGAGGGGCTCGACGATCCGGTGTGGACCACCTACGCCGCCTACCAGCGCGCGCAACTGCTGTCCGGGGCGAACCGGGCGCGGCAGTACGAACTGGCCGTGCGGGTGGCCGAGATGCCCGGCACCCGGCCCGAAACGGCCGGGCTGGCGCACCTGACCGCCGCGCTGGCCTCGGCCACCAGCGGCCAGGCCGACCAGGCGGACACCCACCTCGCCGAAGCCGCCGCGCTGGCCGCGCGGCTCGGGCCGGACGTGAGCCCGTGGATGGACACCAACTTCGGCCGGACCAACGTCGGCATCTGGCAGGTGACCATCGGCCTGGAGCTCGGCATGGGGGCCGGGGTCGCCGAACTGGCCCGCCGGGTGCGGCCGGCCGGGGTGTCGCGCTCCCGGCAGTCAGCCTTCTGGATGGATCTGGGCCGCGGTCTGCTCACTGAGCGGAAGACCCGCGAGCAAGGGCTCTCCGCGTTGCTGAAGGCCGAGGAGCTGGCCCCGCAGAAGGTCCGCAACAACGTTTTCGCTCGTGAGGCCGTCGCTGACCTGCTCGGTAGCGCCCGCCGCGACGCCGGTGGCCGCGAACTGCGCGGGCTGGCCTGGCGCATGGGCGTTGCCCCAACCGGGTAAACCACGGCTTCTGTGCACTTCTGGTGCACAAGTCGCTCCGCACTGCGCCTAGCGTGATGATTCGATCACAGGAGGTGCTGGTGCCAGGCGAAAGATCGGAGCCGCGACCGCCGTACCGGGCGGAGGACGAGAGCCCCGCCGAGTTCGTCAGCCGGGTCTTCCGGACCTGCCGCGGCTGCGGGACCCGCTTTCCCGATGCCTGGACCTGCCTCTTCCACGAATGCCGCTGCACCGCCGACAGCAGGCCGTCGCGGCCGCCGACCGACGCCGAGCCCGGCGCCTGGTTCGCCACCGCCCGGTCCGCTCCCCCCGCCCCCGGTGGAACGGGCTGACCCCCGACCCGTCCGTTCCGCTGGGTTCCACCCGTCACCGGGGTCCGAAGAGGACTCCGCACACCGGACAGTCCGCTTAGGACCACCGGTGGTGGCGGTGAGTAACCGTTGGACTGTGGACACAGTGATTTCCCGCCGCCTGTTCCCTCGACTTTTCGCGCACGGTAACGTCTGTTCTCGGCGTCGGCGCGAGAGCGGGGTGATCGGCATCGAGGCCGGGACGACGGCGGATTCGGCTACCGAACTGCTGGTGCTGCTCGACCGGCTGCGTGCGCAGACCGGCCGCGAAGACGTGCCGAAGCGCGATGTCCTGGACGACAACCTCAGCTTGCTCGCCGACGACATGCGGGCGCTCCAGCGCGGGGTGCCCGGCACGGTCCACCCCGAGCTGACGCTGAGCCGCTGGTCGAAGGTGCAGTCCCTGCTCGGCGGCCGGGCCAGGTTCGCCCCGCTGGTCTCGGCGATCTCCAGCCGCATCGAGCACCTGTTCCGCTGAGCCCGCGCACACCCGGCGCACAGCCCGTTCACAGCGGAGCGCGCTTGGCTGACCGCCATGGCCAAAAAAGTGGGTGCGCTCGCGCTGCTGGTGCTGGCGGCGTTCGCCGTGCGCACGCTGTTCTTCGACTACCGCTCCGGGGACTACGAGATGTTCCTGTCGCGCTGGTACGAGTTCATCGAGCAGCACGGCGGCTGGCGCGCGCTGCGGTACGAGTTCGCCAACTACAACGCGCCGTACCTGTACCTGCTGGTGGTGCTGAGCTACCTGCCGGTACCGCCGCTGCTCGGGATCAAGCTGATTTCGATCGCCTTCGACTTCGTGCTGGCCTGCTTCGCCTACCGGCTGGTCGAGTTGCGCCACCCCGGCCGCTGGTGGCCGGTGCTCGCCGGGGCGGTGGTGGCCTTCCTGCCGACCGTCGTGCTGAACAGTTCGATGTGGGCACAGGCGGATTCGAGCTACTCGGCGTTCGCGCTCGGCGGGCTGTACTTCGCGCTGCGCCACCGCCCGTACCTGGCCGGTGCCTTCTTCGGGCTGGCGCTGGCGTTCAAGCTGCAGGCGGTGTTCCTGTTCCCGGTGTTGCTGCTGCTGGTGCTCGCCAAGCACCTGCCCTGGCGGGTGTTGCTGCTGGTCCCCGGGGTCTACCTGCTGCTCGACGTGCCCGCGTTGCTGATCGGCGCGGACCCGGTGCCGCTGCTGGCGGTCTACGCCTCGCAGACCGAAACCCACGGTCAGCTCACGCTCAACGCGCCGAACGCCTACCAGTTCCTCACCGAGGTCACCGACACCGGCCTGCTCAAGGCGGCCGGGGTGGCCCTGACCGGGTTGCTGCTGCTCGGCGGGATCATCGCGCTGCTGGCCGGGGCGACCGAGCTGACCACCACGCGAATACTGCTGCTGGCCACGGTTTCCGCGTTGCTGGTGCCGTTCCTGCTGCCCGCCATGCACGAGCGGTACTTCTTCCTCGCCGACGTGCTCACCGTCGTCGCCGCGTTCCACCTGCCGCGCCTGCTGTGGCCACTGCCGGTCCTGACCCAGTTCGGGTCGTTGTTCTCGTACCTGCCGTACCTGGCGCCGGACGCGGCCCCTGTGGACCTCCGGGTGCTGGCGGTGGTGGTGCTGGCGGCGTTGGTGCTGGCGGTCTGGGTGACCGTGGAGCAGCTGGCGGCGCCGGTCAGCGGCAGACCGGCGGCAGCCAGCCGGGGGTGGTGACCACCTCCGCCGGGCCCACCGGCATCTGCGTGCCGAAGCTGAACCCGACCAGGCTGCCGTCGCAGACCGGCACCCCGGCCGGGCCGCCGGAGGTCTGCGAGCTGCGCCAGGCGACCGGGTCGATGCCGACGCGCCACACCTTCCAGTACGGCCGGCCGTCCTGGTGGCCGGCGCAGTCGTCTTCGGCCGGGGCGGGCACGCCGTTGATCCGGCAGACGTAATCGGGTTCGCCGTAGGCCCCGGTGCCGTGACCCAGTTCGAGGTCGAGCCCGGTTCCGGCCAGCGCCTGCTCGGCGTTGGTGGCGCCGTGCGCGCAGCGGACCACGAGTTCGCCGGGCAGGGAGACGGCGACCGTGACGCCGCCGCAGGACTGCGGGGTTGACGCCGGGGGCACGGGGACGGTGATCAGCAGGGACGCGAGCACGGGAATAAGAGGCACAAATCGGACAATACGGGGGAGTGGTTTCCGGCGCAGCTTGAACCGCGTGTAGCGCAGATCACTTCCGATTGGCGGGAGGCTTGGGTGGATTGTTCCCTTTGAGCGAATAACGGACTGGTTGAAACGAGTGAAACGGGAGAAAGATGTGGACTCTCGATCGAGTTCATCCGGAAGGGTGAACCGATTTCTCTGGGGTCCGAAAGGTTCGAACCGTGACACGCAGACGTCTCACCGCCATCCTGCTCCCGCTCGGCCTCGTCGTGGCGACGCTGACCACCGGCGGCGCCGCCGCCCAGTCGCAACTGCCGCTGCAGAGCCCGATCAACGTCACCCCGGGCGCGGTCAAGCTCGACGCGCACCAGCCGCGGCTCGAGGTGGCCTACGGGCACTCCGAGCTGGAGCTGGAGTACGTCCGGAAGGACAACGCCGACCCGGCGGGTTGCACCGCGCGCCACCACGAGGAGACCGAGGAAGCCGTGGTCACCCCGGGTGCCGGGCACGTCACCGTGGCCGGGGTGCGGTACGAGCTGGAGCAGTTCCACTTCCACACCCCGTCGGAGCACAAGTTCGCCGGTCACGCCGATCCGCTGGAAATGCACCTGGTGCACCGGAGCGCGGCGGGGAAGCTGCTGGTGATCGGGGTGCCGTTGCGGGCGGGTGCTCCGTCTACTGTGGACACGGTGCTGGCGGCGCTGGCGCCGGAGTGCGGGGCGCCGGTTGTGGTTCCCGGGGTTGATCTGAATTCTTTGCTGCCGGTCAACCGGAGTACGCTGCGCTATCGGGGTTCGTTGACCACGGCGCCGTTCAGTGAGGGTGTGCAGTGGTTCCTGACCGCGGAACTGACTGTTTCGGCGGAGACCATCGCCCGGTTCCAGGGGTTGTTCACGTCGGGGAATGCGCGGGGGGTGCAGCCGTTGAACGGGCGGACGGTCAGTGCGGTTCCGCAATTCTGAGTTCATGGACGGGGACCCACCCCGGTTTTTAGTGTGACTACGGCGGAGGAGGCTTTGTCAAGGCGGGAAAGATGCCTTGACAAAGCCTCCTCCGCCGTGTTTTGGCTGCGGGCCGGGGTGGGACGGGGGGGGCTGGGTGGGGGCTTGGGTTGGGGTGGCTCGCTCGCCTTTGGTTCTGCTCGCTCGTTTGATCGTTCGGCTGCTTGTTCACTACCGCTTGATTGCTCGCTTGGCTGCTTGTTCGCCTGCCGCTTGACTGCTTGCTTGCCTGGCTGCTTGTTCGCGCGTTTGCTTGGCCGTTTGTTCGCCTGCCGTTTGCCCGCTTGCTTGCTTGGCCGTTCGTTCGCTTGCCTGCCTGGTCGTTGGTTCGCGCGCTCGCCCTTGGTTCGCTTGGTTGCCCGCTCGCTCGTTTGCCCGCTTGCTTGCCTGGCTGCTTGTTCGCTTGCTTGCTTGGCTGCTTGTTCGCTTGCTTGCTTGGCTGTTGTTCGCTTGCCTGCCTGGTCGTTGGTTCGCGCGCTCGCCCTTGGTTCGCCTGGTCGCCTGCTTGCTTGTTTGCCCGCCCGCTTGCTTGGCTGCTTGTCCGCTTGCTTGCTGGGCTGCTTGCCCGCTTGCCTGCCGCTCGCTTGTCTGCGTTCGCCCGCCGCCTGCTCGTCCGTCCGTTCACTCGCCGTCTCGCTCGCCTGCCTGCCCGGCCGTCCGAGCATTCCCCCGCCCGCTTGTCCGCCCGTTCGTTCGACCGCTCACCCTTCGGTCATCCGGCCGCCGTTCGCTTGCCTGTCCACTCGCCTGCCGAGCGTCGCTCGTCTGTGAAGCGTGCTTGCTGCCTGGGCATCGAACCGGGGCAGTGAGGTGTGGTGCGGCGACCCGCGCGCGGGACTAAGGGCGCAGGGTGCTGGCGAGGATGCTGCGGTGGGTGGGCTTCGCCTCTTCGTAGCGCTCTCGGCCCGCCGGGGTGAGGGTGATGAAGATGCCCCGCCGGTCCTGCGCGCAGATGGCGCGTTCGACCAGGCCCTCGCGTTCCAGGCGGGCGACCAGGCGGGAGGTGGCGCTCTGGCTCAGGTGCACCGCTTCGGTCAGGTCGGTGCCCCGGCACTTGTAGTCGCAGGTGGCCAAGCGCTCCAGGGCCTCGAACTCGTTGATGCCGATGCCGTGCTGTTCCTGCAGTCGGCATTCGAGCGCGTTGAACACCGCGGCGTGCCGTGCGGACAGGGTGCGCCACTCCTGCACCAGGGTCTGCTCGGCGACGTCGCTCACCCGGCCAAGATAGCATGCAGCCGAATCATATGCAAGTGCATTAAATGCGTTGGCATTAGATGCATGCGCATGTAATGTCCCCCGCATGAGCTCTTCCGCGCACCTGTCCACCTCCTCGACCCGGTGGGACGCCCGCCTGTGGGGCGTGCTCCTCACCGTCTCCACCGTCGTCGGCCTTGATGCGCTCGACGTGTCGATGGTCGGCGTCGCCCTTCCGTCCATCCAGGCCGAACTCGGCCTCTCCACCAGCGCGCTGCAATGGGTCGTCAGCGGCTACGTGCTCGGCTACGGCGGCCTGCTCCTGCTCGGCGGCCGCACCGCCGACCTGCTCGGCCGCCGCCGCGTCTTCCTCGTCGCGGTCGCGGTGTTCGCCGTCGCTTCGTTGTTCGGCGGGCTGGTCGACAGCGGGCCGTTGCTCATCGCGAGCCGGTTCATCAAGGGGCTGGCGGCCGCGTTCACCGCCCCGGCCGCGCTTTCGATCATCACCACGACGTTCCAGGAGGGCCCCGCCCGCAACAAGGCGATCAGCATCTTCGCCGTGTTCGGTGCCAGCGGGTACTCCGCCGGGCTGGTCTTCTCCGGTCTGCTCACCGAGGTCGGCTGGCGCTGGACCTTCCTGCTGCCGGTGCCGATCGCGCTCGCCGCGCTGGTCGCCGCGCTCAAGCTGATCCCGCACTACCGGCCCGAGAGCAGCGGCGGTTACGACCTGCCCGGCGCGATCACCGGTGCCGCCGGTTCACTGCTGCTCGTCTTCGCCGTGGTGGAGGCGCCGGAGATCGGCTGGGCGTCGCCGCGCACGCTGGTGTCCTTCGCGCTCGCCATCGGCCTGCTGGTCGCCTTCGTGTTCATCGAGAAGCGCTCGAAGCACCCCCTGCTGCGCCTCGGCATCCTCCGCTCGGGCCCGCTGGCCCGCGCCAACCTCGGGGGCGCGCTGTTCTTCGGCGCGTACATCGGTTTCCAGTTCGTGGTGATGCTCTACCTGCAGTCGGTGCTGGGCTGGTCCGCGTTGCAGACCGCGCTGGGCTTCCTGCCGGCGGCGCTGATCGTCGCCTTCGGCTCGCCGAAGATCGAGCCGCTGATCGACCGCGTCGGCACGCCGCGCACCATTCTCGCCGGTGTCGCCGCGCACGTCGTGGGGTACGCGTTGTTCCTCGGCATCGACGAGGGTTCCAGCTACGCCGGTGCCGTGCTGCCCAGCATGATCCTGCTCGGCGTCGGCTTCACGCTGGCGTTCTCCTCGCTGAACATCCAGGCCACGGCCGGTATCGGCGACGACGAGCAGGGCCTGGCCGGTGGCCTGCTGAACACCTCGGTCCAGGTCGGCGGCGCGATCGGCCTCGCCGTGGTCACCGCGGTGCTGACCGCCAACGGCGGCGAGGGCGCCAACGTGCTCAACGGGCTCACGCCCGCGCTGGCCGTGGTCACCGGCATCGCGGTGCTCGGCCTGCTGGTCGCTGTTTCCGGCGTCGTCCGGCGCTCGCGGGTGGCGCAGCCCGAACTGGTGCTCGCGGCGAAATAAGCCACGATCCGGGGGTCACGGCGGTGGGTGCCGCGAAGGCGGCGCCCACCGCCGTGCTGGACGGTGCCGCGGCTTCGGTATACCTTTGCGAGCAAAGATGATTTGTTAGCAAAGGGGTTGGCATGACGGTTCTGGTCACCGGGGCACGTGGCAACGTCGGCAGCCGGGTGGTCGCCGAACTGGCCCGCCGCGGGCACCGCGTGCGGGCCTCGGCCCGTGACGTCACCGGCCTGGAGTTGCCCGACGGGGTCGAGCCCGTGCAACTGGACCTCGTCGACCCGCACAACGCGGGGGCGGCACTGGCCGGGGTCGACGCGGTGTTCCCCTACCCGACCCGGGTGGCCCCGGCGGAGTTCCTCGCCGCGGCGGCGGAAGCCGGGGTGCGGTACGTCGTGCTGCTGTCCTCGCCGGACGTCTTCGAAGGCGCCCCGGACAACCCGATCCGCCGCGGCCACCTCCCCGCCGAACGGGCGGTGCGGGAATCCGGGTTGCGGCACACGGTCATCTACCCCGGCTGGCTCGCCAGTGACGCGCGCCGCGACTGGGCCGAGCAGATCCGGACCACGGGCCGCGTCGGCCTCGTGCACCCGGAAGGCCAGTTCACCCCGATCCACGAAGACGACATCGCCGAGGTGGTGGCCGAACTGCTCACCACCGGCCGCTACCACGGGCACAAACTCGTGCTGACCGGCCCGGAATCGCTGAGCCAGGCGGAGATCGTCGCGGTACTGGCCGACGAGCTGGGCCGTCCGATCCCGGTGGACGCGCTGACCGGGCAGCAGGCGCACGAACGCCGGCCGCCGTGGCTGCCCGAGGCCATCCTGGACCACCTGATCGACGTGGCCGAGCAGGCGAGCGGGATGCCCGCGCCGGTGAACAACACCGTCGAACGGTTCACCGGCCACCCGCCGCGCACGTTCCGCCAGTGGGCCGCCGAGCACCGGGCGGAATTCGCGCCGGGCTTGACACCTGTTCGACGATGAAGGGATGACACCGCGCGAGACACCGCCGTTCCGTGCCGATCACGTGGGCAGCCTGCTGCGCCCGCCCGCGCTGAAGGCGGCTCGCGAAAGAGCTGCCGCCGGTGGGATCACCGCAGTCGAGCTGCGGGCCGTGGAGGACGAGGCGATCCGCGAGGTCGTCGGGCTGCAACGCTCGGCCGGGCTCCGGTCGGCCACCGACGGGGAGTTCCGCCGCGGTTCGTGGCACATGGACTTCATCTACCGGCTGCGCGGCATCGGCCGGAGCGACGAGCGGCTGCACGTCACCTTCCACAACGAGCGCGGTGACCTGGAGTTCAGCCCGTCGGCCTTCCGCGTCACCGGCCGGATCGGGCTGGACGAGGTCGTCTTCGCCGACGACTTCGGCTATCTGAAGTCCATTGTGGACGATTCGATGACGCCGAAGCAGACCATTCCGTCGCCGAGCATGGTCTACTACCGCGGCGGGCGCGCCGCCGTGGACCAGACGGCCTACCCCGACCTCGAGGAGTTCTACGCCGACCTGGCCACCGCCTACCGCCAGCAGATCGCCGGAATGGCCGGGCTCGGCTGCACCTACCTCCAGCTCGACGACACCAGCCTGGCCTACCTCAACGACCCCGAGCAGCGGGCGATGGTGGCCAGGACCGGCGGCGATCCGGACAAGCAGCACGTGCGCAACATCGCCACGATGAACGCCGCCCTGCGCGACCGCCCGGCCGGGCTGCGGGTGACCACGCACCTGTGCCGCGGCAACTTCCGGTCGTCGTGGATCGCCACCGGCGGTTACGACTTCGTCGCCGACGCCCTGTTCAACGAGCTGGACGTCGACGGCTACTTCCTGGAGTTCGACGACGAGCGCTCGGGCGGGTTCGAACCGCTCCGGTTCGTGCCCAAGGGAAAGCAGGTGGTGCTCGGCCTGGTCACCACCAAGCGGGGTGAGCTGGAGAGCGTGGATTCCCTGCGGGCCAGGGTGGAGGCCGCCACCGAGTTCATCGACATCGACCAGCTCTGCCTGTCCCCGCAGTGCGGTTTCTCCTCCACCGAGGAGGGCAACGACCTGACCCCGGACGAGCAGAAGGCCAAGCTGGAACGCATCGTCGAGACGGCGGCGCTGATCTGGGGCTGACGCGTGCGGGCGTTCGCCGTCACCGCGCCGGGCGCGGGGGCGGTGCTGGAGGTCCAGCCGCCGGTGGCGGTCGCCGGTGAGGTCGTGGTGGCGGTGGAGCGCGCCGGTGTCTGCGGTACGGACACCGAGTTCTTCACCGGCGAGATGCAGTACCTCGCGGACGGCCACGCGCGTTACCCGGTGCGCATCGGGCACGAGTGGGCCGGCACGGTGACCGCCCTCGGCGAGGGCGTCGACCGGGGGTGGCTGGGACGGCGGGTCGTCGGCGACACCATGCTCGGCTGCCGGCGCTGCCGCCGGTGCCTGGGCGGCCACCAGCACGTCTGCGCCGACCGGCAGGAGGTCGGCATCCGGGGTGGCCGGGCCGGGGCGCTCGCCGAACGGCTGGCCGTGCCGGTGGATTCGCTGCACGCGCTGCCGGACGCGGTCGACGCCACGCTCGGCGCGCTGGTCGAACCCGGGGGCAACGCGTTGCGGGCGGCACGGGCGGCGAACGCCCGTCCCGGCGCGCGGGTGCTCGTGCTCGGGCCGGGGGCCATCGGCTTGCTCACCGCGATGTTCGCCAGGGCGGCAGGCGCGGAGGTCCACCTGGTCGGCCTCACCCCGGGATCGCTGGATTTCGCGCGGTCACTGGGGTTCGACCACGTCTGGACCGCCGGAGACCTGCCCCGGCTGCCGTTCGACGCGGTGGTCGACGCCGCCAACGCGGCCGAGCTGCCCGCCTGGGCGCTGGACCTGGTCGAACCGTCCGGCCGCGTCGTCTACATCGGACTCGCCGGACGGCCGAGCCGGATCGACACGCGCACGCTGGTGCTCAAGGACGTGACCGCGATCGGCATCCTGAGCGCGTCACCGGGGCTGGCCGAGACGATCCGGCACTACGCGAGCGGGCTCGTCGACCCGCGGCCGCTGGTCACCGCGACCGTCGGGCTCGGCGAGGTCGCCGAGGTGCTCGCCGGTCGCCGTCCCGGGCCGAAGGTGCACGTCGACCCGCGGCTTTAGGGTGCCGTTCCACCCGACTTTCGTCTGGCCGGTTTTGTCGGAAGGCGGTGCTTTCCCACGCCACCGCCCGGATTCGTGCGAATCTGTTACCGCGCCGGCGCACCTCGTTCCCCTCCCCGTCCCCAAGGAGCGAACCGTGCGATCCAAGAAGATCAGTTTGCTGGCCCTCGGATTTGCCGTGCTCACGGCGGTTCCGGCGTGGGCGGCGGCCCAGGCCGCACCCGTGCGCGCGCTGACCGCGGCCGAGCAGCGCGTGCTCGACCAGCAGCCGCTCGTCCAAGCGGCCGAAGCCCTGCGTGCCCGGCTGGCCGGGACCGACGGCTACGCCGGCATCGTGCTCGAAACCTCCGACGTGGTGCTGTGGTGGAAGGGCTCGACCACGCCGGCCGTCGACGAAGCGCTGGACGTGGCCAGAGCGTCGGCGCCCGTCCGGGTCGCTTCGGCGGCCCACAGCGAACGCGAGCTGGACGCCGCCGCCGATCGGCTCAACTCGTGGTTGCGGGAGAACCCGGAGTCCGGTGCGTATGGCGTGAAGAGCCCCGGCGACGGCAGCGGGCTCGTACTCGCCGCGAAACCCGGGGTCACGATGGCGATGAGCGCACTGGACGCCGTCGCCGGGGTTCCGCTGCGCGTGCTGCCCGAGGAACCGATGGCACCGGTGTCCCGCGGTGACGACGCGCCGCCGTGGAAGGGTGGCGCCCGCACCTGGAACCAGACGGCCGGCACCATCTGCACGGCCGGGTTCGGTGTGCGCAACGGGGCGGGCAACCAGTTCGTGCTGACCGCCGAGCACTGCGGGCAGAACGGGCACCGGATCACCGACGGCGCCGGCGAGTTCATCGGCAACGTGGGCCAGGGCCACAACGACCACGACATCGCCCTGGTCCCCACCTCCCAGGCGAGCAACCGGATGTACGTCGGCGGTGGCGGCAGCAACACCACCGAGCAGGTGCTCGGCTGGACGCACGTCTTCGTCGGCCAGCTGCTCTGCCAGAGCGGGGTGACCAGCGCCGAGCAGACCGGCAACCCGGTGTGCGACCTGAAGGTGCTGTTCTTCTGGCAGGACGCGGAGGACCTGGTGGAGGTCGAGCAGCAGCAGGGCCAGCCGGGTGCCCGCGGCGGGGACAGCGGTGGCTCGGTCTACCTCAAGGCGAGCGGCGGGGTGCGGGCGGCGGGCACGGTGACCCGCGCGGCCGGGCCGCGGATGGGCTTCCAGGACTTCGCCACCGCCAACGCCGACTTCGGCGTGTACATCCCCTGACGCTCAGGCGCCGGTGGTCGACCCGGGACGGACGATCATCAGCACCACAACAACCGCCCAGAGCAGGTTGAACCCGCCGGTGAGCATGGTGAGCCGGGTCGCGAGGCGGCCCGGCTCCGCCTCTTCCGGGAGGTCGAGCAGGCGCTGCTGACCGGGCAGGATGGCCAGCACGAGCACGCCGGCCGCGACGGCGGTGAGCACCACCGAGACGAGCAGCCAGGCGTCGGTCAGCACGCCGAGCGCCGCGCCGGTGGCCACGCCGAACACCGGGACCGCGATGCCGACCACGGCGTACCCGCGGCAGATCCGGTGCAGCAGCGCGCCGCCGCCGCCTTCGGCGCGCGCGTACCGGGGGAACAGCGACGCGGCCACGGCGATCGGCCCGACCACCAGGATGGCCGCGAGCACGTGCACGGACAGCAGGAACTTGGTCAACGGAACCCCTCTATATGTAGGCTGCCAATATGTACCCTTCCTACTGCATGGATAGGTAGGCTGTCTACCTATGAGAGCGGACGCGGTGCGCGGGCACCTGGACGGACTGCTGCTGGCGGTGCTCGAACCGGGCCCGCTGCACGGTTACGCGATCATCGCCGCGGTGCAGCGGCGCAGCGCCGGCGTGCTGGAACTGCGCACCGGCACCGTCTACCCGGCGCTGAACCGGCTGGAACGGCTCGGCCTGCTGCGCAGCGGCTGGCAGACCGACGGCGAACGGCGGCGCCGGTGCTACGAGCTGACCGATGCGGGCAGGCGCGGGCTGGCCGCCGAACGCAGCGGCTGGGCCGAATTCACCGCGGCGATAGGCTCGGTGCTCAACGTGAGGGGAGCGCAGTGAGCGATCCGGTCGAGGACTACGCCGCCGCGTTGTCGGCTGCCCTGCACGGCCCGGCCCGCGCCAAGGCCAGGCTGGTCGGCGAAATCCGCGACGGCCTCGCCGACGCCATCGCCGAACACCCCGGAGTGCCGTACCGGGAAGTCCTGCGTGAGTTCGGCACGGTCGAGGAACTCGTGCCCGGCTGCCAGCGCGAGCTGACCATCGGGCAGACCCGCGCCACCGCCCGCGTGGTGGCGCTGACCGTGCCGGTGCTGATCGCCTGCTGGCTGGCCGTGTGGAGCGGGAGCGAGGTCCCGGAGGTCGCGCAGGTGCTGGCCGCGATCGGCGTGGTCGCCGTGCTGGCCGCCGGCATCACGCTGGTCACCACCGGCGTGCTGGCCCGGCGGCTGCCGATGCCGCCGCTGCTGCCGATGGTGGCCGCGTGGACCGGGACCACCGCCGGTGTGGCGATGCCGCTGGCCACCGTGGTGCTGGCGATCGCGGCCCCGGCAGGCGGGTGGGCGCTGGTGGTGCCCGCCGCGCTGCTGACGGTGGTGTCGCACGGGGTGGTGGCGGCTTCGGCCCGCGCCTGCCGCCACTGCGCCCGGTTGCCGGTGGTTCAGCCCAGCGCTTCGTAGACCGCGGTGGTGCAGGCGGCGCTGCGGTCGGAGCCGATGATGCCCGGCGCCATCCGGTTCATCAGGTAGGTCAGCGTCAGCCCGCGGTCCAGGTCCATGATCACCATCGAGCCGCCCCGGCCGCCCCAGAAGCAAACGCGGCCGTCCGGGAGCCACGGCAGCACGTCCTGGCGCGGCAGGCCGAAGCCGATGCCCCAGCGCAGCGGGATGCCGAGGCCGAGGTCCACGCCGTGGGCCTGCTCGTCGAAGAGCAGCTCGATGGTGTCCTGGCCGAGCAGGCGCACACCGTTGACCGTGCCGCCGCGGGGGATCACCGAGAGCAGGCGCCCCAGCGAGCGCACGTTGCCGTGCCCGTTGACCGCGCCGAGTTCGGCCTGCCGCCAGGCGGGGGTGTTGGCGGTGCTCGGGTCGATCGCCGGGCCGGTCAGGGTCCTCACCATGATGTTGTCCGGGCCGAGCGCGGCGAAGCCCAGCTTCGCCGCTGGCGGCGGAACCACGTCGGCGATCCGGTGCCAGTCCGCCCGGGGCGCGCCGAATCGGAAGTCGGCGTCCAGCGGCCCGGCGAGGTCGTCGTCGATGAACTGCCTCAGCGACTTCCCGCTCACCCGCCGCACGACCTCGCCGATCAGGTGCCCGAAGTTGGCGGCGTGGTAGCCCGAAGCCGTGCCCGGCTCCCACCACGGCGCCTGCTGCGCCATTCGCGCGGTCGACTTCTCCAGGTCGTAGAGGTCCTCGGGTGGTGGCGGGCTGATCCAGGCCCGACACCCCGGAGGTGTGCGAGAGCAGGTGCCGGACCTCGACGTTCTCCTTGCCGTTGGCGGCGAATTCGGGCCAGTAACGGGCGACCGGTGCGTAGGGGTCGAGCGCGCCCCGGTCGGCGAGCACCAGCGCGGCCAGGCTGGTCACGGTTTGGTGGAGGACCAGACGTTCGTGATGGTGAGCTCGTCCCACGGCGTGGTGCGGGCCTGGTCGCGGTAGCCACCCCAGAGGCCGACGACGCGCTCGCCGTCGAGGTCGAGCACCAGCGAAGCGCCCAGCTCCTCACCGGCTGTACGCGGCGGGCCTGCCCGGCCGGACGGGCCCGCGCGGGTGTCAACGCTCGGTGAGCCCGACCTCGGCGGCGATCATCGGGGTCAGCGTGCGGGCGTATTCGCGGTTGAGGTGGTCGTTGTCGTAGTAGACGACCACGTTGCCGATCACGCCGTGGCACTGCCTCGGGTCGCAGAAGTAGTCGGTCAGGTCGATCAGGTGGACCCCGGGGTTCCGGCTGGTGCGGGCGGCCTCGGTGAGCGGATCCGGCGGTTGCGCGAGCCCGCGGTCCACCCCGCACAGGACCGGCCGCTGGGCGTTGATGCTGACGCAGTCGGGCTGGCGGACGTCACCGTTCAGCGGCGGATCGGCCAGCACGTACACCTTCGCGCCCGCGGCGGTCCAAGCGCTCCAGTAGGTGTCGAGCCCTTCGCGGTACTGCGCCAGCTGCGACCGGCCGGTGCCGTCGTCGGCGATTTCCTGGCGGGCGAAGAACGAGGTGAACACGTACGCGGGCCGTTCGGCCGCGATCGCCGACGCCAGGTCCCGTGACCAGTGCGTGCAGTTCGGCACGTCGATCCCGCCACCGGAATCTTCGGTTCCCGCGCGGAACCCGCGGTAGGAGATGTCCGCCATCGGGCAGGCCCCGAGCAGGCCGAGCTTGACCACCCAGCCGTGCTCGCGCGCCAGGTCGAACAGCGGTGCCTGCCACTGCTGCGCGTGCGAGTCGCCGACCAGCCAGACCACCTTCGGCCGCGGGGCGCCCTGGCTGAAGTCGCAGACGCTGACGGTCTTCTTCTCCCCGGCCAGGTGCGTGCCGAGCCAGTCACC
This sequence comes from Amycolatopsis sp. NPDC045836, assembly GCF_056431745.1. Classification (NCBI taxonomy): domain Bacteria; kingdom Bacillati; phylum Actinomycetota; class Actinomycetes; order Pseudonocardiales; family Pseudonocardiaceae; genus Amycolatopsis; species Amycolatopsis sp. NPDC045836. Next base: position 52,459 of record NZ_JBWKKF010000031.1, on the reverse strand, counting down.
GCATTCGGGCGGGCGCTGGTGGTACTCGCTGGACGGCCCGAGGAACGGCACCGTCGCCGGGCCGAACGGCACCTCGCATCCGCTGTCCGGCGCCAGCGCCGCCGCGCCGTGGCAGACCTTCACCGTCTCGCGCTTGGCGGCCACCTCGCTCTGCCGCACCTCCCTGTCGTAGACCCAGCTCAAGCTGGTCGACGTCAGCGCGACGACGGCCATGCCGGCCACCACCGCGGTGAGCGTGAGCCTCGAACTCTCGGCGATCGGCCGCCAGGTCATGCCGCGGTCCTCGACCAGCACCTTGGTCAGCCAGGCCAGCAGGACCGAGCAGGCGAGCAGGCCCAGTTGCTGCCACAGGGACAGTTCCGCCGAACCGAGTGCGAACGGTGCCAGCACCAGCAGCGGCCAGTGCCACAGGTAGAGCGAGTAGCTGATGCCGCCGAGGAACTGCACCGGCCGGGCGGCGGTGAACTTGGTGTGCCACTGCGCTTCGGCACCGGCGAGGATGACCAGCCCGGTGCCCACGGTCGGCAGCAGCGCGAGCAGGCCGGGGAAGTGGGTGTCGTGGTCGAAGAACACCGCCGAAACCAGGATCAGCGCGAACCCGGCCCCCGAAGCGATACCGGCCCGCCGCTTCGGCAGGTGCAGCTTCGCCGCACCCAGCGCGATCAGCGCCCCGATGGCGAACTCCCACACGCGCACCGGCGTGACGAAGTACGCCGACGCCTTGGAAACGGCGGTGAGGTGCACGCCGTAGACCAGAGACGCGGTGCCGGCGACGGCGATCCCGGCCACCATCGCGCGGCGCCCGCGCAGCCGGAACAGCAACAGCAGCAACACCGGCCAGACCAGGTAGAACTGCTCCTCCACCGACAGCGACCAGTAGTGCTGCGCGAGGCTCGCCGAATCCGACAGCGCCGAGTAGTCCACCGAGTTGGCCGCGAGCAGCCAGTTCTCCACGTAAAACGCGCTGGCCAGGACCTCCGCCGCGGTCGCTTCCCAGCGCGGGAACGGCAGCAGCAGATAGGCGCCCAGCAGGCTTACCAGCAGCACCAGCAACGCGGCGGGCAGCAGCCGACGAGCCCGGCGGGCGTAGAACTTCCCGAGCCGGATGCGGCCGGTGCCGTCGACTTCGCGGTGCAGGTGCGCGGTGATCAGGAAGCCGGAGATGACGAAGAACACGTCGACCCCGACGTAACCGCCGGTCAGCCCGAACGGCCAGAGGTGGTTGAGCACCACGGCGAGCACGGCGATCGCCCGGAGCGCCTGGATGTCGGTGCGGAAACGGGTCTGGATCGCCAACAGGATTTCTTTCTCGGCTCGCGGGCGGGCAGGGGGTCATCTAACTCGATCACGGCGCCGGGAGGCCAATTCCCCGCTGTGATCTGGTCCACAGCAACCGCGGGCAACCTTTTCCTTGTGCACGCGGGGTTATCGCCGACGGTGCAGGGGCAACAGAGCGCTCAGCACCACCGGTGGCGATACCGATCAGCACGACGGTGCCGCACTGCGTTCGCCCCCCCGATTCTCGGCCACGCACCGGCCGCGAGGATCAGCAGGGTCGCCAGCAGGTAGTTGGTCAGCGCCATTCGACCAGTGGTTCGGCCAACGCACTCAGCGCACCACGCAGCGGGAAACCGATGGCCAGTCCGCTTACTGGCCAGAGACTGGCCGACCACCGACGCCGCGAACACCACGAGCAGCACGACCGCCAGGCCGAACCCCACCAGCCGCCGGGCCCGCAGTACCCGCGGCTGGCCGTGCCGACGTCCGGCGCTGTCCAGGACAACCAGGCCGCCGGGTGGTCGCGCTGACCGAACGCCAGGCCGAGGTCCGGTCCCGCCTGGCCCACGGCCGGCCCAACCAGCAGATTGCTGGCGAGACTCGGCGCGCCCGCCGCCTCGGCGTCGACTGGCCCGTCGGCGCAGATCGTCGAGCTGTGCGTGCGCACCGGCTCCAAGACCTGCAGCAACGGCTGGGGTGGCATCGGCATCGCGAACCACCACATCCACAGTTGGTCGAACACCCCTGACCGCGACGGCAACGCCGTTTCACTTCGGCTCGTCAGTGCTGACCAACCGTTGAGGGGACGCCCGGCGATTCAGCTACCCGTCGCACTGGGCAGCATTGCCGGGCATCCCGAGACCGCGTATTCCGCGCTGTACTCGAAATGCCATTCTTCGTTCTCGTAACGGCGGCACCACCCGAGCGCTGCCCCGTTGCGTTCCACCCACGCGGCGGAGGCGAGCGGCTGGATGTCCACCGCGATGCCCTGCACGTGCATCGACTTCTCCGGCGGCAGGACGTAACGCCCAGCCAGTTCCGCGGTGCCGAACCTCTCCACCGCCTGGTCGAACTCCCGTTGCTGCTGCGCCGAACTGCGCTTGCTGTCGTTCACGCACAACTGGACGCCCTCCGCCCCGGCTGCCGCCCGCAGCCGCTCCCAGGCCGCCAGCACGTCCGGCCGCAGCCCGACGACCGGTTCGTCGGCGTACCGCTTGTCCAGCGGGCAGACCGGCCCGGTTTCCGGCCCCGGAACCTCGGCGAGGATCGCCTCCGCGCGCCCGGCGACCGGGTCCTCGCCGAAGGTCACCTGGCCCGTCGCCCCGAGCGTCACCACCGCGGCTATCGCCAGCACCAGTGCCACCACCGTGCTGATCAGGGTTCGGTTGTCTCCGGAGGAAGTCCCTGCGGCTTCCGAGGGCTCTGCGGTGGCATTGGGCACTGAACCGATGCTAGCGACGAGCTTCCACCGCGGGCGACGTGCCCAGTGTCACGCGATCAGGTCTGGTTCACCAAGCAACCTCCTTCCTGCAATCGCAACGGCACGCTGTTCGACACGCCGCGGTGGTGAAGCGGCCGATCGTGCTCACCGGCGTGGAACACCGCCCTCGTTCGCCAGGGGCACCGCCCTCTCGGATGCCTTCGTGGGGCCAAGCGAGGGTTCACGCGCCCGGGATCGCCGCTGACCTGTGACCACCGCCTGGTCGACGGTGCGGGCGCGGGCTGGTTCCTCGCCGCCATCAAGCGTCTCGAAGAGGTCACCTTCGAGGACGAACTGGCCGATGAGCACGGGTGTGGCGAAAACGGGGCACTGCCCTCGCTCGCCAGGCAGGCGCCGCTCACTCGGACGCCTCCTGGCCACGGGGGTTCACGCGGCCGGCGGCCGCCCAGGCGCCTCCTCTGTCCTCGCCGCCGACCGATGTGCCTGTCGGCTGAGGAGGTGGAGTTTGCGCTGGTGCCGCCGAGCGAGACCGGCTCGGCGAGCCTCGTCGAACGCCACCCGGATGACCTTGTTGTGTGCGCGCCGTCCGCACGGCGGCTGCAGGGAATTCACGTGTGCTCCTTCAATGACGGAGTGTGATCACGGACTGGCCGCAGCCGGACAGCGGCGTGCTGCGGTGGAGGGTCAGCGGTCGCCACGGCAACCGGGGTCATCGCCGGGGAGAGCACGTGCTCTCCCCGGCCGCTCACTGCGCACGTCGGCGATGGACTCGCCTGGCTGGTGCCCCCGGCAGGACTCGAACCTGCGACCTAGAGATTAGAAGGCTCTTGCTCTATCCGGCTGAGCTACGAGGGCCTGCGTCGATGCCACTGCTGGCCTCGTGCACGCCAGCAGCTTAGTCGCCGTCACCCTCTCGATCGTTCGATGCTGTCGAATCGTTTCAGGGTCTTCGCACGAACTACGCGAGCGAGTCGGCTCTCGTCGGCTCCTGGTGTGCTCGAGAACTAGGTTCTAGCTGGTCGGAGCGGTCTTCGGGGGTCGCGGCCGGGGCGGTGTGGCATCGCGACCTCCTGTCCGTGCGGGTGAGCTTCATGGTCGATTCGCGTGCGCAATTTTCGGGCACACGACCACCATTGGTAAACATTAACCGCATTCTCGGCTCCTGGGTAACTCGGGGGCGAGGCCGATATTCGGCCGTTGGCTACGGTCGACAGTCGACCGGCGACGCACCGTGCGCCTGGCTTCGAACGAGATCCGCACCACCCCGGCCGGACCCCGGCGGACGTTCGCGTGCGGGGGACGCGAACGGCTCCCTCTTCCGCCGGGGTCCGGATCGGGTCCCGCCGGCACCGCGCCTCGGAGTCGAGTCGACGGGCACCGGCGGGCCACACCGGGCCGCTGTTCGGGGTCGGCGGCCCGGGGTCACCCGCGGCCGGGCAGCTCCGAGACCGGAGTGCCGCGGGAGTTCCGGTGGATCAGTCCCACACCTGAATGGCTCGCACGGTGAACGGGGCTTGCGGAACATAGGTGCCGCCGCCCGGATAGGTGGTGAAGTCGCCTTCGGTGGAACAATCTTCTCCCTGGTACACGGTTACCATGCGATCCATCCGATTGACAAAGGAATACGCGGTGAAATCGGTGAGCAGTGGAACGCATTCCTCGGGATTCACCGTGCGCAGGTCCATGCGCTCCACGTCGCCCCCGTAGTGCTCCTCCGTCCATACGCAGAACTCGCCCTTCTGGCAGCTGACCTGCGTGTTCCCCGTCTCTGACGGGACCGGCGCCGAGGCGTGGGCGAGGGTGCCCATGCCGAGCACCCCGATGGATGCGAGCATCAGGATCTTCGGCAGCCGCGAACGCAGGGACTTGATGGTCCTGGTCATTTCTTCCCCCTGTTTTTCCGTGTTTGCGGGTGGATTCGGTGATGGCTCCACGATGGCTGGTGGGTGGTGGATTTGTCAGCAGGGAAATCGTCATCTGTGGACAAGTGGGGATTCGTCACCCGGACGGGTAATGGATGTCCACAACCTTGGAACCGGTACTTGCGTGGGGCTGGGGCGAGTGGTACCGGCAAGAACCCGCTTGCGCTTCTGAAGCGCTTAAGAGACGCTGGGGCAACAAGTTCCCTGGAAGGAGTGGGATGGTCAGCGCACGTACCGCGGTGTTCGTCGTGTTCGCCCTCAACGGCTGCGCGCTCGGCTCGTGGGCACCCCGGGTGCCCGCGCTGACCACGCAGGTCGGGGCCGTGCCGGGGTCGCTGGGGCTGGCCCTGCTCGGCGCCAGCGCCGGCCTGCTGATCGCGGCCACGGTGACCGGGCGGCTGGTGGAACGGCTGGGCGCGCGCCTGGTCATGGCGCTGTCCACCACCGCCGCGGCGCTGTGCCTGGCCGCGCTCGGGCTGACCACGTCGGTGCTCTGGCTCGGCCTGACCCTGTTCGCGCTGGGCGCCGCGATCGGCGTGCTCGACGTCTCGATGAACGTGGGCGCGGTCTTCGTCGAACGCCAGCTCGGCAAGCCGCTGATGCCGGTCTTCCACGCCGGTTTCAGCTTCGGCGCGCTGGCGGGCGCGCTGTTCGCGGGGCTCGCCGCCGCACACGGGTGGTCGCCGGCGCGCCAGTTCGTCGTCGCCGCGCTCGCCGCGGTCCTGGTGCTGTTCGCCGTGGTCCGCTCGTTGCCGGGGGTCAAGCCGAGCCCGGAGACCACCGTGGAAAAGCCCGAGGTGGCCCCGGTCAAGCGCCCGGTGTTGTGGTTGCTCGCGGCCATCGCGCTCTGCTCGGCGATCGCCGAAGGCGCCAGTTCGGACTGGTCCGCGTTGATGCTGGTTTCCGACCACGGCATGGCCGAGGGGCCCGCCGCGCTCGCCTACGCCGCGTTCTCCCTCGCCATGGCCATCGCGCGGCTGACCGCAGGGGTGCTCCAGGCCAAGTTCGGTGCCCGCCCGGTGCTCGCCGGTGGCGCGCTGCTCGCCGCGGTCGGCCTGGTCGCGGCGGCGTTGATCAGTTCGCCGGTCGTCGGCTTCGCCGGTTTCGCCCTGGCAGGCGCGGGTCTGGCGGCTTCGTTCCCGACGGCGCTCGGCTTGGCGGGGGAGGCGGGCAAGCGGGCCGACGGCGGTGGTGGTGAGCGCGAGATCGCCTTCGTCACTTCCCTCGCCTACACCGGTTTCCTGGCCGGACCACCGGCCATCGGTGGTATTGCCCAGCTGACCTCACTGTCCACTTCGTTCCTCGTGGTCGCGCTGGTCGCGGCCCTGATCGCCCCGGCGACCCTGGCCGCGTTGCGCGCCGGTCGCCGGGAACGGGACCGCAGTTACCGCTGATCGGCCGCCGGCAGTGGCCCATCTCATGTCGGCCGGTCGTTTCGCACGCCAGCGGCCAATCGATGCTCATCATGAGCAGATGGCGGCTAGCTGGTCGCGCAGCCTTGGACTTACGCTCGTCTCGTGCCCGAAGAATCCACCGCGACCAAGACCGCCCCCGCTCCGGCTTCCCGAGGCAACGTCGGCCCGCTGGTCACGGTGGGGGTCCTGCTCGCCGTGCTGATCGCGACCGGGCTCGTGGCGCTGACCGGCGGGGCGGGCTCGGTGATCACCGGGCTGGCCGATCCCGGCGTGGTCACCCGGTACGGCATCACCGTGGTCCGCGTGCTCGCCGAGGCCGCGTCCACGCTCTGCGTGGGCTCGCTGCTGCTGGCCGCGTTCCTGGTGCCGCCGCAGAAGTCGGGCGTGCTCGGCCCGGAGGGGTACGCCGCGCTGCGCACCGCGGGCATCGCCGCCTGGTGCTGGTTCTTCGCCTCGGTGACCTCCATCTACTTCTCCGCGGCGGACGCCGCCGGTCGCCCGGTCACCGAACTGCTCGACCCGCAGGCGCTGCTGCAGATGGTCGACGCGATCGAGCAGCCGAAGGCCTGGGTGTTCACCGCGTTGATCGCCCTGCTGCTCGCGCTCGGCTGCCGGCTCGCCCTGTCGTGGGGCTGGACCGCGACGCTGTTCTTCCTCGCCGTGGGCGGGCTCGTGCCGGTTGCGGTCACCGGGCACTCCGCCAGCGGTGGCGCGCACGACGTGGCCACCAACAGCCTGCTGTACCACCTGGTCGCCGCCGCGTTGTGGGTCGGCGGCCTGGTCGCGCTGCTGGCGCTGGGCTGGCGACGTGGCGCGCACCTGTCGCTGGCCGCGCAGCGCTTTTCGAAGCTGGCGCTGGTGTGCTGGCTGGTGATGGCGGTCTCCGGCCTGGTCAACGCCCTGATCCGGGTGGCTCCCGGCGACCTGCTGACCACGGACTACGGCCTGCTCGTGCTGGCCAAGGTGGCCGGGCTGCTGGTGCTCGGGGTGTTCGGGCACCAGCAGCGGCAGCGCGGGGTCCGCGGGCTGGTCGACGGCGCGGGCGGCGGTCAGCTGCTGCGGCTCGCCTCCGTCGAGATCCTGATCATGTTCGTCACCGTCGGGCTGGCCACCGCGCTGGCCAGGACACCACCACCGCAGGAGGTGACCAGCCAGCCGTCGAACACCGAACTGCTCATCGGCTACGACCTCAGCGGCTCGCCGAGTCCGCTGCGGCTGCTGCTGGACTGGCGGTTCGACCTGGTCTACGGCACGATCGCGCTGGTTCTCGCGGCGGTGTACCTGCTGGGCGTGCGCCGGTTGCGGCGGCGCGGGGACGCCTGGCCGGTCGGCCGGACCGCCGCCTGGGTGGCCGGGTGCGCGGTGCTGCTGGTGGCGACCTCGTCCGGCATCGGGCGGTACGCCCCGGCGATGTTCAGCGTGCACATGGGCAGCCACATGCTGCTGTCCATGGTGGTCCCGGTGCTGCTGGTGCTCGGCGGCCCGGTCACCCTGGCGCTGCGCGCGCTGCCGCCCGCCGGCAAGGACGATCCGCCGGGACCGCGCGAATGGCTGCTGGCGTTCGTCCATTCGCCGGTGTCGCGGGCGCTCACCCATCCGGTGGTCGCGCTGGTGTTGTTCGTCGGCTCGTTCTACATCCTGTACTTCTCCGGGTTGTTCGGTGCCGCGCTCAACTACCACTGGGCGCACCTGGTGATGAACGCGCACTTCATCCTGTCGGGCTACGTGTTCTACTGGCCGGTGATCGGCGTCGACCCGGCACCGCGGCGCATGCCGCCGCTGGGCAGGCTCGGCATGATGTTCGCTTCGATGCCGTTCCACGCGTTCTTCGGGGTGATCCTGATGAACACGCAGACCGTGCTCGGCGAGTCCTTCTACCAGGCGCTGAAGCTGCCGTGGACCAGCGACCTGCTCACCGACCAGCGACTCGGCGGTGGCATCGCGTGGGCCGCCGGTGAGGTGCCGGTGCTGCTGGTGCTGGTGGCGCTGCTGGTCCAGTGGGCGCGGGCGGACGAACGCGAGGCCAAGCGGTCGGACCGGCGGTCCGACGCCACCGGTGAAGCGGACCTGGCCGCCTACAACGCCATGCTCAAGCAGTTGTCGGACCGCGGTGAAGGCAAGCCGCCCGGAGGCTAGTTGTCCACAGCACCTCCGGTTGTCCACAGATTCGCCTTCGCCCCACCCCGCCCCTGCTCCTCGTCCCATGCTGGAAGCACGGACGAACCCGCAGGAGAAGGGCGAAGGACCATGGCGGTAGGCGAAACCCTGGTGACGGTGGTGGGCACGGTGCTCAGCGAGCTGACCACCCGAACGCTCGCGAACGGGCACAACGTGGCGAACTTCTGGGTGCGCAGCCACGAGCGGCGGCGGGACAAGGAGACCGACGAGTGGGTCGACGGCCGCGAGCTGACCGTGCGGGTCAACTGCTGGAGACGGCTGGCGGAGAACGTCGGCGGCAGTCTCGTCAAGGGCGATCCGGTGATCGTCTCCGGGAAGCTGTACACGCGGGAGTTCGTCACCGACGGGCAGAGCAGGTCTATAGCTGAGCTCGAGGCCTACGCGGTGGGGCCGAACCTGAGCCGCTGCACCGCCGTGGTCCGCCGGCGGGGCAGGCCGGAGCAGCCGGACCCGTTGTGGGAGACGAACGGAGAAGGGGAGGTGACCAGGGCACTCTCCCCCGGAGAGGGGATGAGCGCGGCGTGACCGCGGTGTCAGCCGAGCGCGCCCCGAGGTGACCGGCGTCGAGGCGCCAGCGCGACGGCTCTACGATCGCTTGCATGGCCGAGTTCATCTACACCATGAAAAAGGTGCGCAAGACCGTCGGGGACAAGGTCATCCTCGACGACGTCAGCACCGCCTTCTACCCCGGCGCCAAGATCGGCGTGGTGGGGCCGAACGGTGCTGGTAAGTCCACCGTTCTCAAGATCATGGCCGGACTCGACCAGCCGAGCAACGGCGAGGCGTTCCTGCAGCCGGGTGCCTCGGTGGGCATCCTGCAGCAGGAGCCGCCGCTGAACGAGGAGAAGACGGTCCGCGGCAACGTCGAGGAGGGCCTCGGCGACATCAAGGTCAAGCTCGACCGGTTCAACGAGATCGCCGAGCTGATGGCCACCGACTACAGCGACGCGCTGATGGAGGAGATGGGCAAGCTCCAGGAGGAACTCGACCACGCCGACGCGTGGGAGCTGGACTCCCAGCTCGAGCAGGCGATGGACGCGCTGCGCTGCCCGCCGCCGGACGAGCCGGTCACCCACCTCTCCGGGGGTGAGCGCCGCCGGGTGGCGCTGTGCAAGCTGCTGCTGTCGAAGCCGGACCTGCTGCTGCTCGACGAGCCCACCAACCACCTGGACGCCGAAAGCGTGCTGTGGCTGGAGCAGTTCCTGGCGACCTACGCCGGCGCCGTGCTCGCCGTCACCCACGACCGGTACTTCCTGGACAACGTCGCCGAGTGGATCATGGAGCTGGACCGCGGACGCGTGGTCGGCTACGAGGGCAACTACTCCACCTACCTCGAGAAGAAGCGTGAACGGCTCGAGGTGCAGGGCAAGAAGGACGCGAAGCTGGCCAAGCGGCTGAAGACCGAACTCGACTGGGTCCGGTCCAACGCCAAGGCGCGGCAGACCAAGTCGCGGTCCCGCCTCGACCGCTACGAGGAGATGGCCGCCGAAGCCGAGAAGACGCGGAAGCTCGACTTCGAGGAGATCCAGATCCCGCCGGGGCCCCGGCTGGGCAACGTGGTGGTCGAGGTCGATGACCTGCGCAAGGGCTTCGACGACCGCGTGCTGATCGACGGCCTGTCGTTCGACCTGCCGCGCAACGGCATCGTCGGCGTGATCGGGCCGAACGGTGTCGGCAAGACGACGCTGTTCAAGACGATCGTCGGGCTCGAGGAGCCGGACGCGGGCAAGGTGAAGATCGGCGAGACGGTCAAACTGTCCTATGTGGACCAGAACCGGGCCGGGATCGACCCGAAGAAGACGGTGTGGGAGGTGGTGTCCGACAAGCTCGACTACATCCACGTCGGGCAGACCGAAATGCCGTCGCGGGCCTACGTCAGCGCGTTCGGCTTCAAGGGGCCGGACCAGCAGAAGCCGGCCGGCGTGCTGTCCGGCGGTGAGCGCAACCGGCTGAACCTGGCGATGACGCTCAAGCAGGGCGGGAACCTGATCCTGCTGGACGAGCCGACGAACGACCTGGACGTCGAGACCCTGGGGTCGCTGGAGAACGCGCTGGAGCAGTTCCCCGGCTGCGCCGTGGTGATTTCGCACGACCGGTGGTTCCTCGACCGCGTCGCGACCCACATCCTGGCTTGGGAGGGCACCGACGAGAACCCGGCGAAGTGGTTCTGGTTCGAAGGCAACTTCGAGGGCTACGAGAAGAACAAGGTCGAGCGGCTCGGCGCGGAGGCGGCTCGTCCGCACCGGGTCACCCACCGGAAGCTGACCCGCGACTGAGTGGTTCGTGATAGGTCTGAAGTCCGCACTAGGCGAGCCCGACCGCCGCGATCAACCGACCGGAGAGTGCCGTGGTAGCGAGCAACCAGATCCGGCCGGTCGAGCAACTCCTCGACCGGGCGTCGGAGCTGCGGTTGCGCGCGCCCGAACTCGCCCTGGTGCTCGGCGAACGGGCGGCCTCCCTGGCCGAGGCCGCCCGGTCGGACCAGGCTTGGTTGCGGGCGGAGTCCCTGGTGGTCTTCGCCCGGGTGCGGCTGGGTGATCGTGCCTCGGTGACGGCGCGGACCGTGGCGGCGCTGCGGTCGGCGGAGCACCTCGGGTACTCGCTGCTCTCGGCGCGGCTGCGGACCGATCTCGCGGTGTGCGCGCGCAGCGTCGGGATGCCGCTGACCGGGCTGGCGTTGCTGCGCCCGGTGCTGGCCGAACCCGGGCTGACGCCGGGCGAGCGGGCCACGGCGTTGTGCCACCTGGTCGGTTGCATGGCGCAGCTGGGCCGGAAGCAGGAACTGGACCGGGTGCTGCTCGAGGCGGATCGGCTGTGCCTGTCCGACGAGAACTCCGACGGTGACACGCGGCTGGTGATGCGCTCGCTGGTGCGGGTGAGCATGTCCGGGCACCGGCGCAGGCACGGTGACCTGACCGGGGCCGCCGACGCCGCCCGCACCGGGCTCGGCTTCATCGAGCAGTTGCGCGACCCCTCCGCGGACGGCGGGCTGGCCAGGGCGCGGCTCGTGCTGCAACTGGTCTGCACGCTGCTGGACCGCGGCAACATCGAGATGGCGCTGGAACTGGCCGAGCCGGTGCTCGACGCGCCGCCGCGCGCGGGGGTGATCGGCCCGGCGAGCTGGTTGCGGCTGGCCGTGGCGACGCGGGTGCACCTGAGCACCGGTGCGCCCGAGGCCGCCGGTCTGCTGCTGCGCGAGGCGGTCTACGACGCGGATCGGCACGGGTTGCATTCGCTGACCGCGAAGTTGCTGCTGGAGTTGGCGCACGTCGAGGAACGGCTGGGCAGGCCGGCCGACGCGCTGGAGTGCCTGCGGCGGTCGCGTGCGGCCGAGCAGGTGCACCTGCGGATGCGGCGGCAGGCGTGTGCCGTGCTCGGCGGTGAGTTCGGTGGCGGGGAGCAGGCGCCGGTCGATCTGACCGACGTGCTCGCGCGGTCGCCGCGGACGAGCGGGGTGCAGGAGACCACGGTGATCCCGCGGATCACCGACTCGACGCCGCCGCCGGGCCGGGAGGTCGCGCGTCCCCCGGCGCAGCCTCAGCGGGCCGAGCCGTACCACGAAACGGCGCAGCGGGCCGAGGTGCCGCGCACGCAGACGGTTCGCGTCGAAGCGCCGCGCTTCGCGACTGAGGAGACGCAGACGGCCCTGCCGCGGTACGAACCGCAGCGCGCGGATGCCGCGCGTTACGAGCAGCCGCGGCCGGAGTCCGGCTACCAGCAGCCTGCTGCCGAGGCCGCGCGATACGGGCAGCCCGCATCCGAGGCTCCTCGATACGAACAAACCGGGGCGCAGTATGCGCCGCCTGCCGAAGCGCCGCGGTTCGAGCAGGCTGGAGCGCAGTCCGGAGTGGAGGCGCCTCGGTTCGATCAGGTGGCGGCGGCGCAGTACGGCCAGTCAGAGGCACCGCGGTTCGAGCAGGCTGCTTCCGCTCAATATGGCCAGCCTGTCGCCGAGCCGGTGCGGTTCGAGCAGGCGGGCTCGGCTCAGCACGGCCAGTCCGGGGCCGAGGCGCCGCGGTACGAGCAGGCTGGGGTGACCCAGTACGTGTCGGCTGCGGGGGAGGCGCCGCGGTTCGAGCAGCTGCCGCCTGAGGTGGCGCGGTATGCGGCGGTGCCTCGGTATGAGCAGCAGCCGGTGACGGGGGCACCGCAGTACCAGCAGCCCGCCGCTGATGTGCCGGTCTATGGACAGTCGGCCGCGGAGGCGGCCCGCTACGGGCAGCCCGCTGCGGAGGCGGCCCATTATGGGCAACCGGCTGCCGAAGCGGCCCGTTACGGGCAACCGGCTGTTGAGGCGGCTCGTTATGAGCCGCCTGCTGCGGAGGCGGCCCATTATGGGCAACCCGCTGCGGAGGCGGGCCGCTATGGGCAACCTGCTGCTGACGCGGCCCGTTACGGGCATCCGGCTACCGAGGCGGCTCGTTACGGGCATCCGGCTGCGGAGGCGGCCCGCTATGGGCATCCGGCTGCGGAGGCGGCCCAATATGGGCAACCGGCTGCCGAATCGGCTCGCTATGGGCAACCGGCTACCGAGGCGGCCCAATACGGGCAACCCGCTGCGGAGGCCGCCCACTACGGGCAAACAGCCGGTGAGCCGGGTCGGTACGAGCAGGCTCGGCAGGAGCAGCCGGCTGCTGGGGCCCGTCCCGCGGAGGCGCCTCGGTACGAGCAGCCCTCCGAAGGGGCTCGGTACGCGTCGGCTGGATCGGGGCAGGCGACGGCTGAGACCGGGGCGACGCAGTACGTGTCCGCGTCCGGGGAGACGCCCAGGTACGAACTGGCACCGCCGCCCGCAGCGGAACCCGAGCCCCAGAAGCCCCAGAAGACACAGGAGTCGAAGAAGGAGCCGCACGTCACGACCCGCCACGACGCCGAGCACGGATCCGTGGCGGCGAGGTCGGTGCTCGACCGGCTCGGGGTGTCGGCGTCCGGGTCCGGTGGGGGGCGTCGCCGGGCGGGGGACAAGCCGGTGGAGGAGCCGCCGCCCGCGGAGCCGGTGGCCACGCCCGAACCCGAGAAACCGGCCCAGCAGGAGGAGGGCTGGCTTCCCAAGCTCCGCCTGCCACCCTCGCTCGCACCGGTGGACGAGTACACCTCCGACTACGGCAAGCCCAACTACGACCTCACGAACGGCGACTACACCCCACCCGCGCCACCGGCGGATTTTGTGATCCCCGCCGAAGACCCGCCGCCGGACGCCGGGTTGGCCGAACTGCTGGCGCTGGCGCTCGCCGAGCACCGCGCCGGGACGTCCAGTGCCGCCTCACTGGTCAAGCGGCTCGGCACGCAGGGCGACGGGGAGCAGGCGCAGCCGGTGAACGGCAGTGCCCGCCGCGGCGAATACGACCACGGCCGCCGTCAGGCCGGCGGGGAAGCCTGAGCGGAACTGGGGATCCGGCCAGTATCCGGTGTGGCTTCGCACACCGGGCGATTGTTCTTGCCACGAACTGAATCGAAGGCTGAATCGAAGCCGCCAGCCTACGCCGGGGAACGCTCGTTCCCCCGCCGACGGCGGTCGTTCCGCCTCAAGCCGAAGGCAGTATTTTCGTGCCAGGTAAAGCCCATACTGGGGCGAGCGAGAGACACAGCGTCAGTGACACAGCGTGGTGTCGGGAACGGGAGAGTTGCCTGCAATGAGTTCGACGGCGTCTTCGATCAGCGTGGGCGGGGCTTCCAACCCGCCTGGAGCGGGCACCAGCACCACGCTGGACCGCTCCGAGCGCGCGAGCCAGCGGCGCTCGGCCAGCCCCGAGCAGATCCGGGATGAGCTCGTCGACGCGGCCGCCGCGCTGGCGCCGGACATCGAGGACCTGATCAGGCTGTACTTCCGGCACACCCCCGCCGAGGAGATCGCCGACGACGCGCCGGCCGACCTGGTCGGGGCGGTGCGCACCCACCTGCAGCTGGCCCGGCACCGGGTACCGGGCCGCCCGGTGGTGCGCCTGCTCAACCCGACCACCGCCGAGGACGGCTGGACCCGCGAAGCGACCGTGGTCCAGCTGGTCACCGACGACATGCCGTACCTGGTCGACTCCGTGGCCGCCGAACTGGCGCGCACCGGGGTCCAGGTGCAGCGCATCGTGCACCCCATCGTGGTGGTCAGCCGGGAGATCACCGGTGAGCTGCGTGAGGTGCACGCCGCCGCGGACGTGGCCCAGCCGCCCGACGGCGCCGCCGCGGAATCGTGGATGTACCTGGAGATCGACTGCATCACCGACCCGCACCGCGCCCGTGAGCTGGACAACCGGCTGACCTCGGTGCTCGGGGATGTGCGTGAGGTCGTCGAGGACGCCGAGAAGATGGCCGAGGCGGCGTTGTCGCTGGCGGCCGGGCTGGAGAACGAGCCGCCGTCGTTGCCGGAAGGCGAGGTGCGCGAGGGTGCGGAGCTGCTGCGCTGGCTGGCCGACGGGCACTTCACCTTCCTCGGCTACCGCCAGTACGAACTGGTCGAAGCGGCCACCGTGGAGGGCGAGGAACCCGCGTTGCGTGCGGTGCTCGCCTCCGGGCTGGGGGTGCTGCGCCAGGACAGCCTCGCCGCCCGCAGCCTGACCGCGGGCCCGGATTCGGCCGCCGCCGCGCTGGAGCCGTCGCTGCTGGTGCTCACCCAGGCCAGCGCGCCCTCGACGGTGCACCGCCCGATCTACCCGTACTACGTCGGCGTCAAGACCTTCGACGACAAGGGCGGCGTCACCGGCGAGCACCGCTTCCTCGGCATGTTCACCACCACCGCGCTGCACGAGAACGTGCTGGACATCCCGGTGGTCGCCGGCCGGGTGCGCGAGGTGATCCACCGGGCGGGCTTCCCGATGGAGTCCTACTCCGGGCAGCGGATGCTGGAGGTGCTGCAGAACTGGCCACGGGCGGACCTGTTCTCCGCCGACGCCGATTCGCTCTACGCCACCGCGACCGGCGCGATCACCCTGGCCGACCGCCGCCGCCTGCGGGTGTTCGTGCGCCGCGACCCCTACGGCCGCTTCTTCTCCTGCCTGGTGTTCCTGCCGCGCGACCGGTACAGCACCAAGTCCAGGATCGCCATGCAGGAGGTGCTGCTCGACGAACTCGAAGGCACGCACCTCGAATTCAGCACGCGCGTCGGGGAAACGCTGCTGGCCCAGGTGCACTTCACCGTGCACACCGAGCCGGGTACCCGCGTCGAGCCGGACACCCTGCGCATCCAGGAGCGGCTCAACGACGCCGTGCGCAGCTGGGACGACCTCATGGTCGAGGCGATCCTGGCCGAGCGCCGCACCCGCGACGGGGACGCCGGCCCGGTCGCCGAGGAGTCGGCGGCCGAGCAGGGCCAGCGCTACGCCTCGGTGTTCCCCGAGGCGTACAAGGAGGACTACTCCGCCGTCGAGGCGCTCGCCGACCTGCACCGGCTGGAGTCGCTGAACAGCCCGGACGACCTGGCCATGTCGTTCTACCTGCCCGCCGACGCCGAGCCCGGGGAGCGCCGGTTCAAGCTGTACCTGCTCGGTGAGGGCGTCACCCTGTCGACCGTGCTGCCGCTGCTGCAGCGCATGGGCGTCGAGGTGGTCGACGAGCGGCCGTACGAGCTGAACCGCGAGGACGGCTCCCGGTCGTGGATCTACGACTTCGGCCTGCGCATGGACCAGCGCGTGCTCGACGAGATCTCCGAGGAACAGGTCGAGGACCTGCGCCTGCGCTTCGAGGACGCCTTCGCCGCCGCCTGGAAGGGCGAGTGCGAGGTCGACGGCTTCAACGCGCTGGTGCTGCGGGCCGGGCTGAGCTGGCGCCAGGCCGCCGTGCTGCGGGCCTACTCGCGCTACCTGCGCCAGGCGGGCAGCCCGTACTCGCAGGAGTACATCGAAAACGCCGTGCTCGCGCACACCGACATCGCGACCGCGCTGGTCAACCTGTTCGAGACCCGTTTCGATCTGGGGATCGACGCCGAGCAGCGGGAGCACGAGGCCGCCGCGAAGGCCGCCGAGATCGCCAACCTGATCGACGACGTGACCAGCCTCGACGAGGACCGGATCCTGCGCCGCCTGATGGCGGTGATCGGGGCGACGCTGCGGACGAACTACCACGTCAAGTCGGCAGACGGGGTGCCGCGGCCGTACCTGGCGCTCAAGCTGGACCCGCAGGGCGTGCCGGATCTGCCCGAACCGCGGCCCAAGTTCGAGGTCTTCGTCTACTCACCGCGGGTCGAGGGCGTGCACCTGCGCTTCGGCTCGGTCGCGCGTGGCGGGCTGCGCTGGTCCGACCGCCGGGAGGACTTCCGCACCGAAATCCTCGGCCTGGTCAAGGCGCAGGCGGTGAAGAACGCGGTGATCGTGCCGGTCGGCGCGAAGGGCGGGTTCGTGGTCAAGCGCCCGCCCGCCCCGACCGGTGACGCGGGCATCGACCGCGACGCCCAGCTCAACGAGGGCATCGCCTGCTACCGCATGTTCATCTCGGGCCTGCTGGACCTGACCGACAACCTCAACGAGGGCCGGACCGTGCCCGCGCCGGACGTGGTGCGCTACGACGGTGACGACAGCTACCTCGTGGTCGCCGCCGACAAGGGCACCGCGAAGTTCTCCGACATCGCCAACGAGGTGGCCATCAGCTACGGCTTCTGGCTCGGTGACGCCTTCGCCTCCGGTGGTTCGGTCGGCTACGACCACAAGGCCATGGGCATCACCGCGAAGGGGGCGTGGGAGAGCGTCAAGCGCCACTTCCGCGAGCTGGGCGTGGACACCCAGAGCGAGGAGTTCACCGTCGTCGGCATCGGCGACATGGCCGGGGACGTGTTCGGCAACGGCATGCTGCTCTCCGAGCACATCCGGCTGGTGGCCGCGTTCAACCACCTGCACATCTTCCTCGACCCGAACCCGGACGCGGCCGCTTCCTTCGCCGAGCGCCGCCGCCTGTTCGAGCTGCCGCGGTCCTCGTGGGAGGACTACGACCGGTCGCTGATCAGCGAGGGCGGCGGCATCTACTCGCGGGCCGCGAAGACCATTCCGATCACCCCGCAGGTGCGGCAGGCGCTCGCGCTGCCGGAGGACGTGCAGAAGCTGGCCCCGGCCGACCTGATGCGGGCCATCCTGCTCGCCCCGGTCGACCTGCTGTGGAACGGCGGCATCGGCACCTACGTCAAGGCGGAGAGCGAGTCGCACGCCGACGCCGGGGACAAGGCCAACGACGCGGTCCGCGTCAACGGCAGCGACCTGCGGGCCAAGGTGGTCGGCGAAGGCGGCAACCTGGGCCTGACCCAGCTCGGCCGCATCGAGTTCGCCAGGGCCGGCGGCAAGATCAACACCGACGCGCTGGACAACTCGGCCGGGGTGGACTGCTCCGACCACGAGGTGAACATCAAGATCCTGCTCGACCAGCTGGTCGCGGCCGGGAAGCTGGAGACCGGCCAGCGCAACGAGCTGCTGCTGGAGATGACCGACGAGGTCGGCGCGCTGGTGCTGGCGGACAACTACCGGCAGAACGCGGTGCTCGGGGTGAGCCGGGCGCACCGGGCGCCGATGGTGTCGGTGCACGCCAGGCTGATCGCCGACCTGGAGGCGGACGGCAAGCTCGACCGCAAGCTGGAGGCGCTGCCCAGCCCGGCCGAGTTCAAGCGGCTGGAGAAGGAGGGCAAGGGCCTCACCTCGCCCGAGCTGGCCACCGTGCTCGCGCACGTCAAGCTCGACCTCAAGGACGAGCTGCTGGCCAGCGAGCTGCCGGACAACGAGGTGTTCGCGCGGCGGCTGCCCGAGTACTTCCCGAAGCCGCTTCGGGAGCGCTTCGGCGACGCCATCGCCGAGCACCCGCTGCACCGCCAGATCATCACCACGCTGCTGGTCAACGAGGTGGTCGACGGGGCGGGCCTGTCGTACGCCTTCCGGCTCGCCGAGGAGATGAACGCGACCGCGACCGACGCCGTGCGGGCGTATGCGGTGGTCACCTCGGTCTACGACCTGCCGTCGCTGTGGCGGGAGATCGACGCGCTCGACAACGTCGTGCCGTCGGAGGTCGCCGACGGGATGATGCTGGAGTCGCGCCGCCTGCTCGACCGGGCCGCGCGCTGGTTCCTGACCAACCGGCCGCAGCCGCTGGCCGTCGGCGCGGAGATCAACCGCTTCGGCGAGACCGTCGCCCAGCTGGCCGGCCGGGTGCCGAGCCTGCTGCGCGGGCGCGAGCTGGAGTCGGTGCGCGAGGACGTCGACCGGCTGACCGCGCACGGTGTGCCGCCGGAGCTGGCCCAGCGGGTGGGCGTGCTGCTGCACACCTACGGCCTGCTGGACGTCACCGAGGTCGCCGAACTGGCCGAGCAGGAGGTCGGCATCGACGTGGAGCGCAGCCCGGCCGAGACCGCCGAGCTGTACTACGCGTTGTCCGAGCACCTCAACGTGGACAAGATGCTGACCTCGATCAGCGCGCTGGAGCGGGGCAACCGCTGGCACGCGCTGGCCCGGCTGGCGCTGCGGGACGACCTGTACGCGTCGCTGCGGGCGATCACCCTGGACGCCCTGCGGCACAGCGATTCCGACGACACCGCCGACCAGAAGATCGAGCAGTGGGAGCAGACCAACGCCTCGCGCCTGGCGCGGGCGCGGGTCTCGCTGGACGAGATCCAGCGCTCCGGCAGGCTCGACCTGGCCACGCTGTCGGTGGCCGCCAGGCAGATGCGGAGCACGGTCCGCTGATGCCACACCACGCACTGGTCCGGCCGCGCTGGTCGGACATGGACGTCTACGGCCACGTCAACCACGCCAACATGGTCACGCTGCTCGAAGAGGCCCGCGTGCCGCTGCTGTTCGGCGAATCCACCAGGGCCGGGCTGACCGAGCTGGCCAAGGGCATCGTGGTGGTGCGGTTGCAGGTGGACTACCGGTCGCCGGTGGTCGTCGGGGACGAGGACATCCTGGTCGAACTGGAGCTGACCGACCTGCGGTACTCCTCGTTCACCATCGGCTACCGGGTGCACGCCGGGCCCGCGGAGGCGGACCGGGTGGCCGTGACCGCCGAGACCAGGCTCGCGCCCTACGATGTGCAGACCGAACGCCCGCGCCGGCTCACCGAGGACGAGCGGGAGTTCCTGCGGCGCGAATTGGGGGAGTCGGATGCCTGAACTGCGGATCGCTGATCCGGCGGACCGCGAAACGCTCGGTGCGTTCGTGGCGCGTGCGGTCCGGCTCGACGGCCAGGTGGCCGTCCGGTTGCGCAACCGCTCGGCCGGGGTGGTCGAAGCGTGGGTGGCCACGCCGTTCGACGTGCTGGCGACCAGGGCGGTGGCCGGGGAGATCAGCCCGGCGGACGTGACCGTGCCCGGGGCCGAACTGCTCGCGGCGCTGACCGTGGCGGGCGGCGAGAAGATGGACCCGGGCCCGTCGCGGGACCTGCTGTGGCACTCCGAGCTGCCCTCGCCGGGCCGGTGGCAGCCGGTGGACGACCTGCCGGTCACCGTGGTCGCCGACCTCGCCGATCGCGGGGTGTCGCTGGCCAGGGAGAACGCCGGGCCGCACGGCAATCCGCCCGCCTCGCTGATGGACCAGGCGGTGCTCACCGTCAGCGGCGGCGACCTGGAGGTCAAGGTCCAGATGCGCTGCCTGTTCGCCCTGTCCGGGATGGGGTTCCTGGACTCGTCGATCAGCGACGACGTGGTGCGGGTGACCGCGACCGACTCGTGGCTGCGGATGGACGCGCGGTACGGCGCGATCGTGCGGCGGCGGCACGCGCTGCTGCCGCTGCTGTTCGGCGTGCGCTGAACTCCTTACGAGGCGATTACCAGGGCCGTTCCGGTGG
Source organism: Amycolatopsis sp. NPDC045836 (assembly GCF_056431745.1). Classification (NCBI taxonomy): domain Bacteria; kingdom Bacillati; phylum Actinomycetota; class Actinomycetes; order Pseudonocardiales; family Pseudonocardiaceae; genus Amycolatopsis; species Amycolatopsis sp. NPDC045836. Next base: position 32,483 of record NZ_JBWKKF010000031.1, on the reverse strand, counting down.
ATCCGGGGCGGCCCCGGTGTCATCGTAGGGGCATGACCGAGCGCGAGAAGCCCGCTGAACCGGATCCCACCAGGGAGTTCCTCGACGGCGTGCGCGCCGAGGAGACCCCGTGGCGGACGGAGCGGCCCGTGGCGGACGAGCGGCCGGAGCCGGCGATCGAGAAGCCGTCGCGGTGGCGCCGCGCCGCGCCGTACCTGCAGGCGGGGGCGGTGGCGGGCTGGATCGCCGGTGCGGCCTTGTCGGACGGCGACCAGGCCGACTACGAGGACGGCTACGAAGCCGGGTTCGACGCGGGCTCCGGCGGCGAAAGCTACGGCAGCTGAATCGCGCGCATCCGCTCGATCTCCGCGGACTGCCCGGTGACCACCTCCTGCGCCATCTCCTGCGCGCGGACGTTGACCCCGGCGCCGAGCTGCTGCTCGGCCATGGTCAGCGCGCCCTCGTGGTGGCGGATCATCAGCTCCAGGAACAGCCGGTCGAACTCGGTGCCCTTGGCCGCGCGCAGCGCGTCGAGCTGCTCGGGGGTGGCCATGCCGGGCATCGTGGCGTGGTCGTGCCCGCCGTGTGAGCCGTGGGCGCCGTGCCCGGTGTCCTCCGGCGGCACCGGTTTGCCCTGGGCGGTCAGCCACGAGGACATCTGGTCGATCTCGGCGCCCTGGGCCACGTCGATCCGGGCGGCCACCGCGCGGACCTGCTCGTTGGCCGCCCGGTCGGCGACCAGCGCGGTCATCACCAGCGCCTGCCGGTGGTGCGGGATCATGTTGGTGATGTAGGCCACATCGGCTTCGCTGGTGGTGACGGTCTGCTGATGTTGCGCGGCTTCACCGGGCGGGACCACGGTGGCGCTCTCGCCCGGTTTGCCGGGGATCAGCACGCCCACCGAGGGCTGAGGAGCGGGGACCGGCTCGTCCGAGCACCCGGCCAGCAGCGTGCAGGCGAGTCCCGCGAAAACCGCGGCGGTCACTGTTCGTGTCATGGCGCCAGCGAACCCCGTCGCCCGCCCGTCCGTCAACGTCCCGCGGAGCGGACCCCTACTTGAGTAGCTATCGACCCGGTGCGCGAGAGGTAATAATCTCCGTCCACAAGCTACAGTTGGGAGCCCGTATGGACAGCGTTCACCGGACCCGGCGGTTTTCCAGGGTGTTCGTCGCGCTGGCCGGCGCGACCGGGCTCGTCCTCTCCGGACTGACCGGGGTGCCCGGCGCGGTGGCGCAGAACACCATTCCGCCGGTGGACCAGATCGTGCACAGCCCGAACATCCGACAGATCGCCAACATCCCGAAGCAGGCGCCGTTCGACAACACGAACTCGCTGAACACCGACATCGCCTTCACCGGGGACCACGCGATCGTCGGCAACTACGACGGTTTTGTCATCTACGACGTCAAGCAGCCGTCGAAGCCGCGGATCGTCAGCCAGGTGCTCTGCCCCGGCTCGCAGAACGACGTGTCCGTGGTCGGCGACCTGCTGTTCCTGTCCACCGACGCCTCGCGCAGCGACGATTCGTGCTCCAGCACCTCGCTGCCCGCCTCGAACCCGGCGGCGTGGGAGGGCATCAAGGTCTTCGACATCTCGGACCTGGAGCACCCGCGCTACGTCTCCGCGGTGGAGACCGACTGCGGTTCGCACACCCACACGCTGGTGCCGGACGAGGCGTCCGACTCCACCCTGCTCTACATCTCCTCCTACGCCCCGGCGGCGAACCTGCCGGACTGCCAGCCCCCGCACGACAAGGTCTCCATCGTGCAGGTGCCGAACAAGGCCCCGCAGGACGCCAAGCTGATCGCCGAGCCGGTGCTCTTCCCGGACGGCGGCAACGCCGGTGGCACCAACCCGGACGGCACGCGCCGCTCGGCCACCACCGGCTGCCACGACCTCACCGCGTACCCGGAGAAGGACCTGATGGCCGGGGCCTGCATGGGTGACGGCGTGCTGATCGACATCGCCGACCGGCTGCACCCCCGGGTGATCGAGCGGGTCCAGGACAACGTGAACTTCGCGTTCTGGCACTCGGCGACGTTCAACAACGAGGGCACCAAGGTCATCTTCACCGACGAACTCGGCGGCGGTGGCCAGGCCATCTGCAACGCCAAGTTCGGGCCGACCCGCGGTGCCGACGGCATCTACGACATCACCGGGGCCGGTGACGACCGCGAGCTCGAGTTCCGCAGCTACTACAAGCTGCCGCGCTACCAGGCGGACACCGAGAACTGCGTGGCGCACAACGGTTCGCTGATCCCGGTCAAGGGCCGCGACATCATGGTGCAGGCCTGGTACCAGGGCGGCATCTCGGTCTGGGACTTCACCGACTCGGCGAACCCCAAGGAGATCGCCTGGTGGGACCGGGGCCCGTTGTCGGCCACGGAGAACATCACCGGCGGTTCCTGGTCGGCGTACTACTACAACGGCTACATCTACTCGTCGGACATCCAGAAGGGCCTCGACGTGCTCGATGTGCGTGACCGCGCCACCGCGCCGGCGAAGTCGGTGAAGTACGACGTGTTCAACGCCCAGACGCAGCCGCACTACGGCCGCTGACGGAACACCGCTGCCGGGGCCTTCCTCGCGATCAACGCGGGGGAGGCCCCGATCGCTGTTCAGACCAGCCAGGCGGCGGCGTCCGGCGGGAGCTTGCCGTCGACGAGGGGAGCGCTGGTCAGCAGCACCTCACCGGGCGGCAGGTCCACCGGGGCGGCCGAGGTGTTCAGCGCGCACACCAGGCCGCCCGGCTTGCGCCGCAGGGCGAAGCAGCCCGCCGGGGCGCCGTACCACTCGACCTGGTCGCCGTCGAAGGCCGGGTGCTGGTGCCGCAGCTCCAGGGCGTGCCGGTAGAGCGACAGCGTCGAATCGGTGTTCTCCAGCTGGGCCTCGACGGTGAGCTCGGCCCAGTCCGCCGGGATCGGCAGCCACGCGCGGTCCGCGGTGGAGAAGCCGAACGGCGGTTCGGTGCCCTCCCACGGGATCGGCACGCGGCAGCCGTCGCGGCCCTTGTCCGGGCCCGCCGTGCGGGCCCGCGGGTCGACCAGCGCCTCCACCGGCAGGTCCACATTGGCCAGGCCCAGTTCTTCGCCGTTGTAGAGGTAGATCGCACCGGGCAGGGCCAGTTCCACCAGCGCCATCGCCCGCGCCCGCCGCACCCCCCGCGCACCACCGCCGTAGCGGCTCACCTGCCGCCAGACGTCGTGGTTGGACAGCGTCCAGGTGGCCGCCACCCCGGCGCTGGTGGCGATCGCCAGCGACCGCTCGATCGACGCCCGCAGCGCGTCGGCGTCGAAGTGGGTGAGCACCAGGCGGAAGTTGAAGCCGAGGTGCAGTTCGTCCGGGCGCAGGTAGCGGGCGAACCGCTCCTCGTCGGACACCCAGATCTCCCCGACCGCCATCGTGCCGGGGTACTCGTCGAGCACCTTGCGGATCATCTGGTGGATCTCGTGCACGCCGTCGTTGTCGAAGCGGCGGTCGGGGATGTCGCGGTAGTCACCGCTGATCAGCGCGTCGGCGGCGGCCGCCCGCAGGTCCATGTCCGGCAGGCCGGGTGGCTTCGCCATGCCGTGGGCCACGTCGATGCGGAAGCCGTCCACCCCGCGGTCCAGCCAGAAGCGCAGCGTGCGCTCGAGGTCGGCGGCGACCTCCGGGTTGTTCCAGTTCAGGTCGGGCTGTTCCGGGGCGAACAGGTGCAGGTACCACTGCCCGTCCGGCACGCGGGTCCAGGCGGGCCCGCCGAACGCGCTGACCCAGTTGTTCGGCGGGTGCTCACCGGTGATGCCGAGGCCCTCGCGGAAGATGTAGCGGTCGCGCTCGGGGCTGCCCGGCAGCGAGGCGAGCGCCGCGGTGAACCATTCGTGCTGGTCGCTGGTGTGGTTGGGCACCAGGTCGATGGTCACCTTCATGCCCCGCCCGTGCGCGTCGGCGACGAGCCGGTCGAAGGTGGCCAGGTCGCCGAACAACGGGTCGACGTCACGCGGGTCGGCGATGTCGTACCCGTTGTCGGCCATCGGCGAGCGGTAGAACGGGGTCAGCCACAGCGCGTCGACGCCCAGCAGCTCCAGGTAGCCGAGTCTGCTGCGGAGTCCTTCGAGGTCGCCGATCCCATCGCCGTCGGAGTCCGCGAACGAGCGGACGTAGACCTGGTAGAAAACGCTGTCGCGCCACCACTGGGTCACGCCCCCGTCGGTCGCCTTGCTGTCGGCAGCTCTGCGCACAAGGCGCAATCCTTCCATCCGCACCGCCCGCCCCGACCGGCAGCGTCCGTTTTTCCGTTGTGCCGCCTCAGATCCAGCTGTTCACCATGCTCTGTGCGGCCATTTCGAGGTACGCCCAGAGCTGATCGGCGTAGGGCTGCGGCAGCTTCGCCTCGTCCACCGCCACCCGCATCGCGCGCAGCCAGGCGTCGCGCTCGATCGGGCCGATCTTGAACGGGGCGTGCCGCATCCGCAGCCGGGGGTGCCCGCGCTGGTCGGAGTAGGTGTGCGGGCCGCCCCAGTACTGCATCAGGAACAGCCGGAAGCGCTCCTCGGCCGGGCCGAGGTCCTCCTCCGGGTAGAGCGGCCGGAGGATCTCGTCCTCGGCCACCTGCTGGTAGAACCGCGCGACGATGAAGCGGAACGTCGGCTCACCGCCGACGGCCTCGAAGAACGTCCTGGGGTCCTGCGTCTCGGGCGTCACGTTCACCTCTCCATCATGCCTGTCCGCCGTTGGCGGGCGCGGTGCCGAAGAACCGGCCGAGCGGCGGCTCGAACCCGGCGTCCTCCAGCGCGCTCATGATCCGGGCCCGCAGCGCGCGCTGGGCGGCCCACTGCCTGCCGGGCCGGACCTTCACCGTCATCCGCAGCTGCATGCCCTCGGGGGTGACCGCTTCCACCCCGAGCACCTCCGGCGAATCCAGCACGTCGGAGGCCAGCGGCTCGACCTTGACCGCGTCTTCGGCGACCTCGGCGAGCAGCGCGGTGGCCCGGCTCACGTCGGCGTTGTAGTTCAGCGGCACGTCGACCACGGCCACCGCGTAACCCTGGCTGGAGTTGCCCACCCGGAGCACCTCGCCGTTGCGGACGTACCAGACGGTGCCGTTGAGGTCACGCAATGTGGTGATCCGCAGGCCGACCGCTTCGACGGTGCCGCCCGCCTCACCGAGGTCGACCACGTCGCCGACGCCGTACTGGTCCTCGAGCATCATGAACATGCCGGACAGGAAGTCCTTGACCAGGTTCTGCGCGCCGAACCCGAGCGCGACGCCGACGATGCCCGCCGACGCGATGATCGGGCCGAGGTTGATGCCCAGCTCGCCGAGCACCAGGATGGCCGCCAGCCCGTAGACCAGGAACGTGGTCAGCGACTTGAGCACCGAGCCGATGGTCTTGGCGCGCTGGCGGCGGCGTTCGGCGACGAGCGGGCCGAGGATCTCCGGCGCGCGCTCGCGCAGCGGCCGCAGGATGGCGGGCAGCTTGCCGCTGCTGCCGTTGTTCTCCGGCAGCGTGGTGACCTTGTCGATCAGCCGGCGCGCGAGGAACCGGACGAAGAACGCGATGACGAGGATCATCAGGATGCGCACCGGCTTCTCGAGCAGCCAGTCGGCGGATCCGGCCAGCCACGCGTTGCCGGTGACGTCGTAGACCCAGCGGCACCAGCTACCCGCCTCCTGGGTGCAGAGCGGCAGGGCGTCCGGCGGACTCGGGGTCTGCTGGCTGAGCAGGGCGTTCACGGCTGAGAGGTACTCCTTTTCCGTGGGTTTCGCTCGTGGTCACGTGGATTTCACGTCCTCCGGCGACCGTTCCGGGGAGCGGGCGATGCGCGCTCGGGGTCGCCGGAACCGGCCACCACGGTACCGGTGGATGACACGTCGGATAACACACGTGCGTTCCGGGTGTGATCTGTGGTCGACTATGGCTGAACCGGTGGAGGTGGTCGAGTGCCAGACCGACAACCGATCCCCTTCGGCGCGCCGGCCCGCGAAACGGCCGTGCAAGCGCCGGAGGTTGTGTCCTGTGCGCACTCGGGCGGGGCGAAAGGCCCCCTGCCCAGTGGGCCGCCGAGCCGTGGCGGGCGTGTGACCCGCGTACACGGCCAGCGCAAGGGACGCGATCCGGGGGGTTCGGGGCCGGCCGCACCGCTGGGCGGACGGCGTCGGGTGCTGCTGCTCAACGCCACCTTCGAACCGCTGACCGCGCTGCCGCTGCGGCGCGCGGTGGTGCTGCTGCTGTGCGGCAAGGCGGAGGTGGTGCACGGCGACCCGGCCGGGCTGATCCTGCACGCGGCGACCATGACGGTACCGGTGCCCTCGGTGATCCGGCTGAGCACCTACGTGCGGGTGCCCTACCGCGCCCAGGTGCCGCTGACCAGGGCCGGGCTGATGCACCGCGACCGCTACCGCTGCGTGTACTGCGGTGGCCGGGCGGAGACCATCGACCACGTGGTGCCGCGCAGCAAGGGCGGGGAGCACAGCTGGCAGAACTGCGTGGCGTGCTGCACGAAGTGCAACCACCGGAAGGCGGACTCCCTGCTCAGCGAGATCGGCTGGCGGCTGCCGGTGATCCCGCGGGCCCCGCACGGCCCGCACTGGCGGCTGCTCGCGCACACCACGGACGCGGATCCGCTCTGGCGCCAGTACCTCGGCGCCCCGGCGGCCTGAGGGCAGCCGGGGCGTCCGTGTCGCTGCTTCAGGCGGTGACGCGGGTGCCCTGCCGGGTGACCCGCGTGCCTCGGGTCACCCGGGTGCCCGCGGTGAGCGGGATGCCAGTGGTGACCTGGATGCCGGTGGTGACCGGGGTGCCCGCTGTCGTGACCCGGGTGCCCGCGGTGACCCGGGTGCCTGCCGTGACGCGGGTGCCGGGCTGTTCGCGGGTGACCCGTGTGCCCCTCGTCACGCGGGTGCCCGCGGTGACCCCGGTGCCCGCCGTGAACTGGGTGCTTGCCGTGACTCGGGTGCCTCGCTGTGCCGTGACTCGGGTGCCTCGCTGTGCCGTGACCCGGGTGCCGCAGGTGACTCGGGTGCCTCGCTGCGCGGTGACCCGCGTGCCCCCCGTGGCCAGCGTGCCCGCCGTGGTCTGCGTGCCCGCCGTGACTCGCGTGCCCCGCGTGACCCGGGTGCCTCTGGTGGCTCGCGTGCCCCGGGTGACCCGCGTTCCGGCCGTCACGCGCGTACCGGCAGTGACCCGTGTGCCGCGTGTCACCCTGGTGCCACGCCCGTCCGAGTCGAGAACCGCCTCGGTTGTTTCGTAGAGTGAGGAAAACTGGCCGTATGTCGCCTGGGCGGGGGTGGGGGCACTGGGCATGACCTGTCCTCCTGGGACCGTTCCGTGACATTCGAGGCTGGCGAGCAAGGCGGCAAGGCCCGTACAGGTGAAAAAAGTACGAGCATTTCAGGGCTGGAACAAGACAACAGCGCTGAGTACGGCCGCCCGTACGTTCAGTTGCAACCTTTCGGCTACCCCGCTTCGCCCTGTTGGGGGGTTGCCGGGCGGACAAGCGGCGCAGGGCCGGTGAAGGATTGGCGAATCACGGCGTCCCGGGACGCTCCACCGGGCGATCGGTTACGCTTCGCGCGTGAACTTGGTCGAGACGCTACTGGTCTTCGCGGCGGCGCCGCTGGCCATCTACCTGCTGGTCACCCTGGTGACGCTGCGGTCGAAATTCGCCGGTGCGCCCCGCTACCGCCCCGGGCAGCCCTGGGAGCACGCGCCGATCTGGTGGAGCGCGAACCCCGAGGGCACCGGGCGCCGGGCGCACGCCGGGGCCGACGAAGCCGACGCGGCCGGCGCCGCCGGCACGGCACGAGGAGGGGCCCGTGGGAGCTGGTGAACTGACGCACGGCGGCGCGAGCGCCGTCGACGAGATCGACGAGCGCGACCTGCCGACCGGCACCGTGGTGCTGCCGACCGGCCGCCTCTCGGTCGCCAAGATGTACGAGCCCGCCGCTCCGCGCGGGCCGTTCACCGCGGTGCAGCTGGCCCGCCTCGACGAGGCGCTGACCCTGGCCAGCCGCGAGACCGGCCTGGACTTCAGCGTCTACCTGGGTGAGCTGGGTTCGGACAGCCGGGCGGCGGCCGAGCGGCTGCACGCCACCATCGGCGAAGGCGCCTCCCAAGCGGTGCTGGTCGCCGTTTCCCCCGGTGAGCGCGTGGTCGAGGTGGTCACCGGCGAGCACGCCTTCCAGCGGCTGCCCGACCGCGGCGCCAAGCTCGCGGTGATGAGCATGGTCGCCTCGTTCAAGGAGGGCGACCTGGTCGGCGGGCTGGTCAGCGGCCTGCGCATGATGACCGACCAGGCGGGCCCGGCGCCCAAGCACTGACTCGAGCAGCGAAGAAGGGGCGTGACCACCGCGTGGTCACGCCCCTTCTCGTGGTGCTCAGGCCTGCTGGTCGAACTCGCGGGCGGCCAGCGCCCGCACGATGCCCGCCCGGCCTTCGGAGACCAGCCGGCGCAGCGCCGACGGGTGCTCACCGGCGAGCCAGGCGTCGGCCGCCTCGACGGTGGTGGCCTCCACCGCCCACGACGGGAACAAGCCCATCACCGTCGGCTGCGCCCGCTCGCTGGACCGCCGCGACCACACCTCGTCGATCACCTCGAAGTACTTCCCGACGTAGGCGCTGAGCAGCGCCTTCTGCCCCGGGTGCGAGAACCCGCCGATCAGCGCGTTGCTCACGGCGTTGGGCAGTTCGTCGTCGAAGACCGCGCGCTGCCACGCGTCGGCCTTGGCCTCGGGCGTCGGGCGCAGCGCCCGCGAACCCTCGGCCTGGCGGCGGCCGGTGGCGGTGTCGTCACGGGCGAGTTCGGCGTCGATCTCGGCGTCGCCGGCCTTGCCGTGCGCGACCAGCGCGTGCAGCAGGCGCCACCGCAGGTCGGTGTCCACGGTGAGCCCCTCCAGCGGGGCCGAGCCGTCGAGCCAGCCCGCCACCGCGGTCAGCGCGGTCTCGTCCAGCACCCCACCGGCGAGTGAATTGACGAACGCCAGCTGGTGGTCCGATCCCGGCTGCGCCGCCTGCGCCAGCTCCAGCAGCTTGCCGGTGAACGCCGGCCAGCCCTGTGACATCGCCCACTCGGGCTCGGCGTAGGAGTTGAGCGCGGTCTGCGCCTGCAGCAGCAGCCGCTGCACCACGCCGACCTCGCTCTCGGCGTGCACGCCCCGCGAAACCAGGGTGACGAAGTCGCGTGCCTTCAGCTCGGCCTCGCGGGTCATCTCCCAGGCCGCCGACCAGCACAGCGTGCGCGGCAGCGGCTCGGTGATGTCGGCGATCCGGTCGATCAGGGTGACCAGCGAACCGCTGTCCAGCCGCATCGTGCAGTAGGTCAGGTCGTCGTCGTTGACCAGCACCAGCTTGCCCGCGGCCACCCCGGTCAGGTCCGGCACCGTGGTGCGCTCGCCGGTCACGTCCAGCTCCACCCGCCGGGTGCGGGTGATCCGGCCGGCGTCGTCCTCGTCGTAGACGCCGATCGCGATGCGGTGCGTGCGCAGCTCACCGGCACCGGGCTTCGCACCCGACTGGACCACCTCGAACGAGCTGAACCGGCCGTCGCCGTCCACCTCGAACCGCGGGGTGAGCGAGTTGAGCCCGGTGGTCTCCAGCCATTCGGCGCTCCACCACGACAGGTCGCGGCCGGAGGCCTCTTCGAGCGCGGCCAGCAGGTCGGCCAGGGTGGCGTTGCCCCAGGCGTGCTTGCCGAAGTACAGCCGCAGCCCGGCGAGGAAGTTGTCCTGGCCGACGTAGGCGACGAGCTGCTTGAGCACGCTCGCGCCCTTGGCGTAGGTGATGCCGTCGAAGTTCACCTCGACCGCGTGCAGGTCGACGATGTCCGCGGCGATCGGGTGCGTCGAGGGCAGCTGGTCCTGCCGGTAGGCCCACGACTTCTCGATGTTGGCGAAGCTGGTCCACGCGTTGGTGTACTCGGTGGCCTCGGCCTGGGCGAGCACGCTGGCGAAGGTGGCGAACGACTCGTTCAGCCACAGGTCGTCCCACCAGCGCATGGTGACCAGGTCGCCGAACCACATGTGCGCCATCTCGTGCAGCAGCGTCTCGGCGCGCCGCTCGTAGGCGTAGCGGGTGACCCGGCTGCGGAAGACGTAGTCCTCCAGGAAGGTGACCGCGCCGGCGTTCTCCATCGCCCCGGCGTTGAACTCCGGCACGAACAGCTGGTCGTACTTGCTGAACGGGTACGGGGTGCCGAACTTCTCGTGGTAGAAGGCGAAGCCCTGCTTGGTCTCGGTGAACAGCCGCTCGGCGTCCATGTGCTCGGCCAGCGAGGCGCGGCAGTAGATGCCGAGCGGGATCTCGCCGTGGCTGTCGGTGTAGCTGTCGCGCCACTCCGCGTACGGCCCGGCGATCAGCGCGACCAGGTAGGTGGAGATCCGCTCGGAGGTGCGGAAGACCGTGCGGACCGCGCCCTCCGGGGTCTCCTCGGCCGACTCCACCAGCGCGTTCGAGATGACCTTCCAGTCACGCGGCGCGATCACGGTGAGCCGGTAGACCGACTTGAGGTCCGGCTGGTCGAAGCAGGCGAACATGCGCTTGGCGTCCGCGGTCTCGAACTGGGTGTAGAGGTAGACGCCCTCGTCGACCGGGTCGACGAAGCGGTGCAGGCCCTCGCCGGTGTTCATGTACCGGCAGTCGGCCTCGACGACCAGCTCGTTCGACGCGGCGGGCTCCGGCAGGGCGATCCCGTCTTCCTCGCGGTAGTTCTCGATCGCCAGCTTGCCGCCGTTCAGCGTGGCCGAGCGGATCTGCTCGGCGACGATGTCGACCCAGGTGGCCTCGCCGGGCCGGGAGCTGGTGAACCGCACGGTGGTCTTCGAGCCGAAGATCTTCTCGCCCGGCCCGCCACGGCCGTCGGTCAGATCGAGTTCGATGTCGTAGGACTCGACTTCGAGCAGTCCGGCTCGCTGCTTGGCTTGGTCGCGCGTCAGGTTCGGGGCGGGCACAGGCACCTCTGGTCGTTGATATCGGTTATCGGTTCGCTTACCAGGGCATCCAATCATGTGAGCGGCCTCATTGACGATGGGGAACAACGGGCGCGCCCCGGCTGTTGCCGGGTGCAGGGAGTGCCCCATCGACCAGGGAGACGTGATGACCGCAGGAAAACCGGCCGAGGTGGACTTCTACTTCGACCCGATCTGCCCGTACGCCTGGATCGCCTCGCGGTGGATCCTGGAGGTCGAACAGCACCGGGACATCGACCTGAAGTTCCGCGTGATGAGCCTTTCGGTGCTGAACGAGAACCGCGAGGACCTGCCGGAGGACTACCGCGCGATGCTGGAGCAGGGCTGGGGCCCGGTCCGGGTGGCCATCGCGGTGGCCGAGGCCAAGGGCGAAGCGGTGCTGCGCGACTACTACACCGCGATCGGCACCCGCATCCACAACCAGGGCCGCGGCTACGGCGACGAGGTCATCCGCGAAGCGCTGCGGGAGATCGGCGCCCCGGAGGAGCTGGCCGAGGCCGCGAACTCCACCCGATATGACGACGCGCTGCGCAAGAGCCACCACGAGGGCATGGACCCGGTCGGCTCCGACGTGGGCACGCCGACCATCCACATCGACGGCCTGGCCTTCTTCGGCCCGGTGCTGACCTCGATCCCGCGGGGCGAGGACGCGCTGCGGGTGTTCGACGGCGCGCAGCTGCTCGCCTCGTACCCGGACTTCTTCGAGCTGAAGCGCACCCGCACCAGCACGGACACGCTGAACTTCGACTGATCGGCGGGGTGTGACCGGGCGGCTCCGGTGAGTAGGGTCATCGCTCATGGGAGCCGTCTCGACGCCGGTGTCACGTTCACGGGTGGCCATCGCCGGGTTCATCGGTACCACGATCGAGTTCTACGACTTCTACATCTACGGCACGGCAGCCGTGCTCGTCTTCGGGGACGTCTTCTTCCCGGAGTTCTCCCCGGCCGCGGGCACGATCGCCTCGCTGGCCACCTTCGCCGTCGGGTTCATCGCCCGGCCGCTCGGAGCCGTCCTCTTCGGACATTTCGGGGACCGGGTCGGCCGCAAGCGCATGCTGGTCGTGTCCCTGCTGCTGATGGGGCTGAGCACGGTCGCGGTCGGCCTGGTGCCCGGGTACGCCGCGCTCGGCGTGCTGGCGCCGGTCCTGCTCACCGCGTTCCGCTTCCTGCAGGGCATCGGGCTGGGCGGGGAGTGGGGCGGGGCCGTGCTGCTGTCGGTGGAGTACGCGCCCGAGGGCAGGCGCGGGCTGTACTCCAGCTTCCCGCAGCTGGGCCCGGCGGTCGGCTTCTTCCTCTCCGGCGGGGTGTTCCTGCTGCTGACCTCGGTGTTGTCCACCGAGGACTTCCGCGCCTGGGGCTGGCGCATCCCGTTCCTGCTCAGCGCCGTGCTGGTGGTCGTCGGGTACCACATCCGGACGACCATCGCCGAGACACCGGTGTTCCAGCGCGCGATGGACCGCGCCGACCGGGCCAGGGTGCCGCTGTTCGAGGTGGTCCGCAGGCAGAGCGGGGTGCTGCTGCTGGCCTCGGGTGCGATGGTGCTCGCGCACACGCTGTTCTACACGGTGATGACCTTCAACCTGTCGTACGGCACGAAGGTGCTGGGGCGGTCCTACAGCGCGATGCTGACCTGCACGGTGATCGCCGCGGTGTGCCTCGGCGTGGCCACGCTCGCCTCCGCGCGGCTGTCGGACCGGCTCGGGCGCAAGCGCGTCTGCCTCGGCGCGGCGGCGGTCTCGGTGCTGTGGGCGTTCCCGATGTACTGGCTGATGAACACCGCGGACCTCCTGCTGATCACCGTGGCGCTGAGCGGCGGCATGGTGATCATGGGCTTGTTCTTCGGGCCGATGGGTGCCTTCCTGCCGGAACTGTTCGCCACGCGGTACCGCTATTCCGGGGCGTCGGTGGCGTACAGCATGGGCGGCATCATCGGCGGTGCGGTGTCCCCGATCCTGGCCACGGAGTTCTACGACGCGACCGGTTCGTCGTGGCCGATTTCGCTCTACCTGGTGGGTGTTTCACTGGGGGCGGCGTTGTGCGTGGCGCTGCTCGGGGAGACCTACCGCAGTGAGCTGGCGGGGTAGCCCGCTCAGCCGATCCGCAAGGCGGACCGCGTGACGTCCTCGGCCACCGGGGAAGCCGCGATCGCCTGGGCGGCGTCGATCTCCCCGGCCCGGAGCGCACCGTCCAATGTGGTCAGCTTCCGCAGGATCTCCTGCTGCGCCACCACGAACTCGCGGTCGACCGGAGCGCCGTGGCCGGGCACGAGGATCTCCGCGCCGAGGCCGAGCACGCCGTCGAGCGCGGCGGGCCAGTTGCCGAGGGTGGTGTCCGGGCCGAAGGATTCGGCGCTGAACGTGCCCGGCGGCGCCCATTCCAGCAGGTCGCCGGCGAAGACCACGGAGGCGTCGGGCACGTGCACCACCACGTCGTTGCCGGAGTGCGCCGGGCCGAAGTGCACCAGGTCGACCCGGCGCCCGCCGAGGTCCAGCTCGGCCCGGCCGGTGAGCAGCCGATCGGGCAGCGCCAGTTCCGGTTCGCCCCGGGCGGCCAGTTCCCGGTGGCAGTCCTCGTGGGCCCACACCTCGCACGGCAGGAACGCCGAGACGCCGAACGCGTGGTCGAAGTGGTCGTGGGTGAGCACCACGGTCCACGGGTGCGGGGTCACCTCGCGCACCGCGTTCGCCAGTTCCGCCCCGTCGGCGGCGTTTTCACGGGTGTCGATGACCAGGCAGGCGCCGTCGCCGACCACGAGTCCGACGGTCAGGTCCCACTTCTCGTAGCGGCGGGCGCAGACACCGTCCGCGAGTTCGTCCCAGCGCACGTTCACCTCGGGGTCACGTCGACGAAAACGCCCTCGTCGAGATAGGGGGCCACTTCGGAGGAGTTCACCGCGATCGCGAGATCGACGTCCCGCATGTGCCCGGCCTGGCTCAGCTCCTTGCCCGACGACGAACTGGCGACCACCGCGCCGACGTCCGGACCGGCTGCCCGGTAGGCCCGCGCGGCCAGGCCGGCCTCGGCTGACGGCCACTGCGCACCCGCGGTGATCAGCTCGTCGACGATGGCCCCGGCGCCGAGCAGGTCCTCCGCGCTCGGCCGCAGCGTGCCGGTCGAGCCGAGGTTCGCCAGCACGTCCACCCCCCAGCGTTCCCCCGCCGGGATCACCCCGATCGGCTCGCCCTGCGCCAGCACCCGCGCCATCCGCGCCACCGCCCTGGCGTTGCGCAGGCAGCCGGTGAGCACCTGGGTGCCGGCGTTCGCCGCCTTCGCGCACAGCGTCGCACCGTTGGGCGACGGCAGCGCCAGCAGCGTGCCCGCCGGAATGGTCAGCACCGAAGCCGGTCGCAGGCTCCACTCCCATTCCCCCGCGGGCACCGCCCCGGCCGCCCGCGCCGCCTCGATCGCGTGCTCGTCGCGCCAGCGCAGCGGCAGCACCCGCGCGCCCCGGCCGAGCGCGATGTCGACGGTGGTGGAGAAGGACAGCACGTCCACGATGATCAGCACGGCGCACTCCGCGCTGAGCGCGCTGATGCCCTCCTCGCCCCATTCCAGCCGCATGTCGTGCCCCGGCTGCCCGAAGATGCTCATCCGCCCAGCATGCCGGGCGGACGCGCCCCGCGCGCCGCCGGATGGCAGACTCAGCACCGTGCGTGTTTACCTTGGAGCCGACCACGCGGGCTTCGAACTGAAGAACCACCTGGTCGAGCACCTGCGCGAGCAGGGCCACGAAGTGACCGACGTCGGCCCGGCCGAGTACGACCCGGCCGACGACTACCCGGCGTACTGCGTCGAGACCGCCCGCCGCGTGGTCGCCGACGAAGGCAGCCTCGGCATCGTGATCGGCGGCTCCGGCAACGGCGAGCAGATCGCCGCGAACAAGGTCGCCGGTGCCCGCGCCGGGCTGGCCTGGAGCGTGGAGACGGCGAAGCTGACCCGCGAGCACAACCACGCCCAGCTGATCGGGGTCGGCGCGCGGATGCACACCACCGAGCAGGCCACCGAGATCGTCGAGGCGTTCCTGGCCACCGAGCCCTCGCCGGACGAGCGGCACGGCAGGCGGGTGCGGCAGCTGCTGGACTACGAGCGCACCGGAACCCCGCCGGCGCTGCCCTGATGCCCGAGGGCCACACGCTGCACCGCCTGGCGCGGCTGCACGAGCGGCGCTACGCCGGCGCGCCGGTCGAGGTCTCCAGCCCGCAGGGCCGGTTCGCCGCCGAGGCTTCCGTTGTGGACGGTCAGGTGCTGAAAACCGCCGAGGCGTACGGGAAGCACCTGTTCCACGACTACGGTCCCCACGGGCTGGTGCACGTGCACCTCGGGCTGTACGGCACCTTCACCGAAGCGAAGCTGCCGGTCACCGAGCCGGTCGGGCAGGTGCGGATGCGCCTGGCCGGGCGCACCCACTGGACCGACCTGCGTGGGCCCACCCGCTGCGAACTGCTCACCGAGGAGCAGGCCGACGCGATCAAGGGGCGCCTCGGGCCGGACCCGCTGCGCCGCGACGCCGAGCCCGAGCTGGCGTGGCAGCGCATCTCCGGGTCGCGGACCTCGATCGCGGCGTTGCTGATGGACCAGTCGGTGCTGGCCGGTGTCGGCAACGTCTACCGCGCCGAGGTGCTGTTCCGGCACGGCGTCGCGCCGATGCTGCCCGGCAAGGCGCTCGACCGGGCGCTGTGGGACGAGATCTGGGCGGACCTCGTGGTGCTGATGGGGGACGGCGTGCGCGTCGGCCGGATCGACACCGTGGCCCACGAGCACCGGCCCGAGGTCACCGGCCGGGTGCCGCGCAACGACCGGCACGGCGGTGAGGTCTACGTCTACCGCCGCACCGGGTTGCCGTGCCTGGTCTGCGGCACCCCGGTGGCCCACCGGGAACTGGCGGGCCGCAACCTCTACTGGTGCCCGGTCTGCCAGCCGGCCTGAGCCGGGTTCAGAAGCCACCGCCGAAGTCGCCGCCGCCGCCGAAGTCGCCGCCACCGAAGTCACCGCCGCCGAAGTCGCCGCCCCCGGCGTCACCGCCCGCATCCCCACCAGCGTCGGCCTCGGCCGCGGCGTCCTCCTGACCGGCGTCGTAACCGGATTCCCACGCCGAAGCGCTGGCGATGCCCGCCATGCCGGAGAACATCGCGCTGAACAGCAGCATCGAACCCAGGCCCCAGGCACCGGCGACCAGCGCCGGCTTCCACCACGGCTCGCTGTACCAGCCCTGCGGCACCGGCCGCCCGGCCACGCGGCCGCCGGGGTAGTAGTGCGGGGTGTTCGAAGTCGGGTCGGGCGAGGCTTCGTAGTGCTGGCCTTCGACGTCGACCGAGCGGTACTCGGTGACCTTGCCCGCGTTCTCGCGCTCCGCGTCGCGCGGCAGGTCCGGACCGGGGTCCATGCCCATCGCCAGGCGCGCCGCGCGCACGTAGTAGAGGCCCTCCACGGCGGTCTCCTTGACCAGCCGGGCCTGTTCTTCGGTCTGCGCCTGCTCCATCTGCGAACCGGCCGCGTTGTAGCGCTCGGCCGCGTCGGCCAGCGCCTGCTGCGAAGCGGTGTCCGAGCCGGTCAGGTTGAGCACCTGCCCGCCGAGGCGTTCGAGCAGGCGGCGGGCGTCGGCCTTGGCGTCGTCGAGCCGCTGCTGCTTGGCGGCGGCGTTCTTCCTGGCGAGGTAGACCCCGCCGCCGACCACCAGAACGACAAGAACGATCAGCACGATCGCGGTGCCCATGGTGACTCCCTGCGTTGACGGTCTCCTGATCCGGACAACGCGGGCGGCCGCGGGGTGGTTCCCCCTGGTGGGTGGCCCGGCTCACGCGGGGGAGTGAAACCGGGCCACCGGCTCACCAGGCGCGGCCGACGGTGTAGGAGTCGGTCCAGATCTTCTGCAGGCGGACCACGTCACCGGACTCCGGCGCGGCCCACATCTGCCCGTCACCGGCGAAGATGCCCACGTGGTAGACGCTGCCAGCGGAGTTGGCGAAGAAGACCAGGTCGCCGGGCTGCATGGCGGCGCGGTCCACCGGCGCCACCGCGGCCCGCTGGTCGCGGGAGGTGCGCGGCAGCTCGATGCCGATCTGGCGGTGGACGAACTGGGTCAAGCCGGAGCAGTCGAAGCTGTCCGGGCCGGTGGCGCCGTAGCTGTACGGCTTGCCCTGCTGCGCGGCCGCGACCTCGAGCAGGCTCTGGTTGGCCGGCTTCGCGGCTTCGGTGTGGGTGGTGCCCCGGTGCTGCGGCGGAGCGGGGGCCTCCACCGGAGCGGGCGCGGGGGCGGCGACCGCGGTGCCGGGCACGGACAGGAACGCGCCCGCGCCGGCGACGCAGGCCGCGGTGAAAGTGCCGAGACGGCGGTTTCGGCCGCAGGACGGCCGGGAAGCGGTGGACACTTTTGTCCTCCTGGGGTGTTTCTCGCGTGTCGGGGTCCTCGACCGAATAGGCCGATCACGGGACGATAAACACGCGATCGCCCGGTTTTCGAAATCGCTTCCGTCCCCTTACCGGTGACTCGGGCAACAGCTCGAATGGAGCGCGAAGTAAAGATTCCCAGCTCAAAAGGAACTAGGTAGACGGACAGTAATCGGAACTGTTGTGACGCACATCACAGGTTATCCGTGGCGTCGATCACCCTTGTGGTTTACGCCCGATCAGTATTCGCACCGGAACCGCTTCGGTGAATCGGCCGTCCGGTTGCGCGGCGGTCAATGCCTGGCGAAGATCTTGGTCGAAGAGGTCCCACTGCTCCGCGGGCAGGCGCTCGCGGGGTGCGGCCGAGTAGAAGGAACCGAGGAACTCGTCGATGCCGAACGTCTCGAGGTAGTCCGCCCGATGCTCTTCGACCCCGGTGTACCCGGCTCCGGCCAGGAGGTTCGCGTACTCGGCGCGTTCGGCCTCGCTGCTGCCGCAGGTGGGGAAGCGCAGCGGGCCGAGCCACTTCGACGCGGTCTCGCGCAGGGCGGGCGCCCAGGGCGCGTCCTGGGTCCAGACCGGTGTCCCATTGGCGAGCACCGCTATCCCGCCGCCGGGTTCGAGCAGTGGCCGAAGCGTGGTGAACACCGTTCCGGCGGCCATCCAGTGCAGGGCCTGCCCGATCGTCACCAGTGCCAGGCTCTCCTCGGCCAGCAGGGCGGTGCGGCTGCTGGGGCCACCGAGACCACTGAGGTCACCGAGGTCGGAGTCGTACCCGAGCAGCCACGCGGTGTTGGTCACCCCGGCCGCCTCGGCCCGCCGCCTCCCGTGCGCCAGCATGTCCGCGGACGGGTCGAGTCCCAGCACGAACCCGGCGTGCGCGGCCAGCGGTACGGTCAATTGCCCGGTACCGCACCCGAGGTCGAGCACCTTCGACCGTTCGCCCAACGCGAACCGCTCCGCCAGGAATTCGATCTCCTCGGGCCGGTAACCCCGGCGGTATTCGCGTAGTGGTCGGCGGTGCTCCCGGTGAAAACGCCCCGTGTGCTCATGGCGGACGATTTTGCTCACCCGAATCCGCCGGTGGCAACAAATTCAGCTGCGGGCGATCGGGCGGGCTGAGAGCATTGGCGGCATGTCGAAAGCCGTCTACCTCATCACCGGCATCTCCGCCTCGGGCAAGTCCACCGTGGCGCAGGAACTCGCCGGCTCGCTGCCGTCCGCGGTCCACCTGCGCGGTGACCTCTTCCGCAAGATGGTGGTCACCGGCAGGCACGAAATGTCCGCCGAACCCACCCGGGAAGCGATAGCGCAACTGCGGCTGCGTTATCGGCTGGCGGCGGCCTGCGCCGACGGTTACTTCGAGGCCGGGTTCAGCGTGGTGTTCCAGGACGTCGTGCTCGGCCCGTACCTGGCCGAGGTGGTCGGCATGCTGCGCAGCCGTCCGCTGATCGTGGTGGTGCTCGCCCCCGATCCGGCCGTGGTCGCCGAGCGCGAACGCGGGCGGGCCAAGAGCGCGTATGTGGGTTACACGCCCGAGATGATGGACGCCGAGCTCCGCCGGAACACCCCGCGGTTGGGCCTCTGGCTGGACTCGTCGCGGCAGACCCCGGCCCAGACGGCCGCGGAGATCCTCGACCGCGGCTGGCGGGAGGGGCAGCTGCCGTAACCGCTTGCCCCGGCCGAGAGCTTTGCGGTACAAAGTCCAGATACTTTGAAATGCAAAGCTGAGGGGATGTGGCCGGGATGCCGGAAGGGGACCCGCCGAACTGGTCGGCGCGGGAGTCGCTGGACCTGATCGATCGAGAGCGGGCGGTGGTGGCGAAGCAGCTGCACGGCGGCGTGCAGCACATCGGGGCCATGTGGGCGGTGCTGTGGTTCCTCGCCTTCCTGGTCTTCCACCTGGCCGGTCAGGGCTGGCCGGGACCGGTGTTCCCGGCTTGGGTGCCGGGGGTGGTGATGACCGCGCTGGTCGCCGCCGGTTCGGTGGTCTCCGCGGTGGTCGGCATCCGCTCCGGCAAGGGCGTCCGCGGGTCGTCGTCACGGGCCGGGGCGATGTACGGCATCAGCTGGCCGCTCAGCTACGCCGCGTTGATCGCGGTGAACCTGCTGCTGATGGCCAAGGGGTTGCCGGTGGACCTGGTACCGCCGCTGTGGGCGGGCACCACGATGGCGCTGGCCGGGGCGCTGTGCCTGGCCGGTGGCGCGATGTTCCGCGACACGGTGTTCTACGGCGCCGGGGTGGTGTTCCTGCTGACCGCGGTCGGCGCGGTGCTGGTGGGCAAGGACTACCAGTCGGCGGTGGTGGCGGTCGGCGGCCTGCTCGGCTTCGGCGCGCAGGCGTTGTTCCAGCGGCGGCGGTGCTGATGGGCGTGGAACTGGACCCGGTCATCCACGCCCAGGCCCGGCTGCGGGTGACCGTCGCGCTGGCGGCGCTCGCCGACGGCGACTCGATCTCCTTCCCGCGGCTGCAGGACCTGCTCGGCATGACCGCCGGGAACCTGTCGACGCACCTGCGCAAGCTCGAAGACGCGGAGTACGTCGAGATCACCAAGACCCACCAGCGCCGCACGCCGGTGACCTACGTGTCGCTCACCCGGCGCGGACGGCTGGCCTTCGAGGACTACACGGCGGCGCTGAAGGCGCTGCTGAACGGGAGCGGAGAATGAAGCCCATCGAGGTCGGCGCGCTGCGGAAGCGCTACGGGCGCACCGATGCGCTCGACGGCATCGACCTGAACGTCGAGGCGGGACGGGTGTACGGGCTGGTCGGCCGCAACGGGGCGGGCAAGACCACGCTGATGCGCACGCTGCTCGGCCTGGTCCGGCCGAGTTCGGGCACGGTGCGCGTGCTCGGGCACCCGCCGGGCGACCCGGCCGTGTTCCGCCGCGTCGGCGCGCTGGTCGAGGGCGCCGCCTTCTACCCGCACCTGACCGGCCGGGACAACCTCCGCCTGCTCACCCGGTACGCCGGGCTGCCGGAGTCCGAAGTGGACGAAGCACTGGCGCGGGTCGGCCTCGCCGGCCGGGCGGACGACCGGTACCGCGGGTACTCGCTGGGCATGAAGCAGCGCCTCGGGGTGGCGTCGGCCCTGCTGGGCTCGCCCGAACTGGTGGTGCTCGACGAACCCGCCAACGGCCTCGACCCGGCGGGCGTGGCGGCGCTTCGCGAGTTGATCCGGTCGCTCCGGGACGGGGGCAGCACGGTGCTGCTGTCGAGCCACCTGCTCGGCGAGGTCGAGCAGGTCTGCGACCGGGTGGGCGTCCTCCGCGCCGGGCGGGTGGTGTTCGAAGGCACGCTGCCGGAGCTGAGGGCGGGGCGTTCGCTGGAGGAGCGGTTCTTCGAGCTGACCGGTGCCGGGGAGTGGGCCGCGTGAGCGCCGTGGCGGTCCGGGCCGAGCTGTTCGCGTTGCGGCGGCACCCGGCGTTGTTCATCGTCAGCGGCATCTGGTTCGTGCAGGTCCTCGGGTTCAGCTACCTGCTGGTGTACCTGATGCGCGGTGGGCTGACCGCCGCGGACTCGGAGGCGTTGCTCGGCGCGCTGCTGCCCGCCGGGCTGGACCGGTACATCCTCGGCGGGCTGCCCGCGTTCGGCGGCCCGATGGCGTTGGTGCTCGGTGTCATCCTGTCCACTTCGGACTACCGCTGGGCGACGCTGCGCACGCTGCTGATCCGGCGTCCGTCGCGGATTTCGTTCCTGGGCGGGAAGTTCCTCACGGTGGTGGCCGCGAGCTCCCTGCTCTCGGCGGTCACGCTGCTGGCCAGCTTCGTCGGCAGCACGGGTGTCGCGGTGGCGTCGGGGCGGTCGTTCGCGTTGCCGGGGCCCGGCCCGGTGCTGCTGGTGTTCGCCGCGATCTGGCTGGTGCTCACGGCGTGGGCGGCGACCGGTTTCGCGGTCGGCATCCTGGTCCGGGGCGTCGGCGCCGGGATCGGCGTGGGGCTGCTGGTGACCGTGGTGCTCGACCAGCTGTCCGCGCCGCTGGCTTCGCTCCCGCTGGTCGGCGCCCTGCGGACCGGGTTGCTCGGGGCGAACTCCGGCTCGCTGGCGGTGGCGTTCGGGGTGCGCGAGGCACCGGGGGTGGTGGCCACGACCAGCGGCCCGGTTGCCGCGCTGGTGCTCGCGGCGTACGCGGCGGGGTCGTTCGCGGTGGCCGCCGCGGTGTTCCGGCGGCGTGACGCGGGATAGCCAGTCCGACTAGAACACGTTATAGTTCTGCGGTGTGAAGTTCTCCCTCTCGGTTGCCATGAGCCCACTGGACCAGCTCACCGAGCTGGCGGTCACGGCCGAACAGAGCGGTTTCTCCTCGGTCGTGCTGCCGGACTCGCTGTTCTACTCCGAGGAGGTGTCCGCGGACTACCCGTACACCCCGGACGGGAACAGGTTCTGGAACGAGGAAACGCCTTGGGCCGATCCGCTGGTCGCCGCGGCGGCCATGGGGGCGGTCACCACGGACCTCGAGTTCTACACCTCGGTGCTCAAGCTCGGCTCGCGGAACCCGGTGCTGCTGGCCAGGCAGGTGAACTCGGTGGCCGCGCTGACCGGCGGCCGGTTCGGGCTGGGGCTGGGGGTGGGCTGGTCGCCGGAGGAGTTCGAATGGTGCGGCGCGCCGTACGCCCGGCGCGGCAAGCGGGTGAACGAGGCGATCGAGGTGCTGCGGCTGATCCTCGACGGCGGGATGGTCGAGTACCACGGCGAGTTCTTCGACTTCGGGAAGCTGCGGATGAGCCCGACGCCGCCGAAGCGGGTGCCGTTCTACATCGGCGGCCACACCGAGGCCGCCCTGCGCCGGGCCGCGAAGTACGGGGACGGCTGGTCGTCGGCGATGATGAAGTTCGACGACCTGCGCTCCACGATCGGCCGGCTGCGCTCACTGCTGGCCGAGGAGGGGCGCGGGGACGTGCCGTTCGAGTACCAGGCGGTGTGCATCGACAGCTTCGGCGTGGACGGTTACCGGGCGCAGGCGGAGATCGGGGTGACCGACGTGATCACCATGCCGTGGGTGTTCGACGGCATCGGTTTCGACGGTGAGCTGCCGGCCAAGAAGGACTCGATCCGCAAGTTCGGCGCGGAGGTCATCGCGGCGGTAGGGGAGGACGGATGAGCATCTCGGTCTGCTGGGACCCCGAGGCCGACCAGCCGCCGGCGCGGGTGGCCGCCTGGCGCTCGATGACCGCCGTGACCCGGGGCGCGAAGGAGGAGTGGCTGTCCCTGTTCGCCCCGGACGCGACGGTGGAGGACCCGGTCGGCCCGTCCTTCTTCGACCCGGACGGCACCGGCCACCACGGCCACGAGGGCATCGCGGCCTTCTGGGACAAGGCGATCGGGCAGGTGGAGCGGTTCGAGTTCACCATCCGCGACTCGCACGCCGCGGGGAACGAGGTGGCCAACGTCGGCACCATCACCACGTACCTGCCGGGGAACTACCGCGTGGACACGGACGGCGTCTTCGTCTACCGGGTGGGCGAGGACGGCCTGATCCGCTCGATGCGCGCCTTCTGGGAAACGGAACGGGCGATGGCTACCGCCCGAGAGGTCAAACCGACCTGACGGCGCGCCTTGGCCGGTTTGACCTGCGGTTTCGCTGCTGGAGCGGGCGACGGGAATCGAACCCGCGTAGCCAGTTTGGAAGACTGGGGCTCTACCATTGAGCTACGCCCGCGTGCTCCCGGAGGACCGGGTGCACAGGCAGCTTACCGGTTGCCGCTAAGCTGGGTGCAAGCCACCCGGGTGGTGGCCGGCTTACGGGATGTGGCGCAGCTTGGTAGCGCATCCGCTTTGGGAGCGGAGGGTCGCAGGTTCAAATCCTGTCATCCCGACCAGAGGTCTCTGACCAGCAGAGACGTGTGTAGTCCGCCGACGCTTCCGGTCCGGTCGGTCGCTTTGGTGACGTGGCAGGCGCGCTGGTCACCGCTACCCTGTCCGGGATCGGCGTGAGGGCACTGAGCAGGCGGACGGTGTCGCGGGGCGGCCGCGGCGAAACGGCGAGCACCCGCTGAGTGAAAGCTCCCCGAGCGGAACTCCGGCCATGCACCATGCCTTCTGCAGAAACGTGAAGTCCGCAAGAACGCGTATTCGCGGATAGCGGGCGTTGAGGCTGACCCGATCGGGTTTCTGGTGTATTCCGCCCCGGCTCCCCGCCTCCTGTCGCTGAACGGGGGGTTCGGAATGGAACAAGGGCACCGGGGTGGGCGTGGGGTGCTGGAGGGGACCTTCCTCCTGCTGGACGCGCTCACCTCCCAAGGGGAAGCCGGTCCGGCTCGGCTCGCGGGGCGTACCGGGTTGCCCAAGGCGACGGTCCACCGGTTGCTGGACCAGCTGACCGCACTCGGAGCGGTTCAGCGCACCGCCGGGCGTTACCGCATCGGGCCGCGGTTGTTCCGGCTCGGGCAGGCGTGGGAGCCCGTGCCCCTGTTGCGCGCCGCCGCCCAGCAGCCGCTTCGGCAGCTCGCGGTGAACTCCGACCGGGCGAGCGTGGGGCTGACCGTGGCGGCGTCGGGGCAGTCCACGATCGTGGCCGGGGTGTCCGGCGAGCTGGACGACGTGCGGCCGTGGAGCCCCGGCACGCTGCTGCCCCGCGGGTGCGCCGCGGACGTGGTCTTCGCCACCACCGCACCCGAGGCGGCGCCGCCGGAGGGCTACTCCGCGGCCGAGTGGCGGCGCATGGTGGCCAGGGCCGCGGACCGGGGCATCGCGTTCGACTACCGGCGGTCCGCGCCGTGGCGGGCGGCGTGCCTCGGCGTTCCCGTGTTCGCGCCGTCCGGCGAGGTGGTCGCCGCGGTGGCGGTGGCGGTCTTCGACGGCAGGCGACTGGCTTCCATCGCGCCGGTCGCGCAGCACGCCGCGGCGGCGATCAGCGCGAACCTGGCGCGGCTACCCGCCACGGCGTTGTCGGCGATCGAATCCTGGGGCGACGGTCGCTGAATCCACGCGTCCCGTTCAACGAGACGAACCCTTTCCCGTTTCCACCGCTGCTGTTGTCGTGGTCGCCGGCAAATGATTCCGAAACGAGGGGCAGTTCTTGTCGTGAACACTCGAAACCGCCTGCTCGCCGGCGCGGCCACCGTCGTCGCCACCACCGGTTTGCTGCTGGGGGCCACCGCTCCGGCGGGGGCCGCGACCGGCCAGGACCAGGTGTCCGTGGCCGGTCCCGAGAGCGTCGCCGTGTGCGGCGGAAGTGTGGGGTGATCGACCGGCACCACCACCGCCGCGGCGAGGCCATGGTCAGGCGCATGGTCACTTACCAGCAGCTCAAGGCGGCGAAGCCGGCCACCTTCGCCACCGCGGCCGACGATTGGCTCAAGCTGGCGAAGGAAGCCGAGACCGCCGCCGAGAACCTGTACGAACGGGGTGGCAAGGCCCTCGGCGAGCAGTGGGGCGACACGCTCGGTGAGAAGGCGGGCGGGCACTGCCGCAAGATCGCGCAGGACTTCCAGGCCGCCGGCATGGCCATCCGCGGCGTGGTGGTCACCCTCGACGGGCTGGCCACCGCGTTGACCGCGGCCAAGCGCAACCTCGACGCCGCCGTCGAATCCGCCACCGAGGCCGGGCTCGAGGTAGACGGCAACGGCGGGGTGACCGTGCCATCGGGGACCGACGACCCGAAGGCGGCCGAGCACGCGAAGCGGGCGGGCTGGCTCATCTGGGACGCCGTCAACGACGCCACCAAGATCGACGAGGAAGCCGCGGACAGCCTGCGGCGGCTGATGCAGCCCGCCGGCATCACCAAGGTGCTGACCCAGCAGCAGCTGGCCGACGAGGTCCTCAACGACGAGGTGAAGAAGGCCGGGCACGCCGGGCTCAACATGCTCAAGCAGACCATGCCGATCAACGCCGACGCCGCCACGCAGGCGGAGTGGTGGAAGGGCCTCACCGACGCCGAGCGCAAGCAGTACCTGCAGGCCGCGCCGGTGAACCTCTACGACATGCCGGGCATCCCCGACGACGTGAAGAAGCAGATGGTCGGCGACGACGGGCTGAACCGGATCGAGATGATCCGCTGGGCCGAGAAGTACGGCAACACCGACCACACCGACATCCCCGGCATGGCCAACTGCACCAACTTCGTGTCCTACGCGATGAACGAGGGCGGGATGCTGCCGCAGGACGGCGGCGGCAAGACCGGCTGGAACGAGGACCACCAGGGTTTCCCGAGCATCCCGGGGTACGGCTCGTTCGACAAGACCCAGCACGGCGCCGCGTGGGGTGCCGCGCAGAACCACCACGACTACCTGCTCGCCAACGGCGGGGAAAGCGTGCAGACCAAGGACGCGCGGCCGGGCGACATCCTCTACCTGCGGAACGAGAGCGGCACCATCCACCACACCGCGCTGGTCACCGCCGTCACGCCGGACGGGGAAATCCTCTACACCCAGCACAACTCGAACCGCACGAACATCGGCCTCGGTTCGCGTGCGCCGCACAACGAGATCCAGACCGGCTACGGGGACACCCCGCTGATCGTCCGCCCCCACCCGAACTGGGACTAGGAGGAAGCCATGGGCAACCCGAACATCCGGATGAACCCGGACGGCGTCCGGCAGGTGGCCGACGACCTGCGTGCCAGCGCCGACCAGGCCAAGAACACCATCGGCTCGCTGTTCGACAGCGGCAACCAGGCCGCCTCGGCGCACGGCGGCTGGGCTTCGGGCGCGGCGCTCACCGAATGCGGGCACACCTGGTGGAAGGAGCTGACCACGCTGGTCGAGCAGACCGCCAACACCGCGTGGAAGCTCGACCAGAGCGCGCAGAGCGTGTCGAACATGGACAAAGAGGCGCGGGAACGGCTCAGCACCGTGCTCGGCGACCTGAAAACGAGCTGAGCCGTGGGGAACGACGGTTACGAGGTCGACCCGGCGGTGCTGAAGCAGGCGTCCGGTGAGGCGGGCGGGGTGCGGGACCGGCTGGGCAGGGACGGGCGGCTCCCGGACGACACCACGCAGACCGCCGGCCGCACGCTCGGCGGGGAGAACTTCCAGCTGGGCGACGCGCTCAAGAGCACCGGCGAACTCTGGTACTCGCAGATCACCACGCTGCACCAGGCGTGCCACAAGATCGAGCAGAGCCTGGCCGCCGGCGCCGGTGGTTACCGGGTGACCGAGGACAAGACCGAACTGTCCATGGCGGAAATCGCCGAGTTCTTCGAATAGGCGGGGGCATGCTGAAGTACGAGAACCTGTACCACGCCCCGGTGCACGCCCTCGAACAGGCCGTCGAGGACTGGGGCAAGGTGATCGGCAGGATCGAGGCGCTCGGCGCGGAGCTGACGGATTCGGTGGCCCAGCCGCTCAAGGCGTCGGGCTGGAAGGGGCCCGCCGCCCAGCAGGCGCTGTCGTTCATCGGGGAGACGAGCAAGGAGTTCGACGACGCCGCCAAGCAGGCCAAGGGCATCCGCGACCTGCTGGAGGAGGCCCACGGCCGGATCAAGCGCAACCAGGACGCGCTCTACCGGATCGCCGACCACGAGGCACCGGCGAAGGGGCTCGAGGTCGCCGAAAACGGCGAGGTGACGGCGAATCCGCCGATCGACGGGCAGGACCGGTCCACCTGGCGGGGCAAGGACGACGCCCGCGACGCCATCGAGGAGGGCAGGCACGCGATCGAGGCCATCCAGACCCGGATCAACCACGTGCTGCGCGACGCGTCCGAAGCGGACCAGACGGCGGCCTGGGCGTTGCGGGCCAACCTCGGCGGGGAGCAGCACGACTTCAACCAGCCCACCCACACCAGCTTCGCCGCCGCCTGGAACGCCGGTGCCTGGAAGAGTTCGGTGACCGGCTCCGGCAGCTTCCTCGACCCGCACGGCAAGGACATCGTGACCGCCGCGAACAAGTACGGCATCAACCCGAAGGTGCTCGCCGCCCTGCTGATCCAGGAGGGCGAAGGGCGGCAGCTGGCCACCAAGGTCCCGTTCGACCTGTTCCGCCGCCTGGAATCGGGGGGTGTGGCCGGCAATTCCGTTGGCATCGGCCAGATGCAGGCGGGGACGGCGGCGGAGCTGATGGAGAAGTACCACGGCGAGAAGGTCGGCCAGGACGAGATCAGGGGCAGGCTCGCCCGCGACGACCGGCTGGCGATCGACCTCGCCGCCGCCAACCTGCACCACCTCAAGAACACCTACGGCATCACCGACGAGCAGGCCTACACCGCCTACGCCGCCGACGACAAGCTCATCCGGGCGTGGCTGCGCGACGACACCGGCTTCCCGGACTACGGCAACATGACCGAGCGGTCGGACAGCTTCGCCAAGCGGTACGCGCAGGCGAACGAAGTCGGCGGGCTGGTGCGCTGAGTTGGGGGACGGCCCCGCTCGCGACGTGGTTTGTACGAGCGGGACCTCGGGACGGACGGCTCGGGCCCAGGCCGCCCGCCCCTGCTCGCTCGAGTTACCCGGTCTGGTCCGGTGTTAATCGCGTACGGGGCGGCGAACCGGCGGCCCGTACGCCGCGTATCCAGTGGTACCGGTTCGCCCGGATGGCGGTGAGCCGGGTCACGTCACAGGCGGGACCGGGACGCGGCGGTGGGAGCCCGTCCGCGTACACTCCGTGTTCGCGCACGCCCGGTCCGGCAGCCCGCCAACCCTGATCAGACCGCGGCGATTTGGTTACTCGGCCGCAACCCTCGTGGTGGACGTTCGTTCTGGTGTGCGCGTGCGCCCCGACGAAAGGACCCATGGATGAGGCTGCCGAGACGGCTCGCCGGAATCGCGGCCGCGGCCTGCCTGGCGCTGACCGGGTGCGGGGCCGAACCGCCTGCCGAGCCGCCGGCCGGGGACATCGAGGTCGCCTTCGTGCCCAAGGTGCAGTCGATCGCCTACTTCGACGCGATGAACGAGGGCGGCAAGCGGGCCGCGGAACTGCTCGGCGTGCGCTGGACCTACCGGGGCCCGCTCACCGCGGACGCCGCCGAGCAGGTCGCCGTGGTGCGGGACTTCGTCGCCAGGGAGGTGAACGTGATCGTGGTCGCGCCGAACGACCCCGACGCCATCGCGCCGGTGGTCGCCGAGGCCAGGGCCAAGGGCATCCGCGTGCTGACCACCGACACCGACGCCCCCAACTCGGGCCGTGAACTGTTCGTCAACCAGGCGGGCGCGGAGAGCATCGGCCGCGCGCTGACCGACGCGCTGATGCGCAAGACCGGCGGCACCGGGCAGTACGCGATCGTGTCCTGCGGGCCGGCCGCGGTCAACCTCAACGCCTGGATCGCGGTGCAGAAGGCCTACACCGCGCAGAACTACACCGGTGCGCAGATCGTCGACATCGTCTACGTCGGCGAGGACCAGGACGCCGCGACGGCCAAGGCCAAGGAGCTGATGGCCGCGCACCCGCAGCTGACCGGGCTGGTCGGCGAGTGCACCACCTCGGCGCCCGGGGTGGCCAGGGCGGTGCGGGAGGCCGGGCGCATCGGGCAGGTGTTCACCGTCGGCGTCGGTACCCCGCAGACCATGAAGGAGTACCTGCGCGACGGTTCGGCGTCGGCCTCGGTGCTCTGGGACGTGGAGAACCTCGGTTACCTGACGGCGTGGGCGGCGAAGCAGACCGCCGACGGCAAGGTGTTCGAGCCGATGAACAACGTCAGCCCCGAACTGCCAGCCGTCCGCTACAGCGCCGCCGAGAAGACCCTGGTGCTCGGGGACCCGCTGCTGATCACGAACGACAACGTCGACCAGTTCGACTACTGACCCGCCCACCACCACCCTCAGCGGAGCGCTTCGCGCCATCACCCATAGGCCGGAGCCCCGACCAGCATCCCCTCGCAGCTGCGCAGCACCACTTCGGCGGCCCGCCGGGCGGTCCCGCTCAGCGCCGGGTTCGCCGCCTGCTCCCGCCAGTGCCACAGCGCGTCCTGGACGGCCTCCTGCAACTCCGCGGGGGAGAGCTCGTCCTCGATGCCGAGGCGTTCGAGCAGGCCGACGCCGACCCCACCGGTGAGCCGGACGGCGTCCTCGGCCAGCTCCTCCGGCAACCCGGTCCGGCCGCTGCGCAACGCCGCCAGCACCCGCAGCTCGGCGAACTCGTGCGCGCCGGAGACCAGCCGGTCCAGTTCGGCGGCCAGCTGCTCCCCGCCGGGCCGGGGCTCCCGCCGCAGCAGCACCTCCAGCCCGAGCAGGGCGGCGCGGGCCTTCAGCACGTCCTCCCGCGCGCCGAACTGCTGCGCGATGCCGTCCCGCAGCTCCCCGAGGCCGCTGCGCTGCACCAGCTGCCCGGCCAGCGACGGCACGGTGTTCGCGCCACGCCGGATCAGCGTGGTCGCCAGCCGCAGCCCGAACAGGCCGAACCGGCCCAGCAGCCACTCGCGGGCGCCGGGCCGCAGCGGCAGCGGGGCGTCGGCGCGGACGAAGCGGTCCGCGGAGAGCAGCCTGCTCTCCAGGTCCGGCCGCGGCACCTGGGCCAGCGCGCTCAACGCGGCGAACTCCGGTTCACCCAGCGTGCGGCCGGCGCCGGCGACCAGCCCGGCCACCGCGACCACGTCCTGGCACAGGTCCTGCACCTCGTCGGTGCGGCGGTAGCGGCGGGCCACCTGCCGGGCCGAGATGAGCGCGTCCACCCGGCCGGCGCCGAGTTCGTCGGCGCGGGAGAGCACCACCATCGTGTGCACCGGCGGCGCCCAGGCGCTCGGCGGGCCGTGCAGCGTGCGCAGGCCGTCCAGTTCCGGGCCGTGCGGGCGGCGCACCAGGTACAGCACGGCGTCGGCGTCGGTCAGCCCCCCGGCCAGCGCCTGCGGCCCGGCCTCGGGGTCCAGCGCGGGCGTGTCCAGCAGCACCAGGTCGCGCAGCTGGCGGCTGGGCCAGTCGACCACCAGCCGGTCCACCTGCTGCCCGGCCAGTGGCGCCAGCTCCACCCGCAACCGCCGCTCGCTGCGGTCGGCCGCCAGCTCCCACGGCGCCGCCCCGCCCGGCGGGTACGCCAGCGCCCGCGGTGCCGATCCGCCCCGGTACCAGGTGAGCACCTGGCGGTCACCGAGCTCGAGCGGTGCCACCTCGTCCCCGGCCAGCGCGTTGACCAGCGTGGACTTCCCGGTGGCCGCCGGGCCGACCACGGCCAGCCGCAGCGGTTCGGCGAACCGCGCCAGGTGCCGCTCCAGCCAGCTCGTCGCGCGGGCGCTGTCCTGGTAGAGCGAAAGCGCGCGCTGCAGCAGGGCACCGGCGGCTTCGGCGATCACGCGATCAGCCCACGCGGGGAACTGGGCACGATCCGGGCGGCGGACATGGCCTTGATCCGCTGGCGGATGGCGGCCAGCTCGCTGACCGCGGTCCTGATCTCCTGCGCGCGCTGCTTGCGCTGCGCGGCCTCGGCGTCGATCACCTGCTTGATCGCCTTGGCCGAAGCGGAGATCTCCTGGCGCCGCTGCTGGGCGTAGGCGGTGAACCGGTCGCGCAGGGCCCGCTGCAGCAGCCGCGCGGCGTCCTTGCTCTCCTTGCCGTAGGCCAGGAAGAAGTCGTCGACGTGGCGTTGCGCGGCGGTCTTCGCGGTGGCCTGCCGCCGCTTGAGCCGGTTGCCGCGCTCCTCGAACACGCTCTTCGCGCCGAACGCGGCACCCGCGCCCAGCGAGATCGGGTTGATCAGCGGCATGCCGGCCACGGTGGTCGCCAGGCCGAACATCAGCAGGCCGGTGTACGACCCGCGCATGCCGACGAACAGCTTCTGGCCCACGCTGAACCGCTCGACCCGCGGTTTGCGCATCCCGCTCGCGTGATCGGCGGGCGCGTCCGCGACCAGCAGTTCGTGCAGCAGGTCCTGATCACCGGGGGCGACCTGGCGGACCAGCTTGTGCGCGATCCAGTCGAACCGCTCGAGCAGCCAGTTGAAGTTCGTTTCGGCGACGGTGGCCAGGTTGACCTGCAGCCAGTCCTCGAACTCGTCCCAGTCGCGCGAGGGGTCGGCGGCGTCGAAGTACTCGTCGACCTCGCGCAGGATCTGCCGGGTCCGGTCACGCAGGTCGAACTCCAGGTCCGCGATCAGGTCGGCGATCTCGTCACCGAGCAGCGTCTGCCAGCGCGCGGAGTCCTGCTGGAGCTGCTCCAGCTTGCGCCCGGCGGCCTGCCAGCGCGCCACCGCTTCCGGCGAGTCGCCGCGCTGCGTGGCGGCGAACTCGTCCTGCAGCGGGGGTACCAGCTGGTCCACCGTCATCCCGGCCAGCGCGGCCACCGACCGGTTGTGCAGCACGTCGGCCTGGTCCAGCCACTCGTGCTTGAGCCGGTGCAGCAGCTCCTCGAAGCCGGATTCGGCGTTCAGGTCGCGATCGCCCGCCTTGGCCGCGGCCAGCCGCAGCGCCGCCGAAACCGGTACCACGGTGGCGTTCAGCCCGGCCGCGGTCAGCCGGGCGCGGTTGCGCTCGGCCACCACCCGCCAGCCCGGCACGATGTCGATCTTGGTCAGCGCCACCATCACCGTCGGGCACACCCGGGTGACCTGGCCGAGCAGTTCCAGCTCGCTCGGGGAGAACTCGCTGGTCGCGTCGGTGGCCATCAACACGGCGTCGGCCTGCAGGATCTCCGACAACGCGGTGGCGGTGCGGGCGGCGTCCCCGGCGGGCGGGGTGTCGATGAGCACCAGGCCGGTGGCGAGCAGGGCCCGGGGCAGGCCGATGTGCGCGCGGGCGATCTCGGTGCCGGGCTGGGCGGCCTCGCGGTTGGCGTCGGCGGTCACCGAATCCACCGCGGCGGGCACGAGCTGGTTCGACGGCCCGCTCTCGAGCAGCCGGTCCTGGCGGGCGGACGGGTGCAGCACCACCGCCGCGCTGGGGGCTTCGGCGTACTCGACCACCGCGGGCACGGTGGTGGTCAGGTCGTCGCCCGTGGCACACACCGGCGCGTTGACCAGCGCGTTCACCAGCTGGCTCTTGCCCTGGCCGGTCTCGCCGATGACCAGGATGCGCAGCTTCGGGTCGATCAGCTGCGCACGTCTTTCACGCAGGCGACGGAGCAGATCCGGGGTCCCGTGCGCGGCGCAGGCCCGGATGGTGTCGTCCATCAGCTGGAGCCAGGGCGGAGCCATCACCCGAAGGAGTGTGCCGTGTCCGAATCGAAATGCAAAAGTGGGACGGGGGGGGGGGGGGGGGGGGGGGGGGGGGAGGGGGGGGGGGGAAAAAGAGGGGGGGGGGGGGGGGGGGGGGTGGGAGGGGGGGGGGGGGGGGGTGGTTAGGGCGGAGGAGGAACCCACTGGGCGGTACAAGA
>NZ_JBWKKF010000030.1:78750-86498 GCF_056431745.1 Amycolatopsis sp. NPDC045836 | reverse complement strand
CTCTTGGGTCCGCCACTAGGTTTTTCCCACCTTGTTTTTTTTTTCTTCCCCCTTTTTTTTTCTCCCCCTCTCCTTCCCCACGCGGGGGGGTGCCCCCACCCCCCCCCCCCCCCCCGATCCCCCCCCCCCCCCCCGGGCGGGGTGGATCAGGCGGAGGTCGTCTGCTCCGCGGGCGCCTCGGCGTTCTCGGAGCCGGAGAGCAGCTCCTTCTCCCACTCGGCCAGCGGCTCGTCGGAAGCGACGCCCGGCTCCGGCTTGTCCTGGCCCTCGGC
This sequence comes from Amycolatopsis sp. NPDC045836, assembly GCF_056431745.1. Classification (NCBI taxonomy): domain Bacteria; kingdom Bacillati; phylum Actinomycetota; class Actinomycetes; order Pseudonocardiales; family Pseudonocardiaceae; genus Amycolatopsis; species Amycolatopsis sp. NPDC045836. The sequence continues at coordinate 86,226 of NZ_JBWKKF010000030.1, read as the reverse complement.
GGCCGAGCCGTTGCGGCCCGAGCGGGCCAGCAGGCCGGCGGCGGCGGCCTCAGCGACGACCTTGGTCAGCAGCGCGGCGGAGCGGATCGCGTCGTCGTTGCCCGGGATCGGGTAGTCGACCTCGTCCGGGTCGCAGTTGGTGTCGAGGATCGCGACGACCGGGATGTTCAGCTTGCGCGCCTCGCCGACGGCGATGTGCTCCTTCTTGGTGTCCACGATCCACACGGCGCTGGGGACCTTCGCCATGTCGCGGATACCGCCGAGGGTCTTCTCCAGCTTGTCCTTCTCGCGGGTGAGCGTGAGGATCTCGCGCTTGGTCAGGCCCTGGAAACCGCCGGTCTGCTCCTGCGACTCGAGCTCCTTGAGGCGCTGGAGCCGCTTGTGCACGGTCTGGAAGTTGGTGAGCATGCCGCCCAGCCAGCGCTGGTTGACGAACGGCATGCCGACGCGCTGGGCCTCGTTGGCGATGGCCTCCTGCGCCTGCTTCTTCGTGCCGACGAACAGGATGCTGCCACCGTGCGCCACGGTCTCCTTGATGAACTCGAAGGCGCGGTCGATGTAGGTCAGCGTCTGCTGCAGGTCGATGATGTAGATGCCGTTGCGCTCGGTGAAGATGTAGCGCTTCATCTTCGGGTTCCAGCGCCGGGTCTGGTGCCCGAAGTGCACGCCGCTGTCGAGCAGCTGCTTCATGGTGACGACGGCCATGGCCGGATTCGCACCTCTTCTGTGTCGTGCGCCCCGGGACCCGCCCGGTGGCGCTTGCTCGGTTGCCGCGGTCGCCCGGGTGGACGGCCGCCCTGGTGCGGTGCCGGTGCCCGAACCCGTTCGGCGCTGGGCGCCGGATGGGACCGCCGGGCATCGTTCGTTCCGGAGCGGGTAACCGTGAAAACCGTGGTGGCCCGCCCGGAGCATGCACATCGCACGCGAAGTCGATCTGCACTTCCGCAGACCGCGCGAACAGTGTACGCCTCCGCCTGGAAGGGCTGCTCACCGGCGGCGGTCAAACCGGCGAACTGTCCACAACCACCCCGGTTGTCCACAGCTTCCCCGCCCCGCCCCCGCCGACCAGCCCACCCCGGCAGAGTCGATGTCATGAACGCCAACCCCATTCTCCCACGTCAGCGCATCCGCCATCTGGTGCTGCTGTTGCTGGCGTTCGGCGGCGCCGGGGTGCTCGCCCCGGCGGTGGCCGCGGAGGAGCCCCGGTTCGCCTGGCCGCTGCAACCGAGGCCGCAGGTCGTCCGCGGTTTCGACGCGCCGGAGACCGACTTCGGCCCCGGTCACCGCGGGGTCGACCTGGCGGCGGCGATGGGCCAGCAGGTGCTCGCCGCCGGCACGGGGTTCGTGGTGTTCGCCGGCCCGGTCGCCGGTCGCGGGGTGGTGTCGATCGACCACGACGGCGGCCTGCGCACCACCTACGAGCCGGTGGTCCCGCAGCTCGCCGCCGGGGAGCAGGTGCACACGGGGCAGGTGATCGGCACGGTCGTGGCCGGGCACCAGTGCGCGGCGGCGGCCTGCCTGCACTGGGGCGTGCGCCGCGGGATGGAGTACCTGGATCCGCTGCCGCTGGTCCAGGAGACCACGCGGCTACGGCTGAAGCCGTGGGACCCTGGTTGACACGTCAGTCAGACCCCGGCCTGCTCGACGAGCTTGGCGCGCAGGCGGAGAACGGCCCTGGTGTGCAGCTGGCTCACCCGGGACTCGGTCACGCCGAGCACCTTGCCGATCTCGGCCAGGGTGAGGCTCTCGAAGTAGTAGAGGCTCACCACGATCCGGTCGCGTTCGGAGAGCTGCGCGATCGCCTCGGCGAGCTGGCGGCGGTTGTCCTGGTCGACGAGCACCGCGACCGGGTCCACGGCGTCGTCGTCGGGCAGCGTGTCGACCAGTGAGCCGCTGTCCTTGCCCACGGCGACCAGGTCCTCCAGCGCGACCACGCTGGTGAGCTGGAGCTGGCCGTAGAGGTCACGCAGATCGTCGACGCTGATCTCCAGCTCGGTGGCCAGTTCGGCGTCGGTCGGCGTCCGGTTGAGCCGGGCGCCCAGCCGTTCCATCGCGCGTTCGGCCTCCCGGGCGCGGCTGCGGACCACCCGCGGCACCCAGTCCTGCGAACGGAGGTCGTCCAGGATCGCCCCGCGAATGCGCTGCATGGCGTAGGTCTCGAAGCGCAGCCCGCGCTCGGGCTCGAACTTCTCGATGGCGTCGACCAGGCCGAAGATGCCGGACTGCACGAGGTCGCCGACGTCGACGTGGGTGGGCAGGCCGGTGCCGACGCGGCCGGCGACGTACTTGACCAGCGGTGCGTAGTGCAGCACCAGCCGGTCGCGGATGCGCTGCTCCGGCGCCTCGGCGAACTGCCGCCACAGCGCCTTGATGCCCGCCTCCACGTCGCCGGTCTCGGTCAGGCCGGTTTTGGGCTCGGTGGCGGTCACGGGACTGCCCTCCGCTGCGGGTGTCTCAGAGTCTCGCTGAGAACGCGCTGCGTCACCAGGCAAGTTGCCGTTTTCAACTGCACTCTCAGGTCTGTCTCCGGGCTCGTGCTGGGTGGTTCGGTCGGGCGGTTCGCCGGGTGGCGGGAAGGTCGTCCCCCCGCCGTCCCCGCGATCAGCGGGCACGGGGGTGGGTCCGGTCATGGATGGCCTTCAGCCGCTCGACGGTGACGTGAGTGTAAAGCTGAGTGGTGGCAAGCGTAGCGTGACCGAGTAGTTCCTGAACGCTGCGAAGGTCAGCACCACCCTCCAGCAGGTGCGTGGCAGCCGAATGGCGGAGACCGTGCGGTCCCATGTCCACCGAGCCGGGTACCGAACCGACCCCGTCGTGGACCACTCGCCGGACCGAGCGGGGATCGAGCCGCCGCCCCCGTACGCCCAGGAAGAGGGCCTTTGCCGACTCCCCGGTCGCCCGCTCGACCAGCACCGGACGCCCCTCGTCCAGCCAGGACCGCAGCGCCTTCTCGGCGGGCACCCCGAACGGCACCGTGCGCTCCTTGCCGCCCTTGCCCAGCACCCGGACCACCCGGCGATCGAACTCCACATCGCCCACGTCAAGCCCGCACAGCTCGGCCACCCGGATGCCGGTCGCGTACAGCAGTTCGAGCACCGCATGATCACGCAGCGCAACCGGATCCCGTTCCGCCGCCCCCGCGCTCGACGCCCGCATCACCTGCTCCGCCTGCTCGGGCCGCAACACCCCGGGCAGGGTCCGATGGGGCCGCGGTGCCACCAGCCGCGCCCCCGGATCCTGCTCCAGCCTGCCGGTCCGCTGCGCCCACGCCGTGAACGTCCGAGCCGCCGCGGCCCGCCGGGACAACGTGGTCCGGCTGACCCCGGCCCGGTGCTGCTCGGCCAGCCAGGCCCGCAACTCCCCCACGTCCAACCCGGCCAGCGCCGCAACGTCCTGAGCTGGGGCTTCGCCCTTCCCGATGCCGTGCAGGAAGCCGAGCAACGACACCACATCGCCCACATACGCCCGCACCGTGTGCTCCGAAAGCCCACGCTCTGACCCCAGGTGCCGCTCGTACTCGTCCACCAGCTCACGAGCGCTGACCGGAAGCGCGGCCCGCAGGCGCACCAGACTCCCGCGCCCGCGCGCCTTCACCCCCCGCTCAACTTCGGGAACGCTTCGTGACGACATGCCCGACACGCTGGGGGATCCCCGGCGCGTGGTCAAGCATCGCCACACCCTCCCGAGGGAACGACCCGATATCGCGACACAGCGCAACCACCCGACCACCTCCCACGCCCCACCCGCACCTCTACCCGATCGAGCTACCCCCTCCACCCTTCCGACCTACCCCACCCAGGGGAGAACGCCCCTGCCTCCCGCCAAAGCCCGCCGCACACCCAACCCCACCCAGCCACCCTTCCCACCCCGTCCAGCCACCCACCACACCCGGCCAACGATCCCGCCGCTCACCGCCACGGAACCACGCCACCAACGAGCCCGGCTGTCCCGGCACCGCAGGAAGCACCCAGCGACAGCCCCGGACATCCCATCGCCGCAGGAAGCACGCAGCCAACCAGCTCACCATTTCCACGAGCCAGCGGTTCCGCCATACAGGGCCTGGGCAGCGCGCAGCCAACGAGCCCGGCTACCCGATCACCAGGCAAGCGCCCAGCCGCTGAGCCCGGCCACCCATCGCCACGGGTAACGAGTTCTGTCATCTCTCGCTGCCACGGGTTGCGTGCAGGCAGCGGTTCGGCCATTGCTGCCACCACCTTCTCCGGCAATTCGCCGTAGCGACTTGTCCGCAGTTGGCAGTCCAGCGGGGCTCAGCCGCGCGGGGTAGAACGGTTTCCCTGGCTCGGGTTGGGTCAGGGATTTTTCGGGCCTCCTTTCGTGCGGGTCGTGGGGGTGGAGCGACTCGTCAGGCGCCAGCCGTCTTCGGTGCGGGTGGCTAGGGCGTCCAGTTCCAACTCGGGGAGCAGGGCGCGCACGCGGGCGATCGGCACACCGGAGTCGGTGGCGATTTGCTCGGCGGGTTTGCCTGTCCGGAATTCGAGTGCGTCGTGAACTCGCATGGCCTCCTCTCCCAGGCCGTCGGTGTTCCGGCGGGGTTGGGGCGCTCGCCCGGCCAGCGACGCCCCGAGCTTGCCGACGGTCTCCAGCACGTCTTCCAGCGAACCGACCAGCGTCGCGGCCGACTCGCGGATCAGCTGGTGGCAGCCCGCCGACATCGCCGAGCCGACCGGCCCGGGTACCGCCATCACCACCTTGCCGAGCAGGGCGGCGGTGGCCGCCGTGTTGCGGGCACCGCTGCGAGCACCCGCTTCCACCACCACCGTGCCTTCGGTGAGACCGGCGATCAGCCGGTTCCGGACGAGGAAGCGGTGCCTCGCCGGCGGAGTGCCGAAGGCGTACTCACTGATCACGAGACCCCGCTCGCCGATCTTGCGCAGCAGGGCGTCATGACCGCTCGGATAGCCGCCGTCCAGGCCGCAGCCGAGCACCGCCGCCGTTGGCCCGTCGCCAGCGAGGGCACCTTTGTGTGCGGCACCGTCGATTCCATAGGCGGCTCCGGAGAACACCGGCATGCCGTTCTTGACCAACCCGTAGGCGAGCGCGGTCGCGGTGTGCTCGCCGTAGTTCGTCGCGGCGCGCGCTCCGACCACGGCCACAGCGGACATGACCGCCTCATCCAGCCTGCCGTCACCACGAACCCACAGTCCGATCGGCGGGGCCAGTCCGCGTACGCCGCGACTGGTCGCCTGGTCGAACGGGAGCAACGGCCAGGCCGGCCACTCGCCGTCCTCCGGCACCACCAGCCGGGCGCCGTTCCGCTCGGCCGCCGCGAGGTCCGATTCCGCGAAGTCGAGATCTCGACGCGCGGAGGTCTCGGCCAGCACGGACGTCGGGCAGTCGCCGGCGCGTACCAGCTTCGCCGCCTCGATCGGCCCGAGCTCCCGGATGAAAGCGACGAGCGCCGGTGCCGGTGGCTCAGCCACCCGCAGCAAATATGACCTCGCCAATCGAATCCCGGGATCGGCGCGCCGCTCACTCATGCCGCCTCCCGATCACGGGGTTCGGGTGCTCCGGCCACTCGGGGCGCGTTGGCGCGGATCGGTTGCGAAAGGTGCGGGCGGTGGGGCGGAGGTGCGCAGGCTGGGGTTGCACGGGTAATCGATCGTCGGCTTGCCGGATCCCGGGATTGAGTCAGGTGCCGCACCCGTCGCGGCGCTTCGAGGCGGTGGGGCCAAGGGCGGGTCATGCGGCTCGCCGATCGCGGAATTCCAGGGCGGCGGCGACGTGGTCGGCTTGGGGGAGGTCGGCTTCGGCGAGGTCGCTGAGGGTCCAGGCGAGGCGTAGGCAGCGGTCCACCCCTCGGGCGGTGAGGGCACCCATGTCCAAGCTCCGGTCGAGCAGGGCGGTGGTTTCCCGCGGCAGGGCGAATTCACGGCGGAGGACCGGGCCGGGGACTTCGGCGTTGGTGCGCCAGCCGTGCGCGGCCCAGCGGTTGGCGGCTCTGGCTCTGGCGCGGGAAACACGATCACGGACGACGGCGGTGGGTTCCGGGTCGTCGAATTCCTGGTGGTGGGCGTGCATGGCGGTGAGTGGGCGCAGGCGGACGCGGATGTCGATGCGATCGAGCAGGGGGCCGGAAAGGCGGCTGAAGTAGCGCCGCCGCGCCCACGGTGAACACGTGCAGTCGGCTTCTCGTGGTGGCGCGCACGGACACGGGTTGGTCGCGAGCACCAACTGGAACCGGGCGGGATAGCAGACCACGCCCTTGCGCCGGGCGATGCGAACCTCGCCGTCTTCCAGGACCGTGCGCAGTGATTCGAGGCGCTCGCCGCCGAATTCGCAGGCTTCGTCCAGGAAGAGCACACCTCGGTGCGCGCGGCTGATCATGCCGGGCTTGGCGATGTCGACGCCGCCACCGACGAGAGCGGCGGTCGAGATGCTGTGGTGCGGATCGGCGAACGGCGGCACTCGGACGAGCGGCGACGTCCGGGACAGCTTGCCTTCGATGGAGTGCACAGCGGTGACTTCGAGCGACTCCTCGCGCGACAACTCCGGCAGGAGGCCGGGCAGTCGCCTCGCGAGCATGGTCTTCCCGACCCCCGGTGGCCCGACGAGCAGGAGGTGGTGGCCACCCGCGGCCGCGACCTCCAGCGCCCAGCGGGCTTCCGGCTGGCCGATCACATCGGCGAGGTCGGCCACCGGCGGCGGCTCGACCTCGGCGGCCGGTTCCGGGCCGGGGAGGTCCTCGATGCCGTCCAGCCAGGCGAGCAGGTCACGAAGGCGAGCCGCGCCCCGGACTTCCATGTCGTGCACGAGCGCCGCTTCGAACATCGAATCGACCGGCACCACCGCCCGGCGGAGCCCACCCCTGCGGGCGGCGAGCAGCGCGGGCAGCACACCGGGCACCGGGCGGACGCGTCCGTCCAGCGCGAGTTCGCCGAGCAGCACGGTGCCGAGCAGTTTGCTGCCGGACACCGCACCGCTGGCGGCGAGCACCGCGGCGGCGATGCTCAGGTCGTAACCGGAGCCGAGCTTCGGCAGGTTCGCCGGGGACAGGCCGAGGGTGACGTGCTGTTCGGGCCACTTCTGCCCGGAATTGCGCACGGCCGCGCGGACTCGGTCCTTGGCCTCCTTCAGGCCGGGATCGGGTAAGCCGACCAGCTTCATGCCGGGCAGACCGGCACCGATGTCGGCTTCGACCTCGACCACCCGGCCGTCGATGCCCAGCAGGGCCACCGACCAACTGCGAGCTAGCGCCATGTCAGCTCACCCTTCTCGGGCTGGTGGAGGGTCGGAGGTCGCCGATCGGGCAGCGGGGCGCTGGGCCAGTGGCGGAGGTGGGTGCGGGTGCGGGCGAGTCGGCTGACCGCCACGCGGGAGGACAGGCCGAGCTGAGGTGCTGGGTGGGGGCGGGTGCGGCCCAATCGGCTGATCGCCATGCGGGAGGACAGGCCGGGCTGGGGCGCTGGGTGAGTGTGGGTGGAGGGCAGGTCAGCGCACCACCCCGAAATGCTGGAA
>NZ_JBWKKF010000030.1:0-78652 GCF_056431745.1 Amycolatopsis sp. NPDC045836 | reverse complement strand
AAAGCCAATGGGCAGCGGCGGGTCTGCCAGGCGCTGGGCCAGTGGCGGAAGCCGGTGTGAATCGGCCCAGTGAGCTGATCGCCACGCGGGAGGACAGACCGGGCTGAGGTGCTGGGTGGGGGCGGGTGCGGCCCAATCGGCTGACCGCCACGAGCAAGGGCAGGCTGAGCTGGGGTGCTGGGTGAGTGTGGGTGGAGGGCAGGTCAGCGCACCACCCCGAAATGCTGGAAAGCCAATGGGCAGCGGCGGGTCTGCCAGGCGCTGGGCCAGTGGCGGAAGCCGGTGTGAATCGGCCCAGTGAGCTGATCGCCACGCGGGAGGACAGGCCGAGCTGAGGTGTTGGGTGGGTGTAGGTGCGGCCCAATCGGCTGATCGCCACGCGGGAGGACAGATCCGGCTGGAGCACCGAGTGGGGGCGGGTGCGGCCCAATCGGCTGATCACCACGCGGGAGGACAGACCCGGCTGGAGTACCGGGTGGGGGCGGGTGTGGGTGTGGGTGTGGGGCATGTCAGCTCATCCCCTCTAGTTGGCGGAGGGGGGAGGGGTGCCGTTTGGAGAGCAGGGTGCTGGTCAGGTGGCGTAGGCGGGTGCGGATGCGGATGCGCTCGCGGGGGGTGAATTGCACGAGGACGATCACCCGGAGGCGTGGGGGCCTGGAGCGGCGGCGGAGTGGGCGCATGTCAGAACGCCCCCTCGAGGTGGGTCAGCTGCGGTTCGCCGGTGGGTGGCAGGTGGATGGCGATCACGTCGAAGCGGATCGGGCACCAGCGCACTCGGAAGTGGTCCAGCCAGCGGCTGGTGAGGCGGCGGATGCGAGCCACCTTTTCGGCGTCCACGGCTTCGGCGGGGAGGCCGTAGCCGGTGCCGGAGCGGGTTTTGACCTCGCAGACGATCAGGGTGCGGCCGTCGGTGGCGACCAGGTCGAGTTCACCTTCGCGGCAGCGCCAGTTCGTGGACAGCACGACCAGGCCCTGCGCGGTCAGGTGGGCGGCGGCCAGCTCCTCGCCGCGACGACCCAGGTGGGTTCTCTGGTCGTACGACGGCCTGGCTTCTGTCCCCATCACGGCTGCTCCCCCGGGGTCGGTGATCTTGGTTGGCGATCACGACGTTGCCAGGGTGGGTGGGGGCGGGCCAGGGGGTCGGGTTGAACTGTGGACAACCGGACCGGCTGTGGACAACTCGTCCACAGCCGGTCAGCCGGAGAAGGGACCGCCTTCCGGCAGGCGCAGGTCGGGCTTGTCCAGCTCCTCGACGTTGACGTCCTTGAAGGTGATCACGCGGACGTGCTTGACGAACCGGGCGGGGCGGTACATGTCCCAGACCCAGGCGTCGGACATCCGCACCTCGAAGTAGACCTCCCCGCCCCCGTCGCGGACCTGCACGTCCACCGCGTTGGCCAGGTAGAACCGCCGTTCGGTCTCCACCACATACGCGAACTGGCTGACGATGTCGCGGTACTCCCGGTACAGCGACAGCTCCATCTCGGTCTCGTATTTCTCGAGATCCTCGGCACTCATGAAATCCGGGCCCCTCCTTGCGAGTTCACGTGCCAGTCGGCGGCGAAGAGTCCATTCTGACCCAGACCGTCATCCAGGGCACGCACCGGCGCCGCCGTGGCGTGCAGAGCCGCCGCGGTGAGCAGCACCCGGTGGGGTGGCTCGCGCCGGTGGACCGCGGCCGCGACGGCCACGTTGGTGTAGGACCACCGGTGCACCGCGCTGGGTCCGTGCTCGGTCAGCGCCGCGCCGTGTTCGGTGGTGGTGTAACCCTTGTGCACGTCGAAGCCGTACACCGGGTATTCGGCGTGCAGGTCCGCCATGATCCGGTCCCTGGTCACCTTGGCCAGCACGGACGCGGCCGCGACGCAGGCGACCACGCGGTCCCCCTTGATCACCGGCAGGCTCGGCGCGGGCATGCCCGGCACCCCGAACCCGTCGGTCAGCACGTAGCCGGGCGCGGTCCGCAGGTGGGACACCGCGCGCCGCATGCCCTCGACGTTGGTGACGTGGATGCCGCGCGCGTCGACCTCCTCGGTGGGGATGACCACCACCGCGTAGTCGACCGCCCTGGCCAGCACCCGTTCGTAGACCCGCTCGCGAGCGGCCGCGGTGAGCAGCTTCGAATCGGTCAGTTCGGGCAACCGCGCGCCGTCACCGGGCTTGAGCACGCAGGCGGCGACCACCAGCGGACCGGCGCAGGCACCCCGCCCGGCCTCGTCCACGCCGGCCACCGGGCCGAGGCCACGCCGTTCCAGCGCGGCCTGCAGCCCCCACGAACTCTCCCCGCGGACGACCGCGCGTGGCGGCTTCAGCGCTGACACCGCGGCTAGCGCTTCCGGTTCGCCGCCCCGCGCAAGCCCGCTCCGAGCTTGCGGCCGGCCCACACCGTCGGCCAGGCGGCCACCACGCCGATGCCCAGCGGGATGCCCTGCTGCCAGGCCGGTGCGCTCATGCCGAGCGCCGCGGGCTGGGCGGACTCCTGCGGGTTGTGGTCGGACACGCCACCCCAGCGGTTCGGCGGCAGCACGATGATCCTGGCCTTGCCGATGATGTTCTCCAGTGGCACCGCACCGCGCTCGCCCCCGCCGCCCTGCGTGCGGGAGTCCGAGGAGTTGTTGCGGTTGTCGCCCATCACCCAGACCGAGCCGAGCGGCACCTGGACCGGGTCGAACGGGGCCTGGACCCCGGTGCCGTCCTCGAAGTGCAGGTACGGCTCGTCGAGCGCCTTGCCGTCGACCACCACGTGGTTCTGCGCGTCGCAGCATTCGACCGTCTGCCCCGGCATCGCGATGATGCGCTTGACGAAATCGCGCTCGTCGGGCGGCGCGAGGCCGAACACCGAGCCGATGCTCTGGAAGAACCGGCCGACCGGGTTCGAGGACTCCTGCGGGAGCGCTTCGTTCTCCACCCACGGCTCCGGACCCTTGAACACCACCACGTCACCGGGGGTGGGGTCGACGAAGTCGTAGGTGATCTTGTCGACCAGGATGCGGTCGCCGGTGCAGCCCTCACAACCGTGCAGGGTGGTCTCCATCGATCCCGACGGGATCATGTAGACGCGGAAGAAGAACTGCTGGATCACGAACGTCAGCGCGAGCGCGACGACGATCAGGATCGGCAGCTCCACCCAGAACGGGCGCTTCTTCTTCGCTTTGCCCCTGCCGCGCTTGCGGTGGGCACCGTCCTTGGTCTCCTCCGCCGCTCCGTCGTGGTGCTCGGAGCGTTCGGGATCGTCCTCGGCAGCGTTTGAAGACACGGGTTCGGCCACGACGCCAGGCTACGGGAATCCGCTACCGGATCAGGAAGCCGGCTCGCGGCGCTCCTTGATCTTCGCGGCCTTGCCGCGCAGCTCGCGGAGGTAGTACAGCTTGGCTCGCCGCACGTCACCGCGCTTGTGCACCTCGATCTGCGCGATGTTCGGGCTGTGCACCGGGAAGGTGCGCTCCACGCCGACGCCGAACGACACCTTGCGGACGGTGAACGTCTCGCGGATGCCACCGCCCTGACGGCGGATGACCACGCCCTGGAAGACCTGAAGGCGCTCGCGGTTGCCCTCGATCACTCGGACGTGCACCTTCAGCGTGTCGCCCGGGCGGAAGTCCGGGATGTCGGAACGCAGCGACTGAGCGTCCAGGGCGTCCAGGGTGTTCATCGGTGGTCCGTCCTCGTCTGTGATGTAACGTCTTCGTCTTGCCGCACGCCAGGGCGCACGCCGAGCACGGCGGCCTGCCCAAGGGGTGTGGCGGGCGCGTGACCTCCGGTGCGGTCCTCTCGCGCCAACCGGTCAAGTATTACAGACCCGCCGGGCGGCGGATCAATCGCCCCGTGCCGACTCCTCGGCCAGCCGCGCGAGCAGGGCCAGGTCGCGCTGGTCGAGACTGCCTTCCGGCAACGCGGAAAGCAGCTCCGGGCGGCGTTCGGCGGTCCGCTGGAGCGCCTGGTCGCGGCGCCAGCGGTCGATCAGCGCGTGGTTGCCCGAGCGCAGCACCTCCGGCACGGCCAGCTCGCGCCAGACCTCCGGGCGGGTGTAGCTCGGTCCTTCGAGCAGGCCGTCGGAGAACGAGTCCTCCTCGGCCGAGCGGGCGTTGCCCAGCACCCCGGGCAGCAGCCGGACCACGGCCTCGACCATGACCAGCACCGCGGCTTCGCCGCCGACCAGCACGTAGTCGCCGATGGACACCTCGTCCACCGGCATGCGGCGGGCGGCGTCGGTGAGCACGCGCTGGTCGATGCCCTCGTAGCGGCCGCAGGCGAACACCAGGTGCTGCTCGGCGGCGTACTCGTGGGCCAGTTGCTGGGTGAACGGGCGACCGGCGGGCGTCGGCACCACCAGCCGGGTGTGCTCCCCGCAGACGTCGTCGAGCGCGGCACCCCAGATCTGCGGCTTCATCACCATGCCGGGACCACCGCCGTACGGCGCGTCGTCGACCGCGCGGTGCACGTCGTGGGTCCAGTCGCGCAGGTCGTGCACGCCGATCTCGATCAGGCCGCGGTCGATCGCGCGCCCGAGCAGCGCGGCCCGGAGCGGGTCGAGGTACTCGGGGAAGATGGTGACGACGTCGAGGCGCATCAGTCGACGTCCAGCAGGCCCTCTGGCGGGTCGAGCACGACCCGGCCACCGGCCACGTCCACCACCGGCACGATGGCCCGGACGAACGGCACCAGCACGGTCTTCCCGTCGCGGTCGAGCGAGAGCAGCTCGCCGCCGGGGGAATGCACCACCTCGAGCACGGTGCCGACCGCGGTGCCGTCGGTCAGCTCGGCCCGCAGGCCCTCGAGCTGGTGGTCGTAGAACTCGTCGGGATCGGCGGTGGGCGGCAGGTCCGCGGTGTCCCCGAGCAGCAGCGCACCCCGCAGTTCCTCGGCCGCGGTGCGGTCGGGGACCTGTTCGAAGCGCACCAGCAGCCGCCCGCTGTGCGAGCGGGCGGCTGCCACGGTGAGTTCGCGGGTGCGACCGCCGCGCGGCCGGGCGAGCACCACGGCGCCGACGGCGAACCGCTGCTCCGGGGAGTCGGTCCGCACGTCGACGGCCAGCTCGCCGGCGATGCCGTGTGCCTTGGCCACCCGGCCGACGACAACCTCCATCAGCGCGGGTTCAGTGGTCGGTGTCGACCACGTCGACCCGCACACCCCGGCCGCCGATTCCGCCCATCACGGTGCGGAGGGCGGTGGCGGTGCGCCCGCCCCGGCCGATCACCTTGCCCAGATCGTCGGGGTGGACGTGCACCTCGAGGGTGCGGCCGCGGCGCGTGGTGATCAGTTCGACCCGGACCTCGTCCGGGTTGTCCACGATCCCGCGCACGAGGTGCTCAAGGGAGTCCGCGAGAAAGCTCACGCCTCGGTCTTCTCCTCGGCCTTGGCCTCGGCCTTCTCGGCGTCGGCCTTCTTGCCGCCCTTCTTCTTGGGCGTGGTGGCCTCGGCCGAGGGCTCCTCGCCCGCGGCCGCGAGCGCGGCGTTGAACAGGTCCTGCTTGGACGGCTTCGGCTCGGCCACCTTCAGGGTGCCCTCGGCGCCCGGCAGGCCCTTGAACTTCTGCCAGTCACCGGTGATCTCGAGCAGGCGCTGGACCGGCTCGGTCGGCTGCGCGCCGACGGAGAGCCAGTGCTGGGCGCGGTCGGAGTTCACCTCGATGAAGCTGGGCTCTTCCTTCGGGTGGTACTTGCCGATCGTCTCGATGGCCTTGCCGTCCCGGCGGGTGCGCGCGTCGGCGACGATGATGCGGTAGTACGGCGCACGGATCTTGCCGAGGCGCTGAAGCTTGATCTTGACGGCCACGGGTGTGGGTACTCCTCAGTTCTCTCTGGTGCAAGGTCGGCCGCGCGATCCGAGTGGGGAACGAATGCGACGCCCGGAGGTCAGGTGTGTTCGACCCCGGCGCGGTGAGAGGGTCCGGCCGGAGCAAGCAATCGAACATTCTGCCAGACGGCCCGCGCGGTGCCGTTCAGAGGGTGGCGATGCCGAGCGTGGTGAGCAGGATGGCGACCGCGGGCAGGAAGTTGTTCATCTGGTGCGCCACGATGCTGCCCAGCAGCCTGCCGGTGAACAGCCGCGCCAGCCCGATCGGGATGGAGATGACCAGCAGCAGCGTGGTCCGCAGCGGTTCCAGGTGGCTGACCGCGAACACCGCGGTGGACAGCAGGAAGGCGGCCACCCCGCCCCACTTCTCGTTGCCCCAGTGCAGCCGCTCCACCGCGCCCCAGAGCAGGCCGCGGTAGATGATCTCCTCGCAGATCGGCCCGAGCAGCCACAGGTAGAGGAACATGATCACCGCGGCGGTCACCGACATCGGCTGGTCCTCGACCAGCGCGGCGATCGCCGACGAGGCGTTCTGCTCACCGACGATCCGCGTCCAGACGAACGCGCCGACCGTGGTGCACACCAGGCCGATCAGGCCGAACCGCAGGCCGGTCTTGACGTCGGCCCAGCGCCACGACAGCCGCAGGTCGGCCAGCGGGCCGTTGCCGCGGACCCTGGTGATCAGCACCGCGGCGGTGGCGGCCACCACGGTCGGGGTGATGGTGCCGACGAGCACGTGCCCGACCGGCATCGGCTGCCCGGCGGGCACCGGGCCGAGCGCGGCGAGCACCAGGGCGGCGGAGATCAGCAGGATCGCCTCGACCAGGAGGAAGGCGCCGAATCCCCAGCGGGGGGCGGGCAGCGCGGCCGCCTCCGGCACCGGCTCGGGGCCTCGGACCGACTCCCCCTCCATCGCGCTCAAGCCGTCCTCCGGGTTCTTCGCATTTCGGGCAGAAACAAACCAAAGAAAAGGCTAGCGGGCGGAGCCCTCCGTTGAGGGTGGTGGTGGGTGACGGGCGGGCTAGCGGGCGGAGCCCTCGGTTGAGGGTGGTGGTGGGTGACGGGCGGGCTAGCGGGCGGAGCCCTCGGTTGAGGGTGGTGGTGGGCGACGGGCGGGCTAGCGGGCGCAGCCCTCCGTTGAGGGTGGTGGTGGGCGACGGGCGGGCTAGCGGGCGCAGCCCTCCGTTGAGGGTGGTGGGCAACGGACCGAGTAGCGGGCGGGGCCCTCCTTGGGGGAGGTGGTGGGCGACGGGCGGGCTGACGGGCGGAGCCCTCCGTCGAGGGCGGTTGGGCGACGGGTGAAGCCCACCGTTGAGGGCGGTGGACGACGGGCTGGGTGGCTGCGCCCCTCCCCGGAGGCAGGTGGTGAGCAGCGGGCGCAGTCTTCCGTTGAGGGTGGCGACGGGCGGAGCCCCGTTGAGGGGTGGTGGGTGACTGGTCAGTGGGCGGCGCCTCCGTTGAGGGGGTGGGCGGGATCAGCCGGCACCGAGCAGGAGCAGGGCGGGCGGCAGGTTGTTCGCGGCGTGCGCCACCACGCTCGAGCCGGTCCGGCCGCTGAGCAGCCGGGCCGCCCCGATGGCCAGTCCCTGCACGAACAACGCGATGGTGCGGCTCGGTTCTCCGTGCAACTGGGCGAACACCGCGGCGGTCAGCGCGAGCACCGCCCACGGCGGCACGCGGTGGGCGGCCAGGCCGTTCCACAGCGCCCCGCGGAGCAGCACCTCCTCGGTCAGCGGGGCGACGAGCACCACGACCAGTGCGGCCAGCGCGAGCCACACCGGGTGGTCGCCGACGCCCTGGGCGAGGCCGGCCAGCGGGTTGCCGGATTCGAGGTCGGTGCCGAACACCGGGAGCAGCAGCAGGTTCGCCAGGTAGCCGGCGAGCAGCGCGAAGCCGCCGCAGGCCAGGCCGATCTTGATGTCGCGCAGCCGCGGCAGCACACCGAGTTCGGCGAACGAGCCCCAGCGCCGGGCGGCCAGCACCGGGGCGAGGCCGAGCACCAGGTTCGGCACGAAGGCGAGCAGCAGCAGCGGGCCGAGGTCGGGCATCTCCTCGGCGTCGTCGAACCCGGTGAACCGCCCGGAGAGCACGGCGGTGAGCACCAGGTTCATCAGGTGGTAGGCGCCGAAACCGGCGATGAACGCGAGCAGGCCCCAGTGGGCGCCGCGCACCAGGCCGTCCCCGACGGCCGGGGGGTTCTCGTTCGCCTGCGCCACCGCACCTCCGCCACCGAGATGATCTCCGCACCCACGTTAGGGCGCCCGCGGCTACCGGCTGAACCCGGGCCGTCTCAGGAAGTGACGGTACCGCGCAGGATGATGTGCGAGGGGTGCCGCAGGGCACCGAGGTCCTCGCGGGGGTCCGCGGACAGCACCAGGAGGTCGGCCGGGGCGCCGTCGGCGATGGACGGGTGGCCGAGCCAGTCGCGGGCCGCCCAGGCCGCGGCGCCGAGCGCCTCGGTGCGCGACATGCCGGCCCGGTGCAGCAGTTCGATCTCGTCGACGATCCGGCCGTGGTCGACCGTGCCACCGGCGTCGCTGCCCGCGTACACGGCCACCCCGGCGTCCAGCGCGGCCTGCACCAGCCCGTCGACGCGCCGGTGCAGCTCCCGCATGTGCGCGGCGTAGACCGGGTACTTGCCCGCGGCGTCCGCGATGCCGGGGAAGTTCTCGGTGATGTTGACCAGGGTCGGCACCAGCGCGATCTCCCGGCGCGCCAGCTCGGCCAGCTGCTCGCCGGACAGTTCGGTGCCGTGTTCGAGGCAGTCGATCCCGGCGTCGATCAGGCCGGGCAGCGCGGCCGCGCCGAAGACGTGCGCGGTGACCCTGGCGCCGGCGTCGTGGGCGACCTTGACCGCTTCGGCCAGCACGTCGTCCGGCCACAGCGGCGCCAGGTCGCCGACCGAGCGGTCGATCCAGTCCCCGACGAGCTTGACCCAGCCGTCACCGGCCGCGGCCTGCTCGGCGACCGCTTCGGGCAGCTGGTCGGGGCTGTCCAGGTCGATGCCGAGGCCGGGCACGTACCGCTTCGGCAGGGCGAGGTGACGGCCGCAGCGGATGATCCGCGGCAGGTCCTCGCGCTGCTGCAGCGGCGAGGTGTCCAGCGGCACCCCGCAGTCGCGGATCAGCAGCGTGCCCGCCCGGCGGTCGACCAGCGCCTGGGCGGCGGCCTGCTCGAGGTTCTCCGCGCCGATGCCGGGGTGGCAGTGCGCGTCGACCAGCCCCGGCACCAGGAACACGTCCTCGGCCAGCGTCTCGGCGCCGTCGACCGGCTCGTAGCCGATCCGGCCGCCGTCGATCCACAGGTCGCGGTGCTCACCGGAGGGCAGCACCACGCCGCTGAGCCGGTACGCCATTACTTGCCCTTTGGCAGCTTGAACTTCGACGGGTCGAACCCGGGCGGCAGGTCGTTCAGGCCGCCGCCGAGCTGGGACAGGTCGGGCAGCCCGCCCGCCGGGCCGGCACCGGGGAACCCGCCGGGGGGCAGCGCGGGCAGGCCGCCGGGGAAACCGCCCTTGATCTTGGGCTGCGTGGGGCCGCGCCCCTTGCCCTTCTTCCCCTTCTTGCCCTTGCGGTTGTTCTTCCGGTTGTTCGGCGCGCCGAAGCCGAACCGCCCGGCCATCTGCTGCATCATCTTCTTGGCGTCGTAGAACCGGTTGACCAGGTCGTTGACCTCGCGCACGGCCACGCCCGAGCCCTTGGCGATGCGCTGGCGGCGGGAGGCGTTGATGATCTTCGGGTCGGCCCGCTCGGCCGGGGTCATGCCGCGGATGATCGCCTGCAGCCGGTCCAGCGACTTGTCGTCGACCTGCGCCAGCTGGTCCTTCATCTGCCCGGCGCCGGGCAGCATGCCCAGCAGGTTGCCGATCGGGCCCATCTTGCGCACCGCGAGCATCTGCTCGAGGAAGTCCTCCAGGGTCAGCTCGCCGCTGCCCAGCTTCTGCGCGGCCTGCTCGGCCTGCTCGGCGTCGAAGGCCTGCTCCGCCTGCTCGATCAGGGTGAGCATGTCGCCCATGCCGAGGATCCGGCTGGCCATCCGGTCCGGGTGGAACAGGTCGAAGTCCTCGAGCTTCTCGCCGTTCGACGCGAACAGGATCGGCTGGCCGGTGACCTCGCGCACGCTCAGCGCGGCACCACCGCGGGCGTCGCCGTCGAGCTTGGTCAGCACCACCCCGGTGAAGCCGACGCCGTCGCGGAAGGCTTCGGCGGTGGTCACCGCGTCCTGGCCGATCATCGCGTCGACCACGAACAGGGTCTCGTCCGGCTGGACCGCGTCGCGGATGTCGGCGGCCTGCCGCATCAGCTCCTCGTCCACGCCGAGGCGGCCGGCGGTGTCGACGATGACGATGTCGTGCTGGGCGTGCTTGGCCTCGTCGACACCACGGCGGGCCACGTCGACCGGGTCGCCGACGCCGTTGCCCGGCTCCGGCGCGAAGGTCGGCACCCCGGCCCGCTCACCGACCACCTGGAGCTGGGTGACCGCGTTCGGGCGCTGGAGGTCGCAGGCGACCAGCATCGGCGCGTGACCCTGCTTCTTCAGCCACAGCGCCAGCTTGCCCGCCAGCGTGGTCTTGCCTGCCCCCTGCAGACCGGCGAGCATCAGCACGGTCGGCGGGTTCTTCGCCAGGTTCAGCCGCCGGGTCTCGCCGCCGAGGATGGCGACCAGTTCCTCGTTGACGATCTTGATGACCTGCTGGGCTGGGTTCAGCGCCTCGGAGACCTCGGCGCCCTTGGCGCGCTCCTTGACCTTGGCGATGAACGCGCGCACCACCGGGAGCGCGACGTCGGCCTCCAGCAGCGCGATGCGGATCTCGCGCGCGGTGGCGTCGATGTCGGCGTCGGAGAGCTTCCCCTTGCCACGCAGGTTCTGCAGGACCGAAGTGAGGCGATCGGAGAGGGTGTCGAACACGGGTGTGCGCTCCAGCAGTCGTCGTCAGGGTGCGGGCGTGCGGGTGGAAGACCGCGCCTGCATCCTCCGAGGGTAGTCGACGACGGGACCCGGCCGGTCCGCTCCTCCTCGGGCCGGCCGGGTTTCGCGTCGCGCGGACGGCCACCGGCCTTCGTCCGACCCCCAGTACCGGGCGATTTCCGGGCCCCGCGCTGGAGTGAAGCCTCCCGGGTCCCGGCCGGTCACGGCAGCGGGCAAACCCCCATTTCCGGGCAGGTACAACTACTCATTCGGTGATCGGCTCGGTCTTCCGGCCCGCCGCGCGCCTGGCCGCCGCGGCGGCTTCGGCCGCCTTCTCCGCGGCCCCGCGGGCCCGTGCACCGGGGCTGCCGCCCTCGTGCAGTTCGGCACCCGTCTGCAGCGCGGCCAGCAACGCGGTGACCCCGGCGTTCTGCACGGCGGCGGCCGGGCGGGCGACCTCGCCGCCCTCGGCCTTCGCGGTGATCAGCTCGTTCAGCGCGGACTGGTACTCGTCGACGTAGTTCTCCGGCTCGAAGTCGCCCGCCAGCCGGTCGATCAGCCGGGCGGCCAGCCGCACCTCGGACACGTGCACGTCGACGTCCTCGTGCTGGAACGGGAAGTCGGGGGCACGCACCTCGTCCGGCCAGAGCATGGTCTCCAGCAGCAGGAGCTGGTCGCGCACGCGGATCACGGCGAGCGTCTCGCGCTGGCGCAGCGCCACCTTGACCACCATCACCCGGCCCGTCTGCTGCATGGCCTCGCTGAGCAGCACGTACGCCTTGGTGCCCGCGATCTCCGGTTCCAGGTAGTAGCTGCGGGCGAAGTAGACCGGATCGACCTGCTCCATCGGCACGAACGAGAGCACGTCGATGGAGTGCGCGGTGGCCAGCGGCAGCGACGCCAGGTCCTCGTCGGAGAGCACCACCACGTCCCCGCCGGGCAGGGTGAAGCCCTTGCCGACCTCGCCGGGCGGCACCTCGGCGCCGTCGGCCTCGCAGAACCGGCGGTGCTGGACGCGGCCGCCGTCGGTGACGTGCACCTGGGTCAGGCCGGAGGCGCGGTCGGTGGTCGCGCTGTACGCCTTCACCGGGATGGCGTACGCGCCGAAACCGATCGTGCCCTTCCAGACCGCGCGCATGTGTTCGAGCGTAATCCGGCGAAAGCGGCCCTCACCAGCTACAAACGGGTGTCCTCGTCGGCTGTTTGCAGCAGTGCGCCGAGCACGGGCTCACTCTCCGCGATCGCGTCGGCCGAATACCCGGCGGCGGTGGCGGCGGCTTCGAGCACCTCGGTCAGCGCGCCGTCGACCTGGCTGCCGCGGACCACCCCGGCCAGCCGGGCCAGTGCGAGCGAGAGCTGGCGCTGGCCGGCGGCCAGGTGCTCCAGCACGTCGGCGAGTTCTCCCGCGGTGCCCACTTCGGCCGACCCGGCCAGTTCGGCCGCACACGCCTCCAGGTGCGCGGCCACGATCGTGCCTGGAAGAACCGGCTCGTGCACCCCGCACCACCTCTCACCGGGAACTGACGGCGCCGCCATCCTGCCACCGTCCCCGCGAGCGGCTCGCGCGACACCCCGAACGAGGCCGTTCAGCTCGCGGCCGCGAGCACCTCCCGCTCGATCCGGTCGCGCCACTCGGTGTCGAGCCTGCCGTGGCGGGGGGCGATGGCGAACGAGTCGACCACGGCCGCGCCGAGCGTGGCGACCTTGGCCCAGCGCACCTCCGCCTCGCACCGCCGCAACGCGCCCGCCACGTGGTAGAGCAGGCCGATCCGGTCGGTGGCGCGCAGTTCGAGCACCACCGTGGTGGCCCCGCTGGTCTCGTCGTCGAACCAGAGCACCTTGGGACCGGTGGTGTCGGCGGTGGCTTTCGCGTAGTCGTAATCGCGTTCCTTCGCGGCGAGCTTCTGCGTCAGCGGCAGCGCACCGCCCAGCGCTCGGGCGAACTGCTCCCGCAACAGCGCGGCGTCGGGCAGCGAGCCGAACTTCGGCGACGCGGTGAACACGCCGACCCGCCCGCCGTCGTGCCCGTGCAGCACCGCCGTGTGCACCTCCAGGGAGTGCAGCGCGAGCACCCCGGCCGCCGGTGCCAGCAGCTCCGACCGGGTGGGCGCGGCGAGCACCACGGTGGCCACGTTGCCCTCCGACGAAATCCGCACCTGCGGATACCCGGAGACGGTGGCCTCCGCCACCAGTTCGCGTTGCGCGGCGTCCAGCGGTTCCGGGGCGCCGAGCACCTTGCCCAGCAGGGCTTCCCGGCAGCGCCCGGCGAGTTCGGCGATCAGCCCGGACTTCCACTCGGTCCACACCCCGGGGCCGGTGGCCAGCGCGTCGGCCTTCGCCAGCGCCTGCAGCAGGTCCACCAGCAACGGGCTGTGGTCCAGGGTCTTGAGCACCCGCCGCACGGTGGCGGGCTCGCTGATGTCGCGGCGGGTGGCGGTGTCGGGCAGCAGCAGGTGGTGGCGGACCATCGCGGCCGCCGTTCCGACGTCCACCTCGGGCAAGCCGATCCGGGCGGCCACCTGCGCGGCGATCTTGGCGCCCAGCTCGGAGTGGTCCGCGGTGCGCCCCTTGCCGATGTCGTGCAGCAGCGCGCCCAGCAGGAGCAGGTCGGGGCGGGACACCGTGGTGGTCAGCTTGGCCGCTTCGACGCACGCCTGCACCAGGTGGCGGTCCACCGTCCACGAGTGCACGGGTTCGCGGGGCGGCAGGTCGCGGACCGCCCCCCATTCGGGGAACAACCGCGCCCACAGCCCGGTCCGGTCGAGCGCTTCGACGGCGTCCAGCAGCCCTTCACCCGCGCCGAGCAGTTCGGTCAGCGCGTCCCTGGCCCCGGCGGGCCACGGGGCCCGCAGTTCCGGGGCGGAATCGGCCAGCGTGCGCAGGGTGCCCAGCGCGATCGGCCGCCCGGTGCGCGCGGACGCCGCCGCCACCCGCAGCAGCAGGGCCGGGTCGCGGGCCGGAACGGCGTCCCTGGCCAGGGCGACCTCGTTGCCGTGCAACACCACGCCGTCGTCCAGCGGGGTGCGTGACGGCCGCCTGCCGAACCGCGCCTTCGGAACCGCTTCGACCGAGCGGAACACGGTGTCCACCGCGTAGCTGACCGCGCGCCCGGCACCGGAAAGCTTGCGCGCCAAGGTGAACCGGTCGCCGAAACCGAGTTCCGCGGCGACCGCTTCGGCGTCGGGCGGGCTCAGCACGTCCCGGTCGCGGCGGAGTTCGCGCCGCAACTCGGTGCGGACGTCGAGCAGGAGTCCCTTGGCGGCCAGCAGTTCCTCGCCGGGACGGTCGGCCAGCTGGGCCGCGGCGAAGGCGTCGAGCAGCCCGATGTCACGCAGGCCGCCCCGGCCGTGCTTGAGGTCGGGCGCCGCCGACTGGGCGAGCTCGCCGCTGAGCTTCCACCGCTGCCGCGCCGAGGAAGCCAGCTCCACCAAGCGCTTGCGGGCCGTCCGCCGCCAGTTGTCCCGCGCGGCGGCGGCCAGGCGCGCGGTCAGTTCGGGGTCCCCGGCGAGGTGGCGGGCGTCCAGCAGGCCCACCGCGGTGCGGAGGTCCTCCGCCGCCACCTTCAGCGCCTCCCCCGGGGTGCGCACGGAGTGGTCGAGGCCGATCCGCGCGTCCCACAACGGGTACCAGAGCGCGTCGGCGATGTCGCCGACGCGCGTGTTCCCGTTGTGCACCAGCACCAGGTCCAGATCCGAGAACGGCACCAGTTCCCGGCGGCCGAGCCCGCCGACGGCGACCAGCGCGACACCCGGTTCC
Organism: Amycolatopsis sp. NPDC045836; assembly: GCF_056431745.1. Classification (NCBI taxonomy): domain Bacteria; kingdom Bacillati; phylum Actinomycetota; class Actinomycetes; order Pseudonocardiales; family Pseudonocardiaceae; genus Amycolatopsis; species Amycolatopsis sp. NPDC045836. The sequence continues at coordinate 64,192 of NZ_JBWKKF010000030.1, read as the reverse complement.
GCGGTGCCCACCCCGGCCGCCGTCGCGGCCCTGCTCAGCCAGAACTCGTAGAGGTCCACCAAAGCCGCTCGGAGGGCCGCCGCGCCCAGCCGCCCGTGGCGGCCCTCCAGCAGCTTCTTCGCTGCGTCAACCAGCTCCCCGGCTTCCACGGTCCCTACAGCGCGTCCGTCCCGCGTTCACCGGTCCGCACCCGGACCACCGTCTCGACCGCGGTCACCCAGACCTTGCCGTCGCCGATCTTGCCGGTGTGCGCGGCGTCGACGATGGCGGCGATCACCTTCTCCACGTTGGCGTCGTCGGTGACCACCTCGACCCGGATCTTGGCCACGAAGTCGACCGCGTACTCGGCACCGCGGTAGACCTCGGTGTGGCCCTTCTGCCTGCCGTAGCCCTGGACCTCGCTCACCGTCATGCCGAGCACCCCGAGCTGCTCCAGTGCCGCGCGGATGTCGTCGAGCGTGAACGGCTTGACGATCGCGGTGATGAGCTTCATGCCTTGCTCCCCTCGAGCTTCTTGGCCGAACCGGCCACCCCGGAACTGCTGGTCGCGGCACGCCCGCCCCGGCTGCCGCCGAACTCGTACGCCGTCTCCGCGTGCTCCGCCTCGTCGATGCCGACGACCTCTTCGTCCTTCGGGAGCCGGAACCCGAGGGTGACCTTGATCAGCAGGCCGAGCACCGCGGTGACCACGAACGAGTAGCCGAGCACCGAGAACGCGCCGACCGCCTGCGTGCCGAGCAGTTCCAGGCCGCCGCCGTAGAACAGGCCGTCCTTGCTGCCCTCGTTCACCCCGACGGTGCCGAAGAAGCCGATCAGCAGGGTGCCCGCCAGGCCGCCGACCAGGTGCACACCGACCACGTCGAGCGAGTCGTCGAAGCCGAAGCGGTACTTGAGGCTGACCGCCAGCGCGCAGAGGATGCCGGCGATGGCGCCGATGGCCAGCGCGCCCCAGGTGTCGACGAAGGCGCAGGCCGGGGTGATCGCGACCAGCCCGGCCACCACCCCGGAGGCGGCGCCGAGGCTGGTGGCGTGGCCGTCGCGGATGCGCTCGATGAGCAGCCAGCCGAGCAGCGCGGCGGAGGTCGCGGTGAGCGTGTTGACGAAGGCGACACCGGCGATGTTGTTGGCGGCCAGCGCGGAACCGGCGTTGAAGCCGAACCAGCCGAACCACAGCAGGCCGGCGCCGAGCATGACGAACGGCAGGTTGTGCGGCTTCATCGGCTCCTTGGGCCAGCCGACCCGCTTGCCGACGACCAGCACCAGCGCCAGCGCCGCGGCACCGGCGTTGATGTGCACCGCGGTGCCACCGGCGAAGTCGAGCGCGCCGAGGTCGTTCGCGATCCAGCCGCCGGTCTTGGTGGTCTCGCCGGTCACGTCGTCGGTGGCGTCGAAGGCGAACACCCAGTGCGCCACCGGGAAGTAGACGATGGTGGCCCACAGCCCGGCGAACAGCAGCCAGGTGCCGAAGCGCACCCGGTCGGCCACCGCGCCGGAGATCAGCGCCACGGTGAGGATGGCGAACATCGCCTGGAACGCCGCGAAACCCGTGTTGGACAGGGTTTCCGCGCCCATCAGGCCGCTGAGGCCGAGCGCCTCGAACGGATCACCGAGCAGACCGGCGCCGACGTCGTCGCCGAAGGTGGCCGAATAACCGAAGACCACCCACAGCACACCGACCACGCCCAGCGAGCCGAAGCTCATCATGAGCATGTTCAGCACGCTCTTGGAACGGACCATCCCCCCGTAGAAGAACGCCAGCCCTGGAACCATGAGCAGCACCAGGGCGGCACTGGTGAGCAGCCAGGCCGTATTCCCTTCCACGCTTCCTCCTCGAGAAGATTCACCGATTCGCAATTGCGGCAAATCATGGGAAAGCCTTGTTGCACGGGGGGTCCGAGGACGTTTCGGCGCGGTGAACCCGGGTGCGGGCTTTGTTACGGGTACGTTTCCCCCCACTCGGCCGTTGGTGTCCGTTCCCGAAACGGGATCGTTATGACGCGTTCCCGGGGCAGGTCAGACCGGGTGGGCCGAAGGCAGCAACGGCGTTCAGCCAAGCGAATCCCGGGGACGGGTGCCCGTGGTGGGTGATCCCCCGTCCGATGATCATCGCCCGCGTGGTCGAATGGGGGTGTGCAGCAGTTGCCCGAGCCGGTCACCCGCGTCCTGCGGTGCTCGGTGTGCGGCGGACCGCTGAGCCCCGGCGGGCGGGCGGTGCGCTGCGAGCGCGGCCACTCCTTCGACCTGGCGAAGCAGGGTTATGTGAACCTGTTGCACGCCAAGATCCCCGCGGGCACCGCCGACACCGCCGAGATGGTCGCCGCCCGGGTGGAGTTCCTGGCCGCCGGGCACTACCGGCCGCTGGCCGACGCCATCGCCGCGCAGGTGGCCCGCTTCGACCCGGAACTGGTCGTCGACGCGGGGGCGGGCACCGGGTACTACCTCGCGCGGGCGCTGCCCCCGAACGCACACGGGCTCGCGCTGGACGTCTCCGCGTTCGCCCTGAGACGAGCCGCGAAGGCGCACCCGGACATCGGCGCGGCGGTGTGGAACCTGTGGGAGCCGTGGCCGGTGGCCGACGCGGCCGCCGGCGTGGTGCTCAACGTCTTCGCGCCCCGCAACGCCCCCGAGTTCCGCCGGGTGCTGCGGCCGGGTGGCGCGCTGGTCGTCGCGTCGCCCAATCCGGGGCACCTCGCCGAGCTGGGGGAAGCCGTGCTCGGCATCGGGGAGGACAAGGAGCAGCGGCTGGACAGCTCGCTCGCCGGGCACTTCACCCTCGGACACCGCGAAGAGATCAGCTACCGCATCGAGCTGGAGCCCGCGGCGGTGCGGCAGGTCGTCGGCATGGGACCGGCCGCGCACCACCTGCACCGGGACGGCCGCGCCGAACGCCTGGCCGAGTTCACCGATCCCGTGGCCGTGACCGCCTCCTTCACCGTGTCGGTGTTCGGATGAGGGCGACCGTGCTCGCCGACCCCGAGTGGTTGCGCGAAGACCTCAAGACCGCCGGACAGCTGTACGGCCGCGCCGCCGGGCCGCGGGTGCTGGGCACCGTCCGCTGGTACTCCGCGTCCTCGGTGCTGGTGGCGCCGTCCACGGAATCGCTGTTCACCGGCAAGATCGCCGACCCGTCACTGGACGCGCTGACGCTGAACGTGCAGCCAGACGGCCGGTACCTCGGCGCGCGATCGGACCGGGTGCTCGACGGCGGTGTCCTCGAACTGGGTCAGGCGATGCGCACCGCGCTCGCCACCGTCATCCCGCCGATCAGCGAGGTCTGCGGCGCCACCGAGAACGCGTTGTGGGCCATCGCCACCGACTCCATCGCGAACCGCCTGCTCTGGGCGGGCGACGCGGCCGAGGCCGTCGAACTGGCCGGGCAGCTCGCCGAGGCGATCGGCCCGAACCTGCCGCGGCCCCGGTTCACCCGGGTCGGCCGGACCACCATCGTGAAACGGGCGTCGTGCTGCCTGATCTACGAGATCCCGCACGCCGACAAGTGCGCGAGCTGCCCGCGCCAGACCCCGGAGGAACGCGCCGCGCGCCTCCGGGGGTACGGCTGAACCTACGAACCCAGCGCGGTGAGCGCCTCGAACTCGGCGTCGGTCAGTTCGATCTCCGCCGCGGCCACGTTCTCCTCCAGGTGCGCCACCGAGCGCGTGCCGGGGATCGGCAGCACCACCGGCGACCGGCGCAGCAGCCAGGCCAGCGCCAGCTGGGCGGGCGACGAACCGTGGTCCTTCGCGGCCTGCTCCAGCACGCTGCCCGGCTTGGCCAGCTCCCCGGTGGCGATCGGGAACCACGGGATGAAGCCGATGCCGTGTTCGGTGGCGTAGTTCACCACGTCCTCGTGGTGGCGGTCGGCCAGGTTGTAGAGGTTCTGCACGGTGGCGATCTCGGCGATCTGCGAAGCCTCCACCAGCTGCGCCACGCCGACCTCGGACAGCCCGATGTGCCGGATCTTGCCCTCCTGCTGGAGCAGCTTCAGCTCCCCGACCTGGTCGGCCAGCGGCACCTCGGGATCGACCCGGTGCAGCTGGAACAGGTCGATCCGCTCCACGCCCAGTTTGCGCAGGCTCAGTTCGAGCTGCTGGCGCAGGTAGGCGGGCCTGCCGACCGGGATCCACTGGTTGGGCCCGGTGCGGGTGAGCCCGGCCTTGGTCGCGATGACCAGGTCCTCGGGGTACGGGTGCAGCGCCTCGCGGATCAGTTCCTCGCTGACGTCCGGCCCGTAGGAGTCCGCCGTGTCGATGAAGTTCACGCCCAGCTCGACGGTGCGGCGGAGCACGGCGAGCGCCCCGTCGCGGTCGGCCGGTTCGCCCCAGACGCCCTCACCGGTGATCTGCATCGCGCCGTAGCCCAGCCGGTGCACGGGCAGGTCGCCGCCGATGCGGAAGACGCCACCCGGTTTCGCGCTGTTCGTCACGTGTATCGCTCCCTGATTCGGCATGTGGAACACGAAAGGCCAACCACTGGCTACCCGATGATGTTCCCGAGTACCGTCGCGGGCGATGAACGAGCGCTCCTGGGGCTTCCGCACCCGCGCCCTGCACGCCGGCGGCACGCCCGACCGCGCCACCGGCGCCCGCGCGGTGCCGATCTACCAGACCACCAGCTTCGTCTTCGAGGACACCGCCGACGCCGCGTCGCTGTTCGCGCTGCAGAAGTACGGCAACACCTACAGCCGGATCGGCAACCCGACGGTGGCCGCCTTCGAGGAGCGGCTGGCCAGCCTGGAGGGCGGCATCGGCGGGGTGGCCACCAGCAGCGGGCAGGCCGCCGAGTTCCTCACCTTCGCCGCGCTGGCCGAGGCCGGCGACCACATCGTCGCGGCGAGCGATCTCTACGGCGGCACGGTCACCCAGCTCGACGGCACGCTGCGGCGGTTCGGCGTGGACACCACCTTCGTCCGCGGCACCGCGGTCGACGACTACGCCGCGGCGATCACCGACCGCACCCGCCTGCTCTACGCCGAGGTGATCGGCAACCCGAGCGGCGCGATCGCCGACCTCGGCGGGCTCGCGGACCTGGCGCACGCGCACGACCTCCCGCTGGTGGTGGACGCCACGCTGGCCACGCCGTTCCTCTGCCGCCCGATCGAGCACGGCGCGGACATCGTGCTGCACTCGGCCACGAAGTTCCTCGGCGGCCACGGCACCACGCTCGGCGGGGTGGTGGTCGAGGCGGGGAAGTTCGACTGGGGCAACGGCAAGTTCCCGCGGATGACCGAGGTGGTGGACAGCTACGGCGGCCTGAAGTACTGGGAGAACTTCGGCGAGTACGCCTTCTGCACCCGGCTGCGCGTGGAGCAGTTGCGGGACATCGGTGCCGTGCTCTCCCCGCATTCGGCGTTCCTGCTGCTGCAGGGCGTCGAGACGCTGGCGCAGCGGATGACCGAGCACGTGGCCAACGCGCGGAAGGTCGCCGAGCACCTCGAAGCCGACGACCGGGTCGCCTGGGTGAACTACGCGGGCCTGCCCTCGCACCCGCACCACGAGCGCGCGCGGAAGTACCTGCCAGACGGGCCCGGCGCGGTGTTCTCGTTCGGGGTGCGCGGCGGCCGTTCCGCGGGTGAGAAGTTCGTCGAGTCGGTGGAGCTGCTTTCGCACCTGGCGAACGTCGGTGACGCCCGCACGCTGGTGATCCACCCGGCGTCGACCACGCACCAGCAGCTCTCGGACGAGCAGTTGCACGCGGGCGGGGTCGGCCCGGACCTGATCCGGCTGTCCGTCGGCCTGGAGGACCCCGAGGACATCCTGTGGGACCTCGACCAGGCGCTGGACCAGGCGGTGCGGGCATGAGCTGGACCGAACCGACCGCCCGCGAACGCCGCCGCCTGCTGACCCGCACCGAGTCCGTGACGATCGTCGGCGCCTCGGCGAACCCGGCGCGTCCCAGCTACTTCGTGGCTTCGTACCTGCTCTCGTCGAGCCGGTACCGCGTGCACTTCGTGAACCCGCGGCTCGGCGAGTTGCTCGGGCAGCCGGTGTACCCGTCGCTGGCCGAGGTGCCCGAGGTCGACCTGGTGAGCGTGTTCCGGAAGCACGACGACCTCCCCGGGGTGGCCGAGGAGGTCATCGAGGCCGGTGGCCGCACGCTGTGGCTCCAGCTCGGCCTGTGGCACGAACCGGTCGCGGAGCGGGGCGCCGGGGCGGGGCTGGACGTGGTGATGAACCGGTGCGTGAAGATCGAGCACGCCCGCTTCGCCGGTGGCCTGCACCTGGCGGGCTTCGACACGGGTGTGATCAGCTCCAGGCGCGCCGACTTCAGCTAGGCCGTGTTTCAAAGGTCCGGGCGTGGTGCTGGCGTGTCAGTGAACGAATAGACGAGGTCTCCGGTAGACGGGTTAACGACCAAGAAAACCTGCACCACCGGAGACCTCGTGCCCAGCGTAACCGCACCGGGACGAGCCGACCTGACCGATGCGCAGTGGACGACGCTGGAACCCCTACTGCCTGTCGGGAAGAAGCCAGGCCGCCCACCGAAGTGGAGTAAACGCCAGCTCATCGACGGGATTCGCTGGCGCGTGCGCGTCGGCGCGCCCTGGCGGGACATCCCGCCCGACTACGGCCCTTGGCAAACCGTGTACGGGTTGTTCCGCCGCTGGCAACGCGGCGGGATCTGGCAACGCCTGCTCACCGCCCTGCAAACTCACGCCGATGCCGCGGGAGTGATCACGTGGGATGTGAGCGTGGATTCCACAATAGCCCGAGCGCACCAGCACGCCGCCGGTGCGCCAAAAAGGGGGACCTGCAAGCCGAACCACCCAGCACCACGCCTGGGGGCATCGAACTGCACGATCACGGGCTGGGCCGTTCCCGGGGTGGGTGGACCACCAAAATCCACCTGGCCTGCGAGCAGGGCCGCAAACCACTGTCGTTGCTGGTAACCGCCGGACAGTGCGGGGACAGCCCGCAGTTCACCGCGGTACTCGACCAGATCTCGGTGCCCCGCGGTGGTCTGGGACGTGCCCGTACCACCCCAGACCGGGTGCTGGCGGACAAGGCATACAGCTCACGGGCCAACCGGGCTTACCTGCGCCGCCGGGGCATCAAGGCGACCATTGCCCAACCGCGTGACCAGGCCGCTCACCGCCGCGCCCGAGGCTCCGCCGGAGGACGACCACCAGCGTTCGACCCAGAGGCATACAAGCAACGGCACGCGGTGGAATGCGGAATCAGCTTGCTCAAACACCATCGGGCAGTCGCCACTCGCTACGACAAGCTCGCTGTGCGCTACCAGGCCACCGTCAACATCGCCGCCATCAACATCTGGCTACGCCACATGTGAAACACGGCCTAACCGCGGTACCGCCTCTCCAGCGTGTCCCGGCCCTGGTCGGTGAGCCCGCCGAACAGGCGCAGGCGGGCCATGCCGCCGTCCGGGTAGACGTCCAGGCGCAGGTGCGAGATCGCGCGGGCGCCCGGCAGGGGGAAGCGGTGACGCGTGTCCGGCTGCAACCGGGTCTTCGGCAGCACCTCGAACCACTGCTCGCCGTCGGGTGAACCGCTCAGCGACGCCCAGCCGGGAGCGTTGCCCTTGAAGTGGGTGGTGTCCAGCTCCGCCAGCCGCGGCACGCCCTCCCCCGCCAGTTCGAGCGAAACCCAGTCGTTGCCGTCGTCGCGGCGGCGGGCGGTTTCCCAGCCCTCCCCCATCACCGCGGCGAACCCCGGCGCGATCAGGTTGCTCGGCGACGAATAGAACATGTTGCTGCAACCGGTCACCCTGGCGCCGTGCTCCAGCGCCGCCAGGTCCAGCGAACCGGGGTCCAGCAGCGCCGGATCGGCCACCGGCCGCCCGTGCACCCGGAACCGCGCCACCCCGCCGTCGGGGTAGATGGTCAGGCGCGCGTGGGTGTAGCGCTCCCCGGACCCCGATTCGAAGAAGTTCTCCGAATCGCCCTCCAGCGGGGAGCGCGGCACGACGGTGTCCCAGTCCAGCTCCGCCAGTTCCGCCGGGCTCGGATAGCCCTCGACGGCCACCGCCTCCACCGAGGCGAACGGCGGGTAGTTGCCGGTGAAGAACGCGGTGTCCACCACCACGCCGGTGATCCGGCCCGGCAGGCCGAGCCGCACCACGGCCTGGTCGGCCCCGTCCTCCCGGCGCCGCCGGGTCTCCCAGCCGTCGTAGACCTGGCCCTTGTGCCCGAAGCTCCACGGCTGGAACTCCGCGCGCCCCGGCTTGATCAGGTTCTCCCGTTCGGCGAACAGCTCGTCGTTCGCCCACACCACGCCCCCGCCGTGGCGGCGGGACGCCAGATCCGGCTCGGCTGTCCACTCAGGACGGTTGGTCACCAGCTCTCCTCTCGGTCACGGCCGGGTGAGCAGCGCGCCGAGCGGCTGCTCCCCGGTGATCTCCCGGCCCCGCAGCCAGGTGCCGCGCACCACGCCGGCCAGCGGCCGCCCGTGGTAGGCGCTGACCGGGTTGCGGTGCCGGAGCTTCGCCACGTCGACCACGAACGCCTCGTCCGGGGCGAACACGCAGAAGTCGGCGTCCGCACCGACCTCGATGCGGCCCTTGTGCCGCAACCCGGTCAGCTCGGCGGGCCGCGTCGCCATCCAGCGCACCACGTCGGCCAGCGAGAACCCGCGGGTCCGCGCCTGCGTCCAGACCGCGGGCAGGCCGACCTGCAGGCTCGAAATCCCACCCCACGCTTCGCCGAAGTCGCCGCTGTCGAACCGCTTCAGCTCCGGCGTGCACGGTGAGTGGTCGCTGACCACGCAGTCGATCACGCCGTCGGCCAGGCCCTGCCAGAGCAGCTCGCGGTTCGCCGCCTCGCGGATCGGCGGGCAGCACTTGAACTGCGTGGCGCCGTCGACGATCTCCTCGGCGACGAAGCTCAGGTAGTGCGGGCAGGTCTCCACGGTCACCCGGACGCCGTCGCGGCGGGCTTCGGCGAGCATCGGCAGCGCGTCCGAAGAGGACAGGTGCAGGATGTGCACCCGCGCCCCGGTCCGGCGGGCCTCGTCGAGCACGTGCGCGATCGCCAGGTTCTCCGCCCCACGCGGACGCGACCGCAGGAAGTCGGCGTAGTGCCCGCCGGTCACCTCCGGGGCCCGCTCGATCTCCTCGGCATCCTCGGCGTGCACGATCATCATCGCGTCGATGTCGTGGACGGTGCGCAGGCCGTCGGCGAGTCCGGCGGCGTCCAACGGCGGGAACTCGTCGACCCCCGAATGCAGCAGGAAGCACTTGAAGCCGAACACCCCGGCCCCGTGCAACGCGGGCAGCTGGTCCAGCTTGCCGGGGATCGCGCCGCCCCAGAACCCGACGTCGACGTGCACCCGGCCCTCGGCCGCCTTCCGCTTGACCTCGAGCGCGGGCACGTCGACCGTGGGCGGCAGGCTGTTCAGCGGCATGTCGACGATCGTGGTGACCCCGCCGGCCGCCGCGGCGGCGGTGGCCGTCTCGAAGCCCTCCCAGTCGCTGCGGCCGGGATCGTTGACGTGCACGTGGCTGTCCACCAGACCGGGCAGCAGCACCACGTCGCCGTCCAGGTCGATCACCCGGCCGGCGGAGAGCCCGGCGTCCAGCGGCTCGATCGCGGTGATCCGGCCCCCGGTCACCCCGACCGCCCGCGGCACCTCCCCGTCGGCCGTGAGCACCCTAGGTGCTCGGAGAACCAAGTCCACTTCGCCGCTCCCTTCCGCCCGGTACCTTCCGTACGAACAGCACGGCGGGTCAATGTAGGAACCTACAAAATCCGGCGGGAACGGGTTACCGTTCGCGAGGTGGAGCTGGAAGCGGAATTCACCACGGAGCCCTTCCACGGCGAGGGCCCGCCACCCGAACACGCCGAACTGGCCAGGCAGGCGGCACTGGCCGCCGGGCTGGAGACCGACTTCGGGCCGCTCGGCACCGCCGTGCGCGGCGAGGCCGAAGCCGTGCTCGCCGCCCTGCCCAAGATCGCCCGCGCCGCGCTGACCGGCGGGGCCACCCGGCTGACCCTGCAACTGCGTGACACCAGGGACGGCTAGATGCGCGAGCACCCGCTGGTCACCGCGATCGCCCCGCTGCTGGACCGCATCGACGGCACCGTGGTCGCACCCGCCGACCGGCGGCCGGAGGACGTGCCGCTGCACTGGGAGGGCGAGCTCGTCGGCGCGGTCCGGCTGCCCGGTGCCGAGCTGACCGGGGCGCTGGAGCGGCTGGTGCACGAGGTGGAGGCCGAACTCGGCGCCGAACTGCACCGGCTGGACCGGGCCGGGAAGCAGCGGGCCGTGCGGTTGCTGGACGAACGTGGTGCTTTCACCGTGCGGAAGGCGGTGGCCACCGTCGCCGGAGCCCTCGGCGTCACCCGGTTCACCGTCTACAACTACCTGAACCGCGAGCAGCCCGACGGCGATTCAACAAGTTGTTGACGGCCGTGTGACGCTCGACGTACCGTCTCCCAACCACCACGCCCCGACCCGGGAGCCGCCCGTGACTGTCGATCTGGCCGGGTTCAACGAAGCCACCACCACCGAAGCACGAGCACTGCTGCTGACCTGCCTCGCCGTGCCGCGCTGGGCCGACGCCGTGCTGGCCGCGCGACCGTACGCCGACCGCGAAACCCTGCTGGGCACCGCGGCGGAAGCCGCCGGTCCGCTCACCACCGAGGAGATCCGCCTGGCCATCGCGGACCACCCGAGGATCGGCGAAAAGCCGGATGGGCAAGGAAAATCGGCCGACTGGTCCCGTTCGGAACAGTCCGGGGTGGACGATTCGGCGGCGGCGGAGTTCCAGGCCGCGAACGCCGCCTACGAGGACCGCTTCGGCTGGGTGTACCTGGTCTGCGCGAGCGGGCGCGGCGGCGCCGAGCTGCTCGCCGACCTGAAGTCCAGAATGGACAACGACCCGGCGGAGGAGCTCGCCGTCGCCGGTCGCGAACTGAGCAAGATCGCCGTACTGCGCTTGGGAAGGGCCGTCGCATGAGCCTGGTGACCACCCACGTACTCGACACCGCCACCGGCCGCCCGGCCGCCGGGATCGAGGTGTCGCTGGAGGGCGGCGGCAAGGTCGTCGCGAGGGGACGGACCGACGACGACGGCCGGATCCGCGACCTCGGCCCGGAAACCCTGCCCGCCGGGGTCTACCGGCTGACCTTCGACACCGGCGCCCACCTCGGCCCGGATGCCTTCTTCCCGGAGGTGTCGGTGACCTTCCGGATCACCGACCCGGAAGCGCACCACCACGTGCCGCTGCTGCTCAGCCCGTTCGCCTACTCGACCTACCGGGGGAGCTGAGCCGTGGGCGTCCACCTGGGGCCGAACCAGTACGGGAAAGCCGAGATCCGGATGGTCACCGTGCAGCGGTCGGGGCCGGTGCACCACCTCCGGGACCTCACCGTGTCCACCGCGCTGCGGGGGCGGCTCGAACGCACCCACCTCACCGGTGACAACTCCGACGTGGTGGCCACCGACACGCAGAAGAACACCGTCCACGCCTTCGCCAAGCAGCAGCCGGTCGGCGAGATCGAGGACTTCGCGCTGCGCCTCGGCAGGCACTTCACCGGCGAGTTCAGCCACATCACCGGGGCCCGCATCCGCATCGAAGAACACGGCTGGCAACGCATCGCGGTCGACGGTGCACCCCACGACCACTCCTTCAGCCGGTCCGGCGAGGAACGCCGGACCACCGAGGTCACCTTCGACGGCGGCCGCGTCCGGGTGCTCTCCGGGCTGACCGGGTTGACCGTGCTGAAGACCACCGGCTCGGAGTTCCACGGTTTCCCCCGCGACCGGTACACCACGCTGCCCGAAACCGACGACCGCGTCCTGGCGACCGCGGTCACCGCCCGCTGGCGCCACCGCGCCGCCTCCGGTGACTGGGCCGCCTCCTTCGGCGAGATCCGCCGCGCCCTGCTCGAAACCTTCGCCACCAAGCACAGCCTGTCCCTGCAGCAGACGCTCTACGCGATGGGCGAGGCGGCGCTGCTGGCCCGCGACGAGATCGCCGAGATCCGGCTCTCGCTGCCGAACAAGCACCACTTCACGGTCGACCTGAGCCCGTTCGGGTTGACCAACGAGAACGAGGTCTTCTTCGCCGCGGACCGCCCGTACGGGCTGATCGAGGGCACGGTGCTGCGGTCCGGGGAAGTCGCCGAGGTGGACGTCGAATGACTCACCCCGTGGACGCCGTTCCGGCCAAGGGGCAGTTGCTCTTGGGCGGTGTGCAGCACGTCGCGGCGATGTACGCCGGTGTGGTCGCACCGCCGTTGATCATCGGCGCGGCCGTCGGGCTGAGCCCGGGTGAGCTGAGCCTGCTGATCAGCGCCAGCCTGTTCACCGCCGGGCTGGCCACGCTGTTGCAGACGCTCGGCTTCTGGCGGTTCGGCGCGCGGTTGCCGCTGGTCAACGGCGTGACCTTCGCCACCGTCGCGCCGGTGCTGGCGATCGTCAAGCAGCACGGCGGGGAGGACGCGCTCGGCGTGGTCTACGGCGCCACCCTGATCGGCGGCGCGCTGATGGTGCTCGCCGCGCCGTTCTTCTCGCGGCTCACGCGGTTCTTCCCGCCGCTGGTCACCGGCACGGTGATCACGCTGATCGGGGTCTCGCTGCTGCCGGTCGCGGTGGGCTGGATCGCGAACCAGCAGGCCGCGGCCACCCCGACCGGAGTGCTGCTCGCCGGGTTCACCCTGCTCGCGGTGCTGGCGTTCACCCGGTTCCTGCCGGGTTTCTTCAGCCGGATCGCGTTGCTGCTGGGCTTGGTCGCCGGCACGCTGCTGGCCTGGCCGCTCGGCGCGGTGGACACCGCGACGCTGCGGGAGGCACCGGCGTTCGGCGTCGCCGGCCCGTTCCACTTCGGCACCCCCGTCTTCGACGTCGCGGCGGTGGTGTCGATGGCCATCGTGATGGTCGTGATCATGGTGGAGAGCACGGCGGACATGCTGGCGCTCGGGGAGATCGTCGACCGGCCGTCCACCCCGCGCACGATCGCCGACGGCCTGCGTGCCGACGGTTTCGCCACCGCGGTGAGCACCGTCTTCGGCGGGTTCGCCGCGACGGCGTTCGCGCAGAACGTCGGGCTGGTGGCGCTGACCAGGATGTACAGCCGCTACGTGGTCGCGGCGGGTGGCGCGGTGCTGGTGCTGCTCGGGGTGTTCCCGATCGCGGGCGGCATCGTGGCGCTGGTGCCGCAGCCGGTGCTCGGCGGGGCCGGGCTGGTGCTGTTCGGCAGCGTGGCGGTGAGCGGGATCCGGACGCTGTCGAAGGCGTCGTTCGAGCGGCCGGCGCACATCGCGGTGGTGGCCGCGGCGCTGGGCATCGGGCTGGTCCCGATCGCCGCGCCGGGGTTCTACGAGCACTTCCCGGCGGCGGTGCGCACGGTGCTGGACTCGGGCATCAGCGCCGGGTGCGTGGCCGCGGTGCTGCTGAACCTGGTGTTCTGCGGGCGGGAACGGGTTCTGGATAGATCGCTCTAGCGGTATCCTGGGGTCGTGGGAAACACCAAGGAGCGGATCATGACCGCCGGCGCCGAGCTGTTCCGCCGCAACGGCTACACCGGCACCGGCCTGAAGCAGATCGTGGCCGAGGCGAACGCGCCCTTCGGCTCGCTCTACCACTTCTTCCCCGGTGGCAAGGAGCAGCTCGGCGAGGAGGTCATCCGGACCTCGGGCATGGCCTACACCGCCCTGCTGGACGAGCTGATCGCGCCCGCGCCGGACCTGGTCACCGGGCTGGAGACGTTCTTCGGCGCCGCCGCCGAGATGCTGGTGGACACCGGCTACGCCGACGCCTGCCCGATCGCCACGGTGGCGCTGGAGGTGGCGAGCACGAACGAGCAACTGCGCCTCGCCACCGCCGACGTGTTCACCGCCTGGATCGAGGCGGGGACGCGGGGGATCGCCGCCTTCGGCCTCTCGGAAGCCGATGCCCGGAAGCTGACGTTCGCGGTGATCAACGCGTTGGAAGGGGCTTTTGTCCTCTGCCGCGCCATGCGCGACACGGAACCGATGGACGCGGCTTGCGCCTCGTGCGTTGCCTACGCTGAACGCCTTCTGGGAGATCAGCGGTCCTGAGGCGCGACGGCTGAACCCCATGCGGAACCAGGCGAGTGTTGGCGGCGGGCACCCAACACCAGAAATACCCCCGCCACTCCCAGGGGGGCGTTCCCAAGTCCAGCGTACCGCGTGCCCCCGACAGTGGGGGTTGGCTGGTGCTGGTTGTCCACAGGTGGCGGTTCGGGTGGACGGTGTTTGCGCGAACGTGTAGGGCGGCTACGCGGAACCGCACGTCCCCTGCGCCTCAAAAGCCGACGGTCAAGTGCTCCGGCCGCACCGGTACCCGTTCCAGAGCACGCCCCGTGGCTGCCCGGATCGCGGCGACGATCGCCGGAGTCGAGGAGATGGTCGGCGGTTCCCCGACGCCTCGCAGGCCGTAGGGGGCGTGGGGGTCCGCCCGCTCGAGGACGTCGATCGACATCGGGGGCATGTCCAGGACCGTCGGGATGAGGTAGTCGGTGAACGAAGGGTTCCGGATCTTGCCTCCCTCGATCTGGATCTCCTCCATCACCGCCAACCCCAGACCCTGCGCCGAACCGCCCTGGATCTGGCCGAGGACGGCCTGCGGGTTCAGCGCCCGCCCGACGTCCTGCGCGCAGTCGAGCGCCACCACCTTCACCAAACCCAGTTCGGTGTCCACGTCGACGACCGCCCGGTGGGCGGCGAAGCCGTACTGCACGTGCGCGTGGCCCGCACCGGTCTCGGGGTCCAGCGTGGTGGTCGGCCGGTGCCGCCATTCGACGGTCTCCTCGATCACCGTGTCCCCCAGCGCCTGCGCCAGGCTGACGTCGGCGACCAGCGGCGCCGCCACCCGCTCGTGCAGCGAAGCCCGCACCGCCAGGCAGGCCGCCCGCACCGCCCCGCCGGTCACGTAGGTCTGCCGTGAGGCCGAGGTCGACCCCGCGTTGCCGATCGTGGTGTCCATCGGCAGCACGGTCACCTGGTCCACGCCCAGCTCCGTGCGCACGATCTGCTGCAGCACGGTGACCAGCCCCTGCCCCACCTCGCAGGCGGCGGTCTGCACGGTCGCCACGGCCTCCCCGCCGACCACCTCCAGCCGCACCCGCGCCGTCGAGTAGTCGTCGAACCCCTCGGAGAAGCAGATGTTCTTGATGCCGACGCCGTAGCCGACCCCGCGCACCACCCCCTCGCCGTGGGTGGAGTTCGACACCCCGCCGGGCATCCGCCGCAGGTCGAACGCGCTGTCCGGCGGCAACGGCTGGTCCCGCACCCGTTCCAGCAGCTCCGCCACCGGTGCCGCGGAGTCGACCACCTGCCCGGTCGGCATGACCGAGCCCTCGCTCATCGCGTTGCGCAGGCGCACCTCGACCGGGTCCAGCCCGCACGCCTCGGCGAGTTTGTCCATTTGCGACTCGTACCCGAACGCCGCCTGCACCGCGCCGAAACCACGCATGGCCCCGCACGGCGGGTTGTTCGTGTACGCACCCCAGCAGTCGATGGTCACGTTCGGCACGTCGTACGGCCCGACGCCCAGGGTCGCCGCGTTCGCCACCACCGCACCGGTCGACGACGCGTAGGCACCGCCGTCCAGGTACAGCTTCGCCCGGACGTAGACCAGCCTGCCGTCCGGGTCGGCGCCGTGCTCGTAGTACATCCGCGCGGGGTGCCGGTGCACGTGGCCGTGGAACGACTCCTCCCGGTTGTAGACCATCTTCACCGGTTTGCCGGTGTGCAGCGCGAGCAGGCAGGCGTGCACCTGGATCGACAGGTCCTCACGCCCGCCGAAGGCACCGCCGACCCCGCCGAGGGTCAGCCGCACCTTCTCCGGCGGCAGCCCGAGCGCCGCGACGATCTGCTGCTGGTCCACGTGCAGCCACTGGGTGGCCACGAACAGGTCGACGCCGCCGTCCTCGGCGGGCACCGCCAGACCGCTCTCCGGCCCGAGGAACGCCTGGTCCTGCATGCCTACCTCGTAGGTCCCGCGGACCACCACCGCGGCTTCGGCGGCCTGGTCACCACGGCGGATCGGCACGTGGCGCACCACGTTCCCACCGGGGTGCAACCTCGGACCCGCGCCTTCGACGGCGCTTTCGGCGTCGGTGACCGGCTCGAGCACCTGGTAGTCGACCTTGATCCGGTCCATCGCCCGGCGGGCGGTCTCGGGGTGGTCCGCGGCCACCACGGCGACCGGTTCCCCCTGGTAGCGCACCACGTCCACGGCGAGCACCGGCTGGTCGGGGTGCTCCAGGCCGTAGGCGTTGCTGCCCGGCACGTCTTCGTGGGTCAGCACCGCGTACACCCCGGGCACGGCCAGCGCCTCGCCGATGTCGATGCCCCGGATGCGCGCGTACGGGTGCGGGCTGCGCAGGGTGGTGCCCCACAGCATGTCCTCGTGCCACAGGTCCGACGAGTAGGCGAACTCCCCGCGCACCTTGACCGTGCCGTCCGGGCGCTGCGGGCTGCTGCCGATGCCGCCCTCGGTGACCACCTCGGTGGCGGTGCTCATCGCGCCTCCCGCAGCCGGGCGCTCGCCTTGCGCAGGTCGGCGGCGATCGCCGCGGTGTCGGCGGTCTCCAGCGCGCCGCCGGCCACCACGGTGCGGCCGCCGACGAGCACGCGGTGCGGGCGGGGCGCCGAGCCCAGCACCAGCGCCGCCACCGGATCGGTGATGCCAGCGTGGTCGAGTCCGCCGAGGTCCCAGACCACCAGGTCGGCCAGCTTGCCGGGTTCGATCGAGCCGAGTTCCGAGTCCCGGCCGAGGCACCGCGCGCCGCCCATCGTGCCCAGCCACAGCGCCTCGCGCACGGACAGCGCCTTCGGCCCGCCTCGCTGGCGCGCCTGGAGCAACGCCGCGTGCAGTTCCACGCCCAGCCCACCGTCCTCGTTGGACGCCGCACCGTCCGCGCCGAGGCCGACCGGCGCACCGGCGTCGAGCAGGTCGCGCACCGGCGCGATGCCGGTGCCGAGGCGGCCGTTGGAGGTCGGGCAGTGCGCCGAACCGGTCTTCGTGCTGCCCATCCGGCGGATCGCCCCCGG
Source organism: Amycolatopsis sp. NPDC045836 (assembly GCF_056431745.1). Lineage (NCBI taxonomy): Bacteria > Bacillati > Actinomycetota > Actinomycetes > Pseudonocardiales > Pseudonocardiaceae > Amycolatopsis > Amycolatopsis sp. NPDC045836. The sequence continues at coordinate 47,217 of NZ_JBWKKF010000030.1, read as the reverse complement.
TGCCAGGTGCACGGTGTGCGCGAGCCAGACGTCGTCACCGAGCCAGCCCAGGTCGTCGGCGTACTCGGCCGGGGTGCAGCCCTCCTCGGCCAGGCACTGCTCCTCCTCGTCGAGCGTCTCGGCGAGGTGGGTGTGCAGCCGCACGCCCTTGCGGCGCGCCAGTTCCGCCGCCCCGGTCATCAGCGCCCGGCTGACCGTGAACGGCGAGCACGGCCCGGCGGCGATCCGGACGTGTGCGTTCTCCGAGGTGTCGTGGTACCGGTCGATCGCCTGCTCGGTGCCCAGCAGCGCGGCTTCGGTGTCCTCGACCAGGTTGTCCGGCGGCAACCCGCCATCGGACTTCCCCCGGTCCATCGACCCGCGCACGAGGTGGCTGCGCACCCCGACCCGGCCGGTGGCCGCGACCAGCGCCTCGACCTGGTCACCGGCGTCGGCGGGGAAGACGTAGTGGTGGTCGGCGACCGTGGTGCAGCCCGAGAGCGCGAGCTTGGCCAGCCCGGCGGTGGCGGCGGCGTGGGTGTGGTCGGCGTCGAGGCGGCCCCAGATCGGGTACAGCTCGACCAGCCACTCGAACAGCGTCGAATCGGCGGCGAGGCCGCGGGTGGCCCACTGGTACAGGTGGTGGTGGGTGTTCACCAGGCCCGGCGTGACCAGGCCGAGCCCGCCGAGGTCGAGGCGCTCGTCGTACTCCCCGTCCGGGGCCGCGCCGGGGCCGACGGCGGTGATCAGCTCGTCCTCCACGACCACGTGGCCGTCGAGGTGCTCGGTGCCGTCGGCGTCCACAGTGGACACCGAGACGCCCTGGACGGCGATCCGGCTCATGCGCTCGCCCCCCGCTCCGCCGCCAGCTTCACCGCGTCGAGGATCTTCTCGTACCCGGTGCAGCGGCACAGGTTCCCGGCCAGTGCCTCCCGGATCTCCTCGTCACCGGGGTCGGGCACCCTGGCCAGCAGGTCGTGCGCGGCCACCACCAGGCCGGGGGTGCAGAACCCGCACTGCACCGCTCCGGCGTCCACAAAGGACTGCTGGACCGGGTCGAGGACGTCGCCGTCGGCGAGCCCTTCGACCGTGCGGACCTCGCGGCCGTCCGCCTGCCCGGCGGCGACCAGGCAGGCGCACACCGGCACCGCGTCCAGGTACACCGTGCACGACCCGCATTCACCCTGCTCACAGGCGTTCTTCGAGCCCGGCAGGCCCAGCCGCTCACGCAGCACGTAGAGCAGGCTCTCGCCTGCCCAGACGTCGTCGGCCTGGCGTTGTTCGCCGTTGACGGTCATGTTGACGCGCATGAACGCTCCCCTGCTCGGTACTCCTGCCAGGCCCAGCTCAGCGTGCGGCGCGCGAGCACGGACAGGGCGTGCTTGCGGTAGGCCGCGCTGCCGCGGACGTCGTCGATCGGCTCGGTGCTCCCGGCCACCAGTTCCCCGAACCGGCGGCCCACCGAATCCTTCAGCGGGGCAGGTGATTCCCACATCCCGGCGTCGGTCAGCTCACCGGAAAGGAACTCCTCGGCGGCCCGGCTGCGTCGCGGGGTCGGTGCCGCCGACCCGATCGCCGCGCCCACCCGCCCCTGCTCCGGGTGCAGCGCGAGGCCGAACGAGCACACCGCGATCACCATCGCGTTGCGGGTGCCGATCTTGGAGAACTGCTGCGGTGCCTCGGCCTCGGGGAGGTGGACCGCGGTGATCAGCTCGTCGGGCTCCAGCGCGTTGCGCTTCACCCCGAGGTAGAACTCGTCGGCGGGGATCGTCCGGGAACCGCGCACCGACGCCACTTCGATGGTGGCACCGGTGGCCAGCAGCACCGGGTGGGTGTCCCCGGCGGGCGACGCCGCGCCGAGGTTGCCGCCGACCGTGCCGCGGTTGCGGATCTGCGGTGAGCCGACCGTGCGCGCGGCCATCGCCAGCCCCGGCAGCCGCCCGCCGAGCTGTTCGATCAGCCGCGTGTACGGCACCCCCGCGCCGAGCCGGATGGTGCCGTCGTCCGCACCCCACTCCCCGAGTCCGGCGATCCCGGTCAGGTCGAGCAGCGCTTCGGGCCTGCGGTGGTCGAAGTTCAGCTCGACCATCACGTCCGTGCCCCCGGCGATGGGCACCGCGCCGGGGCGCTCCGCCTTGATCGCGAGCGCCTCCGGCAGCGTGGCCGGGCGCAGGAAGTCCACTTCTACCCCGTCCCTTCTCCGTGGATATCCCAGTAGACAGCGGGGGCACCGGGTCGGCAACGGTGGCCGGACACGAAACTCCGTGAGCGCGGCACCCGCCGCTTGTGGTTTTCTACGAAGCCTATGACCGTGGTGAGGACTCTGCTGGAGCTGCCGGAGCTGCGCCTGCGCCTGCGTGGCGGCGGTGACCTGCTCGACCGGCGGGTCACCCGGGTGTACGGCACCGAGCTGCCGGACCCCAGCCGGTACCTCTCGGCTGGCGAACTGGTGCTCACCGGACTGCTGTGGTGGCGCGGTCCCGGCGACGCCGAACCGTTCGTGGCGGCGCTGGCGCGGGCGGGCACGGCGGCGCTGGCCGCGTCGGGTGCGGACTCCGGCGGCATTCCCGGCGACCTGGTGACCGCCTGCGCCCGCCACCGCATCCCGCTGCTCGAAGTGCCGCCCGACCTGTCGTTCGCGGTGATCGTCGAACGCGTGGTGCTGGCACTGGCCGCCGATCGCGAGTCCCCGCCGAGCCGCCTGCCCGCGCACGCGGCGGACCTGCCGCTGCCGGACCTGCTGCGGCTGGGGGCCGCGGAACTCGGCCGGCCGTGCTGGGTGCTGGCCGGGACCGGCCGCGTGGTGGCGGGCACCGGGCTGCTGCTGCCCGAGGCCGAGCCGCTGGCCGCCGCGTTCAGCGCGGGCACCGAGGTGGACAGCCGGTACACCGTGCTGCCCGCCGGGGACGGCTTCACCGTGCCGTGGGCACTGGTGGTCGGCGGATCCGGCACCGGTCGGCGGCGCGAGGTCGCCGCCGAGGTCGCCGCGTTGCTCGGCAGGCGGCGTGCGCCGGCCCGCCGGACCGAGGCGGAAAGATCACTCTTCCGGGTGCTGACCGGCGGTGGTGATCCCGGCGAGGTCTTCGCCGCGGCGGGCTGGTCGCCGGAGACCCCGGTCCGCGTGGTGCTCGTGCGCGCCGAGGGCGTCGCCGGTGACCTGCTCGACGAACTGCTCGCCGGTCACCCCGTGCGGGTGCTGCGCGGCCGGGTCGGTGCGGACGCCTGCGCCCTGGTCGCCGGGGACTGGCCGGCCGACTGGCCGTCGGCCGCCGCCCGCGCGCTGTCCACAGTGGAACCGGCTTTGCCGGTGGACCGCGTGCTGGTCGGCATCGGCGGCCCGGCGGCGCTGACCGGGGTGCGTGGTGCGCTGGAAGAAGCCGGGCACGCGCTGGAGGTCGGCGCCGGGCGGGACGACCGCGTGGCCGTCGTCCCCGGCGAGGAGATCGGCGTGCACCGGCTGGTGCTCGCCGGGGTGTCCGACGAACTGCGCGCCACCCTGCGGCGGCGGGTGCTCGGCCCGCTGCTGGACTACGACGCCGCGCAGCACAGCGACCTGGTGCACACCGTGCGGGTCTTCCTGGAATCCTCCGGATCACCGGCCGTCGCCGCGAAAGCCCTGCACATCCACGTGAACACGCTGCGGTACCGGATCGGGCGGGCCGGTGAACTGCTCGGCCTCGACCTGACCGAGTTCACCAACCAGGTCGACGTCTACCTGGCCCTGCGCATCACGGGGTGACGCGGCGGACGTACCCGTCCAGCGCCGCCCGGTCCAGGCCGGGCAGGTCGGCTTCGTCCAGCGCGCCGCAGTCCAGGCCCCGGCACAGGTAGGCCGCCAGCGCCTGCGCGGTGGCCGGTTCGTCGAGGAAGCCGCCCCCGGCCTGGGCCGCGTAGGCACGCAGCCGGTCCGCGGCGGCTTCGAAGCCCGTGCGGAAGAAGGCGTAGGTGGCCGCGTACCGGCTCGGCAGCTGGTGCGGGTGCAGGTCCCAGCCCTGGTAGAACCCGCGTTCCAGGGAACGCCGGATCAACCGCAGGTGCTCCCGCCACGCCGCGCGCACGGTCTCGGTGTCCCCCACCGGCAGTTTGTTCGTCGAGCCGTCCGACAGGCGTACCCCGGTTCCGGCGGCGGCGACCTGCATGAAGCCCTTCGCGAAGTCCGCCGCCGGGTGCTCCATGCTCTGGTGCTCGGCGCTGATGCCCAGTCCGGCGCTGTAGTCGTAGGTGCCGTAGTGCAGTCCGCTGATCCGGCCCGCGCCCGCCTCGATGATCCGCGGCACGGCGACGGTGCCGTTCTCGGCCAGGATCGACTGGGCCGTCTCCACCTGCACTTCGAACCGCAGCGAACCGGTGGCCAGGCCGTACGCCGGTTCCAGCCGCCCGAGCACCTCCGCGCAGGCCGCCACCTGCTCGACGGCGGTGACCTTCGGCAGCGTCACCACGAATCCGGCCGGCAGCTCACCCCCGTCGAGCAAACCGCCCAGGAACAGGTCCAGCGTGCGGATGCCGCGACGCCGGGTGGCCTGCTCGAAGCCCTTGAACCGGATGCCGGTGAACGGCGGCGCCTGGCCGTCGCGCACCGCCGCCGCCAGTTCGGCACCCGCGGCCAGCGCGGCGGCGTCCTCGGTGCCGTCGTCCGGGCGGCCGTAGCCGTCCTCGAAGTCGATCCGCAGGTCCTCGATCGGTTCCGCGGCCAGCTTCGCGCGCACGCGGGAATCGTCCGTCTCGAGTGGACCGTGCTCGTCCAGCGCGGCCACGGCCCGCGCACCCCACCGGGCGGGCAGGTCGGCGGTGAACCGGCCGGCGGGCACGTACACCGTGTGCACCGGCTGGCGGCCGGGCGGCTCACCGGGGTAGCGCCCGGCGACCCGGGCGTCCACCTCGGCGAGGCGGGCGTCGACGTGCGCGTAGACGTCCTCGGTGAGCCGCCCGTCCGCCATCGCGCTACTTGATCCGCTCGTAGGCCGGCAGGGTCAGGAAGTCGACGAACTCCTCGGCCAGCGCGACCTCCTCGAACAGCTCGACCGCCTCCTTGAGCAGGTCGTCCTGGACGGTGCCGGTCAGGTCCCGGCGGACCTCGGCGAGCACCTCGCGCACCAGCTCGCGGGTGACCCGCTGCCCGTTGTCCAGTTCGGTGCCGTTGCGCACCCACTGCCAGATCTGCGACCGGGAGATCTCCGCGGTCGCCGCGTCCTCCATCAGGTTGTGGATGGCCGCGGCCCCGTTCCCGCTGAGCCAGGAAGCGATGTAGCGGACGCCGACGTCGACCGCGCCACGCAACCCCGCCTCGGTCGCGCCGCCCTCGGTGGACGCCACGTCGAGCAGCTGCTCGGCGGTCACGCTCACCTCGTCACGGGTGCGGTGGAGCTGGTTCGGCTGGTCGCCGAGCACCTTGTCGAACTCCTCCTTGCACAGCTCGACCATGCCGGGGTGCGCCACCCACGAGCCGTCGAACCCGTCGCCCGCCTCCCGCGCCTTGTCGGCGTGGACCTTCTTCGACGCGTTCTCCGCGACCTCCGGGTCCTTGCTGGGGATGAACGCGGCCATGCCACCGATCGCGAACGCCCCGCGCTTGTGGCAGGTGCGCACCAGCAGTTCGGTGTAGGCCCGCATGAACGGCGCGGTCATGGTGACGGTGTTGCGGTCCGGCAGCACGAACTTCTCACCCGCGTCGCGGAAGTACTTGATCACGCTGAACAGGTAGTCCCAGCGGCCCGCGTTCAGGCCGGAGGCGTGCTCACGCAGCTCGTAGAGGATCTCCTCCATCTCGAACGCCGCCGGGATGGTCTCGATCAGCACGGTGGCGCGGATGGTGCCGTGCGGGATGCCCAGCTCCTTCTGCGCGTGCGTGAACACGTCGTTCCACAGGCGCGCCTCGAGGTGGCTCTCCATCTTCGGCAGGTAGTAGTACGGGCCCTTGTCGACGGCCAGCAGGGCACGCGCGTTGTGGAAGAAGTGCAGGCCGAAGTCGACCAGTGCACCGACGCCCGCCCGGCCGTCGAACTCCAGGTTGCGCTCGTCGAGGTGCCAGCCACGCGGGCGGACCACGATGGTGGCGTGCTCGACGTCGTCGCGCAGCTGGTAGCTCTTGCCCTCCGGGGTGGTCAGCGAGATGTCGCCGCGGATGGCGTCGCGCAGGTTGAGCTGCCCGCCGACCACGTTGCGCCAGTGCGGGGTGTTGGCGTCCTCCAGGTCGGCCAGCCACACCTTGGCGCCGGAGTTGAGCGCGTTGATGGTCATCTTGCGATCGGTCGGCCCGGTGATCTCCACCCGGCGGTCGCGCAGCGCGGGCGGCGCGTCGGCCACCTTCCAGTCGCCCTCGCGCACCTGCGCGGTCTCCGGCAGGAAGTCGAGCTTGCCGGTGCGCGCGGCTTCCTCGCGGCGGGCGCGGCGGGCCTGGAGCAGCTCGTCCCGGCGGGCCGCGAAAGCGGTGTGCAGACCGGCGAGGAACTCCAGCGCTTCGGGCGTGAGGACCTCCTCGCTGCCTTCGACGGAATCTCCGAGGACACGAACTTCAGACATGTGTGAACACCCCAACTTGGAGACGTCTTCTATTTCGCGGACTATAGTTTCTGCATGGCGGAAACTCAACGCAGGCCAGGCAGCGTCCAGTCGCTGCAGCGGGCCTTTGAGCTGCTGGAACGCCTGGCCGACGCCGGGGGTGAGGCAAGTCTCTCCGAACTGGCCGCCGCATCGGGACTCCCGATGCCCACCATCCACCGGCTGATCCGCACCCTGCTCGACCTCGGGTACGTCCGGCAGCAGGCCAATCGCCGGTACGCGCTGGGGGCCCGGCTCATCCGGCTGGGGGAACACGCCGGGGTGCAGTTCGGCACCGCGACCCGGCCGCTGCTCGCGGAACTGGTGGAGGAGACCGGGGAGACGGCGAACCTGGCGATCCTGGAGCGCGACGAGGTGGTCTACGTCGCCCAGGTCCCGTCGAAGCACTCGATGCGCATGTTCACCGAGGTGGGCAGGCGGCTGCTGCCGCACGGCACCGGCGTCGGCAAGGCGATGCTCGCGCGGCTGCCCGCCGACGAGGCCCGCGCGCTGCTGGCCAGGACGGGCACGCCCGCGTACACCGCGCACACCCTCACCGACCCGGACGCGCTGCTCGACCACCTGCGGGAGATCGCCGAGCAGGGGTACGCGCTGGACGAGAGCGAGCAGGAGATCGGGGTGCGCTGCGTGGCGGTCGCCCTCACCGGCACCCCGACCCCGGCGGCGGTCTCGGTTTCGGGGCCGGAGGGCAGGCTCACCAAGGAGGCGGTCACCCGCATCGCCCCGGTGGTCCAGCGGGTGGCGAAGGAGCTGTCCGCGCGGATCACGGAGAGGTGAACCTCCGGGCGGCGAAGCCGGCCGCCCGGATCACCAAGACGTGGAAGTCAGCCCAGCAGGGCGTCGACGAAGGCGCCGGCTTCGAAGGGGGCCAGGTCGTCGGCGCCTTCGCCGAGGCCGACCAGTTTGACCGGTACGCCCAGCTCGCGCTGCACCTGGAAGACGATGCCGCCCTTGGCGGTGCCGTCCAGTTTGGTCAGCACGATCCCGGTCACGTCCACCACCTCGGCGAACACGCGGGCCTGCATCAGCCCGTTCTGCCCGGTGGTGGCGTCGAGCACCAGCAGCACCTCGTCCACCTTGGCCTGCTTCTCCACCACCCGCTTGACCTTGCCGAGCTCGTCCATCAGGCCGGTCTTGGTGTGCAGGCGGCCGGCGGTGTCGATCAGCACGGTGTCCACCCCGGCGTCGGTGCCGCGCTTGACCGCGTCGAAGGCGACCGCGGCCGGGTCGGCGCCCTCCTTGCCGCGGACCACCTCGGCGCCGACGCGGTCGGCCCAGGTCTGCAGCTGGTCGGCGGCGGCGGCGCGGAAGGTGTCGGCGGCGCCCAGCAGCACGTCGCGGCCCTGCGCCACCAGCACCCGCGCCAGCTTGCCGGTGGTGGTGGTCTTCCCGGTGCCGTTCACCCCGGCCACCAGCACCACCGCGGGCTTCTTCTCCTCACCGGTGCCGTGCGGCAGCGCGCGCACCGCGCGGTCGCCCTCGGTCGCCAGCGCGCCGATCAGCACCTCGCGCAGCACACCCCTGGCTTCTTCGGAGGTGCGGACCGCACGCACGGACAGCTCCGAGCGCAGCTTCTCGACGATCTCCGTGGTGGTCGCCGCGCCGAGGTCGGCGATCAGCAGCGTGTCCTCCACGTCCTGCCAGGAGTCCTCGTCCAGGTCACCCGCGCCGAGCAGGCCGAGCAGGCTCTGGCCGAAGGCCGAGCGCGACTTCGACAGCCGTCCGCGCAGCCGCTCGATCCGGCCGCTGGCGGGCGCGATCTCCTCGACCGGCTCGGGTTCGGGCTCCGGTTCGGGCGCGGGCTCCGGTTCCGGCTTGACCTCGGGCTTCTCGGTCTCGTCCGGCAGGACCACGTCGACGATCCCGCGCTTGGGCGCGTCCCGCGGCACGGAGGCGTCGTCCCCGACTCCCGGCTGGCCGTCGACCTCGGTGCGCTCCCCCGCCGGGTGCGGCTCCTTCTCACCGCCGGGCGCCAGCGCGATGCCGCCACCCGCCTGGTAGCCACCGCCCTTGGGCTTGACCTGCTTGGCTGCCTCCGCCGCGTCCTCAGCCAGGCTGATCTTGCGCTTGCGCGCGATGGCCAGCCCGGCGACCAGCGCGACCGCCAGCAGCACGACGACTACGACGATGATCCAGAACCAGAGGTTGCTCGACACGCGGTCATCCTCGCATCCGGCGCCGGTCCGGCCGATCCGCCCCCGCGCCCAGGCCAAGCCTCCACCGAAGTGAACTCGGTTTGGACAAGAAGCAACGATTCCGCTTGCGCCCCGGCCTCGCCGGGGACTAGACCACTCCTCCGTGACCGCTCGTTCTGGCGAGCCCCTCACCGTCGTGGGGCTCCTCTCGGGCACGTCGATCGATGGCATCGACGTGGCCGCCGCCCGGTTGTGCGCCGACGACGGCGAGGTCGAGCTGACCCCGCTGGCCGAGGCGGAGGTCCCATACCCCGGCGAACTCCGCGAACGGCTGCTCGCCGCGCTGCCCCCGAACCCGTGCACCGCCGAGGAACTCACCCGGCTCGACACCCTGGTCGGCCAGGCGTTCGCCGAAGCGGCCGCCACCGGGGTCGAGCTGGCCGGTGGCGCCGGGCTGATCGCCTCGCTCGGGCAGACGGTGTTCCACTGGGTCGAGCACGGCCGCGCCCGCGGCACGCTGCAGCTCGGCCAGCCGGCCTGGATCGCCGAGCGCACCGGGCTGCCGGTGGTCGCGGACCTGCGGGCCCGCGACGTCGCGGCGGGCGGGCACGGCGCCCCGCTGGCCAGCACGCTCGACCAGCTGTGGTTGCGCGGCCTCGCCGAAGACACCGGCAAAGCCGCGGTGGCGCTGAACATCGGCGGCATCGCGAACATCACCGTGGTGCGGAACGGCGAAGGCACGCTGGCCTACGACACCGGACCGGGCAACGCGCTGCTCGACCTCGCCGCCACCACCGTGACCGGAGGCAGGCAGCGCAGCGACCTCGGTGGCCGGCTCGCCGCCGCCGGGACCGTCCACACCGGACTCCTGGAGCGGCTGCTCGCGGACCCGTACTACGCCGCACCCGCGCCGAAGAGCACCGGCAAGGAACACTTCCACCGCGACTACCTGCACGAGCACACCCACGGTCTCGCACTCTCCGGTGAGGACCTGCTCGCCACCCTGACCGAACTGACCGCCGTCACCATCGCCGCCGAATGCGCCCGCCACGACGCGGGCACCGTGGTGGCTTCCGGTGGTGGCGTGGAAAACCCGGCGCTGGTGCACGCGCTCGCGGCGCGGCTGACCGGTGCCGAACTGCGGACCAGTGACGACTTCGGCCTGCCCCGCGCGGCGAAGGAGGCCCACCTGACCGCGTTGCTGGGCTGGCTGACCTGGCACGGGCACCCGGCGAACCTGCCGAGCGCCACCGGCGCCGCCGGTCCGCGCCTGCTCGGCAGCATCACGCCCGGTGCGCACCCGGTGGTGCCGCCGCCCCCCTTGCCCGCGGCCATTACCCGCTTGCGTATAGCGCCGCGGGGCAAAACACGGTAGGAGATGTCAATGCGTGCAGTCGACCTCGCGATCATCGCGATCTTTCTGGTGGGGATGCCGTTGCTCGGCATCGTGATCGGCGGCCGGCAGAAGTCCGGTAACGACTACTTCGTCGGCGAGGGCAAGATCTCGTGGTGGGTGGCGTGCCTTTCGGTGGTGTCGGCGGAAACGTCGACGCTGACCGTGTTGTCCGTGCCCACGGTCGCCTACATCGCCACCCCCGGTGCGGGTGGCATGACCTACTTGTCACTGGCGATCGGGTACATCCTGGGCCGCATCGTGGTTTCGTTCGTGCTGCTGCCCCGGTACGTGGCAGGCAACCTGGTGACCGCGTACGCCTTCCTCGGCAGGCGGTTCGGCAGCGGGCTGCAGGGCACCGCTTCGGTGACCTTCCTGCTGACGCGGACCGCGGCGGACGGCATCCGCCTGTTCGCCACCGCGATCCCGGTCAAGGTGGTGCTCGGCGCGTACGGCCTGAACGTGTCGTACTGGGCGATCGTGATCGCGCTGGGCATCGCGATGGTGGTCTACAGCTTCTTCGGCGGCGTGCGGGCCGTGGTCTGGGTCGACGCCATCCAGATGCTCTGGTACGTGCTCGGCGGCATCGTGGTGATCTGGGTGCTGGCGGCCAACCTGCCCGACGGCTGGTTCTCGAAGGCGGTGGACGCCAACAAGTTCCAGCTGCTCGACTTCTCGTCGAATCCGCTGACCGGGCAGTACGCCGTCATCACCGCGGTGATCGGCGGTGCGGTGCTGTCGATGGCCTCGCACGGTTCGGACCAGCTGATCGTGCAGCGGCTGCAGGCCACCAACGACCTGCGTGCGGCGCAGAAGGCGTTGATCGCCTCCGGGGTGGTGGTGTTCCTGCAGTTCGCCCTGTTCCTGTTCATCGGCGTGATGCTGTGGGCGTTCTACAACGGACTGGACCCGGTCAAGCAACTGGGGCTGAACACCAACGACGAGCTGTTCGCGAACTTCATCGTGACGGAGCTGCCGAGCGGGTTGTCCGGGTTCGTGATCGCCGGGATCCTCGCCGCCGCACTGAGTTCCTCGCTCGGGGCGCTGGCGTCGTCGACGGTGACCGACGTGTACGAGCGGGTGATCGGCAGGCAGCTCTCCGATGAGGACCGGCTCAAGCAGGGTCGCATCTGGACGATCATCTGGGCCGGCATCCTGATCGTCTTCGCCGGTTTCTTCGCCTCGTTCACCTCGACCAGCGACCCGATCGTGGTGCAGGCGCTGGGCATCACCGGTTACACCTACGGCGCGCTGCTCGGCGCGTTCCTCCTGGGGCTGCTGATCAAGAAGGCCCGGCAGCCGGACGCGATCGCCGCGTTCGTGGCGACCGTGGTGGTGATGGCGTTCGTCATCCTCGGCGTGAAGTTCGACAAGGCCAGCGGGGCACTGCTCGGCGTCGACTTCTCGAAGGCGGCGGGGAACAACGTCGCGCTGGCGTTCCCGTGGTACACCCTGGCCGGGGTGATCATCACGCTGGTGGTCGGCGGCCTGCTGTCGCTGCGGCACCGCACCCCGGATCCGAAGGCGGCCGAGGCGACCGCCGCCAAGGCTGCCTGAGCGCGGCAAAAAGGGTGGCTTCCCGCCGGGGAGCCACCCTTTTTCTCGCCCGCTCAGGAAACAGCGGGGTGGATCCGGTCCGAGAGCGAGCCGACGAACCGGGCACGCCCCGATTCCTGCCACTCCACCGGCACCCCGATCCGGCTCGGCGGGCGGCGCAGCACCTCGGGCAGTTCGCTGTCCGGGATCTCGATCAGCCTGCTCACCTTGCGGCGCAGCTCGGTGAGCCGCTCGGCACCGCTGAGCAACTGGTCCCACTCGGCCTCGGGGATCATCCGGTCCGCGTTCTGCAGCACCGACGCGTCGGCGGTGGCCCAGGACACCGGGGACGCCTCGAAGTTCCACCAGGTGTCGCGGCGGCCGGGGCCGACGAACCCGTGCATCACGCACGGCACCCACTGCCCGGGCACGAACTGCGTGCCCTCGCGGGCGCGGAAGGCGATCAGCCGGTAGGCGAAGCGGGGCGGGGACACCGGGTCGCGGGAGATGTCACCGAGCACCAGGATCTCGACCTCGCCGTCGGCCTGCTGCACCACCACACCGGGCACCAGCTGCCCGCCGCGGAACGGCTTGACCGCGTGCTCGGCGCGGAAGCCGCGCACCACCGCGTACAGCCCGGCGAGCACCACCAGCACCCCCAGCACCACCGACCACCACCGCCCGTCGGCGATGGCCCACCAGCCCAGCGCCACCAGCAGCGCCCCGGCCACCAGCCCGGTGGTCAGCGCGATCGCCCTGGCGTGGACGTTGGGGCTGCTCGCGCGCAGCTGCTCGGCGTCGATCGGAGCGTCGAAGAAGCGCCGCGGATCCCCCGCCGGCCACGCTGACTCACTCACCCGGGGCATCCTGCCAGAACGAGGGTGCGAAACGGTCACTTTCCGCCGGACGGGCCCTGGCCGACCGGCCAGTGCACTAGCCGAGACCGGTGAACATAGCTGACAGCACCTGAACGGTGTCCTAGCGTGATGGCCACCGCGACTCAGGAGGTGCCGTGGCTGGATACCAGGCCGTGGTGGCGGCCTTGCGTGAGGCGAGCGTGGCGGCACGGGGTGCCTCGGACGCGATCGCCGGCGTGGCCGCCGCGAACAGCTTGCCCGGCGGCGAGGCCGGGGTGCCCGGCGCGCGGCTGCTCGGCAAGGTCGAAGCGATCCGCACCGCATGGAGTTCCCGGGTGAACGAATTGACCGCCGGCTTCGCCGAAGTCTCCGACGCGTTCGGCGAAGCGGCTCAACGCTACGACTCGAACGAAGCGGCGGCCGAAGCCGAGCTGCGTGAGACCACCGGTGGCCGGAGGCCGGTCTGATGGTCAGCTGGGCCGAAATCCTGCGCTGGGAACCCGGGCCGACCCTGCACGCGGTCGGCGGCATCAACGTCGAATACCTCAAGCTCGTCGCGGCTTCCGACGAACTGCGCACGGTCTCCAGCGTCGAAGGGTGGTCCGGCCAGGCAGCCGACGCCGCGCTCGGCCGCGTCACCGAACTGGTCGACGGCGCCGAGGAACTGGCTGCCGAAATGGGCGCCGCGCGCCGCGCGTTCGGCGACGCGGGCGACGCGATCACCGGGGTGGTGCACGGCCGGGAAGAGGTGCTCGCCTTGGCTCGAGCGCACAACTTCGCCATCGGACCGGACGGCTCGGTGACCGATCTCGGCCTCCCGGCGAACACCCCGCCGGAACCGGCCGAGGCCGTCGCCGCCGAGCGCAAGCGGTTCGCCGTCGAACTCGCCGACCGGGTGGCCCAGGTCATCCGGCAGGCGGAGGACATCGACGCCGATTGCTGCGCCGTGCTGAACGGCATCCTGGCCGGCACCACCATCGACGTCACCGGCAACGACAACGCGCACACCGGCCTGGCCGCCTTCGGCGAAGCGGGGTTCACCGTCGGCGGCTTGTCCATCCTGGCCCCGCCACCGGAGGGCGCCACCGTCACGCAGAACGCCGGCTGGTGGGCGGCCCTGTCCCCGAACCAGCAACGCCGCCTGATCCACGACCTGCCCGAACTCGTCGGCAACCGCGACGGTGTGCAGGCGTGGGCCCGCAGCGAAGCCAACCTCGCACTGGTCGGAAAGCAACGGACGAGCCTGCAGCACGCCCGCGCCGACCTGGAACGCCAACTGGGCGAACTGACCAACGGGCCCGGTCACCAGAACACGCGCAACGTCCTGCGGTCGGAGATCACCAAGATCGACGACAAGCTGGCGGGCCTGGCTTCGGTCGACCGGATGACGCTCGACCCCCGCACCGGAAAACCCCTGCCCGACCGGCAACTCCTCTCGCTCGACCTCAGCGGCGACCGGCCCAAGGCCGCCGTCGCCGCCGGTGACGTGGACAAGGCCGAGCACGTCGGCGTGTTCACCCCGGGCATGAACTCCAACGTGCAGCACAGCATGCCCGGCTACGTCGAGGACATGAACGAGGTCCGCGCCTACGCCAACAGGATGCTCGGTGACAGCCCGACCGGTGACTCCGTGGCCGTGGTGACGTGGCTGGGTTACGAACCGCCGACCACCCGTGCCGAAGACCTCGACGGCCTCCTCACCGGAGCGCCCGCCGAAGCGGGGGCGGCCAAGCTCGCCCGGTTCCACGAGGGGCTCGACGCCGCCCGCCCGGACGACCCGCACCTCACCGCGCTCGGCCACTCGTACGGCTCCACCACCACCGGAATCGCGCTGGGGCAAGGACATGGTGTCGACGACGCGGTCTTCTTCGGCTCACCGGGCCTCTCGCCGGGGCACAACCCGCTGTTCCAGGCCGCGGACCTCAACCTGCCAGAAGGCCACGCGTACAACATGTCCGCGGCCGGTGACGCCGTCGCCGAGGTCGTGCCCCACGGCGGCAGGTACGGCCCGCACGTCAGCGACGTTCCCGGCATCAGCCAGCTGTCCACGGAAGCGGGCACCGGTTCGCTGGGACCGATGTCCGGTTCGTCCGGGCACAGCCAGTACGCCCTGGGCGACGGGCAGCTGGCCACCAGCGAGTACAACCTGGCCGCCATCGTGTCCGGCCACCCCGAAGCGGCAATTTCCCGGTGACCGCACCGAGGGTTCTCGCCCTGCTCCTCGGCGCCGTCCTCCTCGGCGCGTGCAACCCTTCCGGCAACGACAGTTCGCGAGACGACATGAGCCTCGAACAGCAGTGGGCCGAGCTGATGCGACGGCCGGACATCGACGAAGCGGTGGCGCGGTACGAGCAGTTGCAGGACGAGATCGCGGTCGCGCTCACCGCCGAATTCGGCTTGCCGCCGTCGGAACGCGGGGGCGAGAACAGCGTCAACCCGGGCTGCTCCGCCTTCGACGAGGTGGACGGCTGGGACGCGAGGGGCCAGTTGCTGGGGGGCCGCCTGAGCGCGGCGGTGATCCCGGCGGAACACTGGGAACGGGCGGTGGAGACCATCGAACGCGTCGCCGCGCCCCACGGCTTCACCACCCCGGGCCTGACCGTCGACAAACCCGGGATCCGCCTGGTGAACCTGCACGACCCCTACGCCGCGACCCTCACCGTGAGCACCGGCTCCGAGAAGGCCAACACGATCATCGGGGTGATCACCGGCTGCCACCTGCTGCCGGAGGCGAAGCAACGCGGTGTGCCCCGCGCCGGTTAGCCGCCGGCGCGTTCGGCCGCGCTGCGCAGCACGCAGAACTCGTTGCCCTCGGGATCGGCCAGCACGACCCAGCCCGTGCCGTCCGGCTGGCGGCGGTCCGCCACCAGCGTCGCGCCGAGGGCCAGCAGGCGCTCGGTTTCCGCTTCCCGCGTGGTTTCCGGGCGCAGGCACAGGTGGATCCGGTTCTTCTGCGCCGTTTTCGGTTCCGGGACCTGGTTGAAGTGCAGCAGCGGCCCCTCCGGCAGCATCACCTGCGTCTCCTCGTCCCCCGGTTCGTCCTCCGGGTGGAGCGGGAAGCCGGTCACCTCGCTCCAGAAGCGGGCCAGTTCGTAGGCGTCGACCGCATCGATCGCAACGTTCTGCAGCTGGGAAACCATGGGCCGACCGTGCCGCATCGAGCCGGCCACCGCCACCGTTTTTTCAGTCGGCGACGGGCTCGCCTTCGGCCTCGGCTGCCGGTGCGGGCTCGGCTGCCGGTGCGGGCTCGGCCACCGCTGCGGTCTCGGCTTCAGCTGCGGCCTCCGCCGCAGGCGCGGCCCCGGGCACCGGCGCGGGCTCACCTTCCGCCTCCCCCGGGGGTGCCGTGACCCGTGCCGGTGGCGGCTTGGCTTGGGTGCGCAGGCGCTGCGAGATCACCTTCGTGATGCCGTCGCCCTGCATGCTCACGCCGTACAGCGCGTCGGCGATTTCCATGGTCGGTTTCTGGTGGGTGATGATGATCAGCTGCGAACTCTCCCGCAACTGCTCCAGCAACCCGATCAGCCGCCGCATGTTGGTGTCGTCCAGCGCCGCCTCGACCTCGTCCATCACGTAGAACGGCGACGGCCGGGCGCGGAAGATGGCCACCAGCATGGCCACCGCGACCAGCGACTTCTCCCCGCCGGAGAGCAGCGACAGCCGCTTGACCTTCTTGCCGGGCGGCCGGGCCTCCACGTCGACGCCGGTGGTGAGCAGGTCGTCCGGCTCGGTGAGCACCATCCGCCCGTCCCCGCCGGGGAACAGCACCGAGAACACGACCTCGAACTCGCGCGCCACGTCCGTGTAGGCGGTGCTGAACACCTCGAGGATCTTGTCGTCGACCTCCTTGATCACCGTCAGGAGGTCCTTGCGCGTGGCCTTGAGGTCTTCCAGCTGCGTGGACAGGAACTTGTAACGCTCCTCCAGCGCGGCGAACTCCTCCAGCGCCAGCGGGTTGACCTTGCCGAGCAGGGTCAGGTCCCGTTCGGCGCGCTTGGCGCGGCGCTGCTGGGTGGGCCGGTCGAACGGGATCGGCTGCGGGGCGCTGACCTGCTCACCGCGTTCCTTGGCGGCCTCGTACTCGGCGACCTCCCCGGCGCTCGGCGGCACCGGCACCTCGGGACCGTACTCGGCGACGAGGTCGTCGAGGCCGATGCCGAAGTCCTCGGCGATCTTGGTCTCCAGCTGCTCCAGGCGCAGCCGCTGCTCGGCCCGCAGCACCTCGTCGCGGTGCACCGCGTCGGTCAGCTTCTCCAGCTCACCGGCGAACTCCCGGACCTTGCCGCGGACCTGCGCGAGCATGGTTTCCCGGCGCTGCCGCTCGCCCTGGATCTCGTCGCGCTCGGCGGCGGCCCGCTGCACGGACACCTCGATCCGGTCCAGCGCGTACTCACCGGCCTCGACCACGGCCGCCGCGATCTCCGCACCGCGCTCCCGCGCCTCACGCGCCTTCGCCGCGCGCTCACGGGCCTGCCGCTCGTTGAACGCCGCCCGGCGCAGGGATTCGGCCTTGCCTGCCAGCCCGCGTGACCGCTCCTCGGCGGTCCGCAGCGCCAGCCGCGCCTCGACCTCCTCCTGCCGCAGCGCCGCCAGCTCGTCGACGGCCTGGTCGCGCTCGGAGGTGTCGGGGTCCTCGTCGACCGGCTGCTCGGCCACCGCGCTCAGCCGTTCCTCCAGCTCGGCCAGCTGCGCAAGCGCTTGCTCCCGGCTGCGTTCCACCTTGGCGCGCTGCTCGCGCAGGCGGGTCACCTCGGCCTCGGCGGACCGGGCCGCCTGCTGCACGCGGTTGAGCCGCTCGGACGACCGCGCGCGGCGGACCTTCGCCTCGCTCATCGCCTCCTTGGCCTGCCCGACCTCCTCGCGCCGCGCCTGCTGCTCGGCCCGCGCGCCCTCGAGTTCGGCGGCGGTGCGTTCCAGCGAGCGTTCGGCGGCCACCAGGCGGTTCTGCGCCTCGTCGACGGCCGCCTGCACCTCGATCACGCTCTCCTGGCGCGCGGACCCGCCCATCGCCCAGTGCGCGCCGAACACGTCACCGTCGGCGGTGACCGTGCTGACCGACGGGTGCACGGCGACCAGCCCGCGCGCGGTCTCCAGGTTGTCCACGACGGCCACCCGGTCGAGCGCGCGCTCGACCGCCGGGCGCAGCGCCACCGGCGCGGTGACCACCTCGCGCGCCCAGCGCGCCCCCGGCGGCAGGCTGGGCCAGCCCGTGGTGTCCACTGTGTACTCATCGCTGCCGAGCAGGATGCCCGCGCGGCCGGATTCGTTGCTCTTCAGCAGTTTCAGCGCGGCGAGCGCGTCCTCGCCACCGGTCACCGCGATGGCGTCGGCGACCGGGCCGAGCGCGGCGGCCAGTGCCACCTCGTGCCCCGGTTCCACGGTGATCAGCGCGGCCACCGAACCCAGCAGACCGGGCAGCTGGTCGGCGGCGCCGAGCAGCACCCCGGCGCCGTCCTTGCGGCGCAGGCCCATCGACAACGCGTCGACGCGTGCCTTCTCCGAAGCGATCTCCCGCTCGGCGGCGCGCTCGGCCTTGACCAGTTCCTCGACCCGCGCCTTGGCCGCGTTGTTCGCCGCGACGGCGCGGTCGTGACGGCCCTGGAGGTCGGCGTCGTCGGACTCCTCGACCCCGCCCTCGGCCTTCGCCATCTCCAGTTCTTCGGCGGCGATCTCCGCGCGTTCGGCGGCTTCGTCGATCGAGACGCTCAGGCGGTCGATCTCGTCGGAGGTGGCGCCGTTCTTGCTGCGCAACGCCTCCACCTGACCGGTCAGCTTGGCCAGGCCCTCGCGGCGGTCGGCGATCGCGCGGACGGCGGCCATGTGCGCGCGCTCGGCGGCCTGCACCTGGTGTTCGAGCCGCTCACGCCGCTGGATCGTGTCGGAGAGCAGCATGCGGGCCTCCTCGACGGCCTCGGCCAGCTCCTGCTCCCGCTCGGCGACCTGCTCCGCCTCGGCGAGCAGTTCCTCCGGGTCGCGGCCGCCGGAGTGCTGGTCGACCGCGGCGGACAGGTGCCGCTGCCGCTCGACCGCCAGCCGGACCGTGCCGCGCAGGCGCTCGGCCAGCGCGGACAGCTTGTACCAGGTCTCCTGGGCCGCGGTCAGCTTCGGCGCGTCCTCGGCCAGCGAGGACTCCAGCTCGTTCTCCTGCGCGGTGACGATCTCCAGCGCCTGCTCGACCTCGGAGCGGCGGGCGCGGGCGGCGTGCTCGTCGGCCTCCTCCTTGGCCAGCGTGGCGCGCTGGGTGACCAGGTCGTCGGCGAACAACCGCAGCCGCGAATCCCGCAGCTCGGACTGCACGGCCTGCGCCTTGCGCGCGATCTCGGCCTGCTTGCCCAGCGGTTTGAGCTGGCGGCGCAGCTCGGTGGTGAGGTCGCCGAGCCGGTCGAGGTTGGTCTGCATCGCGTTCAGCTTCCGCAGCGCCTTTTCCTTGCGCTTGCGGTGCTTGAGCACGCCGGCGGCCTCTTCGATGAAGGCGCGGCGCTCCTCCGGCTTGGCTTCGAGGATCTGGGCCAGCTGGCCCTGCCCGACGATGACGTGCATCTCGCGGCCGATACCGGAGTCCGAGAGCAGTTCCTGCACGTCCATCAGGCGGCAGGTGCTGCCGTTGATCTCGTACTCGCTGGCGCCGTCGCGGAACATCCGGCGGGTGATCGACACCTCGGTGTAGTCGATCGGCAACGCACCGTCGGAGTTGTCGATGGTCAGGCTGACCTCGGCGCGCCCGAGCGGGGCGCGGCCGGAGGTGCCGGCGAAGATGACGTCCTCCATCTTGCCGCCGCGCAGGTCCTTGGCGCCCTGCGTGCCCATCACCCAGCGCAGCGCGTCGAGCACATTGGACTTGCCGGAGCCGTTGGGGCCGACCACGCAGGTGATCCCGGGTTCGAACCGCAGCGTGGTCGCCGAGGCGAAGGACTTGAAGCCCTTGAGCGTCAGGCTCTTGAGGTGCACGCGGCCATTCCTTCTCGGTCCGGGCGGGGACTCGGTTCAATCGCCCGATGCTACCTGGGTCACCCGGATGGACCGGGGAGGCGGGCCGTCAGCGCTCGACGAAGGTGGTCAGCCCACCACGCGGCTCGCTCCACCGTTCCACCACGTGGTCCACCCGACCGGGTGTCTTCCCCGACCGCAGCGCGGCGAGGAGCTGCGCACAGTTGTTCCGTTCACCCTCAGCAACCACCTCGACCCGGCCGTCCGCCAGGTTCCCGGCGCTGCCGACCAGTCCGAGTTCCAGTGCACGACTGCGCGTCCACCAGCGGAAACCGACCCCCTGGACCTGCCCGTGCACCCATGCGGTGAGACGCGCGGCCTGCTGTTGTTCGCTCACGAACCCATCGTGCCCTACGTCGGCAATTACCCTGCGGCTACCCTGTGTCAGCAGATGCGGACGGTTCGCTCGCACAGGGTCATCCGTCGGTGATACGGTCCCCTGCGGATCCGGCGCTGGAGTGCTCGTCCGGGTCGTCCCCGCACCGCAAGGAGAACCAATGCCCCAGTCGCCGGGGTCTCCCCCGAGCCAGCCGGCCGTGGTCGCCCCGCCCCGTGAGCCGGGTGGACGCCTGCACCGGACCGGGTACGCCATCCTCGCCGCCAGCGGCCTCGCGCTCGCCACCGCGTTCGGCGCGGTCGCGCAGATCTCCAGCCCCACCACCGCCGACGAGGCAGCTCCCGTGCTGCAGGCGGGCCAGGGCGGTGGCCCGGGCGCCCCGGTGACCGGCGCACCGCAGCCCAGCCCGGAGCTGGTCGACGGCGTGCCCGTGCCCGGCACCTCCCCGAGCGCGGCGCCGACCACCATCGTCACCACCGGCCCGGACGGCGTGCCGACCACCACGGTGGTCACCCCGCCGCCCGCGCCCCCGGCCCCCGGCAACCCGCCCGGCCCCGGCAACCCGCCGAAGCCCCCGAGCAGCGACGACCCGCCGTCCAGCGAGCTGCCGCCGAGCACCTCGGATCCCACGGACCCGCCGAGCGAAGACCCGCCCAGCGAGGACCCGCCTGCCAGCGAGCCGAGCAACCCACCGCCGGGCTCCAGCGACCCGGGCAGCACGACCCCGTAGCTCCCCCCGGCTGATGCCCCACCTGCGGCCGCAGGCGGCGACCCACGGGCTCAGCCCCGGCGCCCCACCGGAGCCGGGGCACCCAACGGGAACAGCCCCAGCGAGGCTGGCCCTAACCGCGCCCGGGGCACTTCCGCCCAACGGCCCGGCCGGAGCCGGGCACCTCGCGGAGCAGCCGACCCAATGCCCGATCGCACCCGGGGCACCCGGCGGGAAATAGCCGCCCCCAAAAACCGGAAGCCGGGTGCCCAACAGGAGCACCCGCCCACACCCCCACCCCGTCCCGGTCCACAGCCAGAAACACGGCGAAGACCTCGATGTCAAGGCATCTTTCCCGCCTTGACATCGAGGTCTTCGCCGTAGTCACACTGAAAAACCGGGGGCGGAACCCCTCCGAAACCCCTCAAACCTCGAACCGGTACCCCATCCCCGGCTCCGTCAGCAAGTGCCTCGGCCGAGACGGCTCCCGCTCCAACTTCCGCCGCAACTGAGCCAGGTACACCCGCAGGTAATGCGATTCGGTGTCATACGACGGGCCCCACACCTCGTGCAGCAGCTGCTTCTGCGCCACCAGCCTGCCCCGGTTGCGCACCAGCAGCTCCAGCACCCCCCACTCCGTCTTGGTCAGGTGCACCTCGGCCCCGTCCCGCAGCACCTTCTTCGCCGCCAGGTCGATGGTGAACGCCTCGGTCTCCACCACCGCGCTCCCGTCCTCGGCCCCGCTCACCGCCGACCGCCGGACCGCTGCCCGCAGCCGCGCCAGGAGTTCGTCCATGCCGAACGGCTTGGTGACGTAGTCGTCGGCACCCGCGTCCAGCGCGGCCACCTTGTCGGCCGAGTCGCCCCTGGCGGACAGCACGATGATCGGCACCGTGGTCCAGCCGCGCAGCCCGGCGATCACCTCGCTGCCGTCCATGTCCGGCAGGCCGAGGTCCAGCACCACCACGTCCGGCTTGGTCTCGGCGACCGCCCGCAGCGCGGCGGTGCCGTCGTGCGCGGTGATCACCTTGTACCCCCGCGCGGACAGGTTGATCCGCAGCGCCCGCACGATCTGCGGCTCGTCGTCCACCACCAGCACCGTGCTCATGCCACTCCATTCCACTTCGGCAGCGAGACGACCACGGTCAGCCCGCCGCCCGGGGTGTCCTCCGCCCTGATCGTGCCACCCATCGCCTCGGTGAACCCCTTCGCCACGGACAGGCCGAGGCCGACCCCCGGTGT
Source organism: Amycolatopsis sp. NPDC045836 (assembly GCF_056431745.1). Taxonomy (NCBI): domain Bacteria; kingdom Bacillati; phylum Actinomycetota; class Actinomycetes; order Pseudonocardiales; family Pseudonocardiaceae; genus Amycolatopsis; species Amycolatopsis sp. NPDC045836. The sequence goes on along the minus strand of NZ_JBWKKF010000030.1, from coordinate 25,484 downwards.
GGCGTTGCGGTCGCCGAGCCGCTGGAACGGCGCGAACGCCGACTCGGCGGCGCCCTTCTTCAACCCCCGCCCGTGGTCGACGACGCGGAGCTCCACTTCGGACGCGTGCGCGCTGGCCCGCACCGAAACCGGCGCCGCACCGTGCCGCAGCGCGTTGTCCACCACGTTCGCCACCACCCGTTCCAGCAGGCCGGGATCGGCCAGCACCCACGGCACGTCGTCGGGCACCTCGGCCCGCACCGCCGCCGAACCATCCACATTGGACAAAGCCAGCGCGACCACCTCGTCGTAGCCGACCGGGCGCAGGTGCGTGCGCACCGCACCGGTGGCCAGCCGCGAGGAGTCGAGCAGGTTGTCCACCAGCCCGGCCAGCCGGTCGGCGGAGAGCTCGATCGCCTCCAGCAGTTCCCCGGTGTCCTCTTCGGACAGTTGGAGGTCGGCCGCGCGCAGGCTGCCGACCGCCGCCTTGATCGAGGTCAGCGGCGTGCGCAGGTCGTGCCCGACCGCGGACAGCAGCGCGGTGCGCAGTTCGGTGGCCTCGGCCTTGCGCTGCGCCTCGTCCGCCGTGGCGGCCATCCGCTGCTGCCGCAGGGCGAGCAGCGCCTGCCCGGCCGCCGCCTCCAGCACCCCGCGATCGGCCGCGGGCAGCGCCCGGCCCCGCAGCACCAGGTGCACCTCCCCGGTCACCGGGATGTCCACGTCCGCGTCGTCGGGCCCGGTGCACGGATCGGTTCCGGTGTGCGCCACCCGCCGCCAGCTGCCGGACTTCTTCTCCACCAGCGCGACCGAGGTCAGCCCGAAGTTCTCCCGCACCTTCTCCAGCAGCCGGTCGACCGGCTGCTCGTGCGTGAGCACCGTGCGCGCGTACGACGCCAGCAGCGATGCCTCGGTCCGGGCCCGCGCCGCCTGGACCGCCCGCCGCGCCGCCGCGTCGACCACCGCCGCGACCAGGACGGCCACCACGAGCATCGCCACCAGCGTGATCACGTTCCGCGGTTCCTGCACGGTCAGCTGGTACCGCGGTTCGGTGAAGAAGAAGTTCAGCAGCCCACCGGAGAACGCCGCCGCCACCAGTGCCGGGCCGAGGCCGCCGACCAGCGCCACCACCACGGTGGCGAGCACGTAGCCGACCACGTCGGTGGAGAAGTCGACCTGGTCGGCCAGCAGCAGCCCGAACGCGGTGGCCACCCCGGGTGCGGCCAGCGACAGCACCCAGCCCCACAGGCGCCGCGACGGCGTCAGCGGGCTGCGGCTCAGCCGGGCCCGCAGCCGTCCGCCCGCCTCGTCGTGGGTGACCATGTGCACGTCGATCGAACCGGAGCGCTGCACCACGGTCGCGCCGATGCCCTCGTCGAACAGCCGCGCCACCCGCGACCGCCGCGAGGTGCCGACCACCAGCTGCGTCGCGTTCACCCCGCGGGCGAAGTCGAGCAGCGCACTCGGCACGTCGTCGCCGACGACGGTGTGGAAGGTGGCGCCGAGTTCGTCGGCGAGCTTGCGGTACCGGCCGATGGCCGTCGGCCCGAGCCCGGCGAGCCCGTCCCCGCGCAGGATGTGCAGCACCAGCAGTTCCGCACCGGCCCGGTTGGCGATCCGGCTGCCGCGCCGGATCAGCGTCTCGCTCTCCGGCCCGCCGGTGATCGAGACGACCACGCGTTCCCTGGCCTCCCAGGTTTCGGTGATCTTCTGCTCCGCGCGGTACCGCTGCAAGGCCACGTCGACCTGGTCGGCCACCCACAGCAGGGCCAGCTCGCGCAACGCGGTGAGGTTGCCCGGCCGGAAGTAGTTGCCCAGCGCGGCGTCGATCCGGTCGGCCGGGTAGACGTTGCCGTGCGCCAGGCGCCGCCGCAGCGCCTCCGGGGTGATGTCGACCAGTTCCAGCTGCTCGGCGCGGCGCACCACCTCGTCCGGCACGGTCTCGTGCTGGGTGGCGCCGGTGATGCGCTGCACCACGTCGTTGAGGCTCTGCAGGTGCTGGACGTTGACCGTGGACAGCACGTCGATGCCGGCGTCGAGCAGTTCCTCGACGTCCTGCCAGCGCTTCTCGTTGCGCGAACCCGGCACGTTGGTGTGCGCCAGTTCGTCGACCACGGCGACCTCGGGCTTGCGCGCCAGCAGGCCGTCGACGTCCATCTCGGTGAACTCGCGCCCGCGGTGCACGCCGGTGCGCCTCGGCACCACTTCCAGCCCGTCGAGCAGTTCGGCGGTCTTCTTGCGGCCGTGCGTCTCGACCAGCCCGACGACCACGTCCGTGCCCCGCTCCAGCCGCCGCTTCGCCTCCCCGAGCACGGCGAAGGTCTTGCCGACGCCCGGGGCCGCGCCGAGGTAGATGCGCAGCTCACCCCGGCGCGGCGGGGTTTCGGTCTCCGGCTCCACCCGTCCAGTCTCCCGCTCAGCGCCCCGCGGCGTGCCGCACGGCGAGGTTGAGCCGCAGCACGTTCACCCCGGGGAGCAGGCCGGAGGTGTGCTCGCGGACCAGCTCGGCCACCCGATCGGGTGGCACGCCGGTGTTCCTGGCCACCCGCGGCACCTGCAGTTCGGCATAGGCCACGCTGATCGACGGGTCCAGCCCGGAGGCCGAGGCGGTCACCGCGTCCGCGGGCACCGCCGACGGCGCGACGCCCTCGCGGGCGGCGATCGCCGCCTTCCGCGCGCCGACCTCGGCGAGGAGGTCCTCGTTGAACCCCGACTCGTTCGACCCGCCCGAGGTGGACGGGTCGCCGGTGGCCGACGGCCGGGTGTGGAACCACGGGTCGGTGGCCGGATCGGCGGCCACCGGGTCGATGCCGATCAGCGCCGACCCGACCACCCGCCCGTTCTCCGTGAGCAGCGAGCCCTCGGCGTTGGCCTGGAGCCCGGGCAGGCGCGACACCGCCCACACCCCGAGCGGATAGGCCACCCCGAGCAGCACGGTCATCACCAGCAGCACCCGCAGTCCCGCGGCCGCCTGGTTGAACAGGTTCTTCACGATCCTCACCCGATTCCCGGAATCAGCCGGACGAACTGGTCGATCAGCCAGATCCCGGCGAACGGCGTGACCACCCCGCCCACGCCGTAGACCAGCAGGTTCCGCCGCAGCAGCGCCGCGGCGCTGGACGGCCGGTAGCGCACCCCGCGCAGCGCCAGCGGGATCAGCGCCACGATGACCAGCGCGTTGAACACCACCGCGGACAGGATCGCCGACGCCGGGGTGGCCAGCCCCATCACGTTCAGCGCGCCGAGCTGCGGGTGGATCGCCAGGAACATGGCGGGCAGGATGGCGAAGTACTTCGCCAGGTCGTTCGCCACGCTGAAGGTGGTCAGCGCACCCCGGGTGATCAGCAGCTGCTTGCCGATGCCGACGATCTCGATCAGCTTGGTCGGGTCGGAGTCGAGGTCGACCATGTTGCCCGCCTCCTTGGCGGCCGACGTGCCGGTGTTCATCGCCACCCCGACGTCGGAGGCGGCCAGCGCGGGCGCGTCGTTGGTGCCGTCGCCGGTCATCGCGACCAGCCGCCCGCCCTCCTGCTCCCGGTGGATCAACGCCATCTTGTCCTCGGGCTTGGCTTCGGCCAGGTAGTCGTCGACCCCGGCGTCCTCGGCGATCGCCTTCGCGGTGAGCGGGTTGTCCCCGGTGATCATCACCGTCCTGATGCCCATCGAGCGCAGTTCGGCGAACCGCTCGCGCATCCCCGGCTTGACCACGTCGGACAGGCGGATCACCCCGTGCACCACGGCTCTGCCGCCCGCCACGTGTTCGGCCACCACCAGCGGGGTGCCGCCCTGCCTGCTGACTTCGTCGACGATGCACTCGATCTCGTCCGGCACCTCACCACCGCGTTCGCGCACCCACGCGCGCACGGCACTCGCCGCGCCCTTGCGGACCTCACGGCCGCCGAGGTCCAGCCCGCTCATCCGGGTCTGCGCGGTGAACGGCACGAACTCCGCCAGCCGCTCCTCCCCGGTGGGTTCGGCGCTGCCGGTCAGCTCGACGATGCTGCGGCCCTCCGGTGTCCCGTCGGCGAGGCTGGAGAGCCTGGCCACCGTCGCCAGCTCGGCCACCGTGGACCCACCGACCGGGAGCAGCTCGGTCGCCCGGCGGTTGCCGAAGGTGATCGTGCCGGTCTTGTCCAGCAGCAGGGTGGACACGTCACCCGCCGCCTCGACCGCCCGCCCCGACGTCGCCAGCACGTTGCGCCGGACCAGCCGGTCCATCCCGGCGATGCCGATGGCGGACAGCAGCGCGCCGATCGTGGTCGGGATCAGGCAGACCAGCAGCGCGGTGAGCACCACCACCGACTGCTCGCTGCCCGAGTACACCGCCATCGGCTGCAGCGCCACCACCGCGAGCAGGAAGATCACGGTCAGCGTGGACAGCAGGGTGGTCAGCGCGATCTCGTTCGGCGTCTTCTGCCGGGAAGCACCCTCCACCAACGCGATCATCCGATCCACAAAGGACTCGCCGGGTCTGGTGGTGATCTTCACGACGATCCGGTCGGACAGCACGGTGGTGCCGCCGGTGACCGCCGAGCGGTCGCCGCCGGACTCCCGGATGACCGGTGCCGACTCGCCGGTGATGGCCGATTCGTCGACCGTCGCGATGCCCTCGACCACGTCACCGTCGCCGGGGACCACCTCACCCGCCTCGACCACCACCAGGTCGCCGACGCGCAGTTCGGCACCCGGCACCGGCTCCTCGGCACCGTCCGCGGACAGCCGCCGCGCCACGGTCTCCTTCTTGGTGCGCCGCAACGACTCCGCCTGCGCCTTGCCGCGCCCCTCGGCCACCGCTTCGGCCAGGTTCGCGAACAACACGGTGAACCACAGCCACACCGCGATCAAGGCGGTGAACACGCTCGGCTCGGCCACCGCGAACGCGGTGACCAGCACCGAGCCGGTCCAGACCACGAACAGCACCGGGTTCCGCACCTGGTGGCGCGGGTCGAGCTTCCGCACCGCACCGGGCAGCGCGTCCCGCAGCTGCCGCGGACCGAACACGCTCATGCCAGTGCCTCCGCGATGGGTCCGAGGGCGAGTGCCGGGACGAAGGTGAGCGCCGCGACCAGCACCACCGTGCCGGCGAGCAGCGAGCCGAACAGCGGTCCGGTGGTGGGCAGCGTGCCCGCGGTCACCGGCACCTTCCGCTGCGCGGCGAGCGAACCCGCCAGGCACAGCACGGCGAGGATCGGGAGGAACCGGCCGAGCAGCATGGCCACGCCGAGCGAGGACTGGAACCAGCCGCCGGTCACGGTGAGCCCGCCGAACGCGCTGCCGTTGTTGTTGCCGGTGGAGGCGTAGGCGTAGAGGACCTCGGACAGGCCGTGCGGCCCGCTGTTGGCCATCGCGCTCGTGGTGCCCGGCAGCAGCAGCGCCGCGCCGGTGCCGAGCAGCACCACGGCGGGCATGGCCAGCATCGCCACCGCCGCGCAGGTGACCTCGCGGCGGCCGAGCTTCTTGCCGAGGAACTCCGGGGTGCGCCCGACCATCAGCCCGGCCAGGAACATCGCGATGATCGCCAGCACCAGGATGCCGTAGAGGCCGGTGCCCACCCCGCCCGGCGACACCTCGCCGAAGAGCATGTGCAGCAGCGGGGCCCCGCCGCCGAGGCCGGTGAAGCTGTCGTGCATCGCGTTCACCGCGCCGGTGGAGGTGCCGGTGGTGCTGGTGGCGAACAACGCGGACAGGCTGAGCCCGAACCGCTGCTCCTTGCCCTCCGTGGCGGCACCGGCCAGCAGCGCCGCCGGGCCGTTCGGGTGGTTCTCCCCGAGCCACGACACGGTGAGCACGGCGGCCCACAGCGCGCCCATCACCGACAGCAGCACGTACCCCTGCTTGTGGCTGCCGACCAGCCCGCCGAACGCGCGCGGCATGGACACCGGGATGACCAGCAGCAGGAACACCTCCACCAGGTTCGACCACGAGTTCGGGTTCTCGAACGGGTGCGCCGAATTGGCGTTGAAGACGCCGCCGCCGTTCGTGCCCAGTTCCTTGATCGCCTCCTGACTGGCGGCCGGGGCCAGCGCGATGGTCGACGAGGAGCCGTCGGGTCCGGTCACCGCGACCCCCGCCGACAGGCTCTGCACCACCCCGAGCGCCACCAGCACGACGGCGGCGGCGAAGGCGATCGGCAGCAGGACCCGCACGGTGCCGCGGGTCAGGTCCACCCAGAAGTTGCCGAGCCGATCGGTCTTCGCCCGCACGAAACCCCGGGTCAAGGCGACCGCCACGGCCATGCCGACCGCTCCGGACAGGAAGTTCTGCACGGTCAGCCCGAACATCTGCACCCCGTGCCCCAGCACCGCCTCGGGCACGTACGACTGCCAGTTCGTGTTGGTGACGAAGCTGATCGCGGTGTTGAAGGCGGTGCCGGGGTCCACCGAGCCGCGGCCCAGGTCCCACGGCAGCAGCGGTTGCAGGCGCTGGAGCAGGTAGAGGAAAACCACCGAAACCAGCGAGAAGGCCAGCACGCCGAGCGCGTAGGTGGGCCAGCGCTGCTGCGATCCGGGGTTCACCCGGAACAGCCGGTAGAGCACCAGTTCACCGTTGAGGTGCTTCTCGCTGGAATACACCTTGGCGATGTGGTCGCCCAGCGGCCGGTAGGCCAACGCCAGGGCGACGAGCAGCAGGCCGGTCTGCAGCAGACCGGCCGTCGTGTCGGACATCAGAACTTCTCCGGCTTGAGCAGGGCGGCGAACAGGTACACCAGCAGCCCGGCGGCCAGCACCCCGCCGACGGCGTTGGCCAGGCTCACAGCTTCTCCAGCCCGCGCAGGGTGAGCGCCAGCAGCACGAAAACGCCGATGAGCAGCACGGCGTAGAGCAAGTCGGCCAAGGGGCACCTCTCGATCCGGGGTCACCCGATTCGGTGACCAAAGCGAACGATGCGCGGCCGACCGGAACGAATGGATTCCGCCTAACGGGTCCTTGACGGGCTTTTCCCGGGCATTTACGCGCTATTGACGCGTGGTGAGTCCGGCCACAACGGCGGTGACGCTTCGGGCGCAGCAGGCATACCGGGCAGACATTTCCGCCGTGCCGAGTTACAACGGTGTTACGAATATTTCGCATAGCTAAGCAATTGAGGAGGCGGGCTCATGTGCGGTATCACCGGCTGGATCTCCTACGAATCGGACCTGCGCACCAGGGGCGAGGCGGTGGCCGCGATGACGGCCACCATGTCCTGCCGCGGCCCGGACGACTCCGGCACCTGGCTGGGTGCGCACGCGGCGCTCGGGCACCGGCGGCTGGCCATCATCGACCTGCCCGGCGGGCGCCAGCCGATGACCGAGCGCACCCCGTCCGGCGAGGTGGTGCTGGTCTACAGCGGTGAGGCGTACAACTTCACCGAACTGCGAGAAGAACTGGCGGCCAAGGGGCACCGGTTCACCACCAGCAGCGACACCGAGGTCGTGCTGCACGCCTACCTGGAATGGGGTGAAGGCGTGTCCGAGCACCTCAACGGGATGTACGCCTTCGCCGTCTGGGACGAGCGCACCCGCAAACTGCTCCTGGTGCGCGACCGGATGGGCATCAAGCCGCTGTACTACCACCCCACCCGCGACGGCGTGCTCTTCGGCTCCGAGCCGAAGGCGATCCTGGCCAACCCGCTGGCCAAGCGCGAAGTCGACTACGACGGCCTGCGCGGGCTGATGGCGTTCACCAAAACGCCCGGCTGGTCGCTGTGGAAGGACGTGCACGAGGTGGAGCCGGGCACCGCGGTCACCGTCGACGACCGCGGTATCCGCAGCCGCACCTACTGGAAGCTGTCCGCCACCGAGCACACGGATTCGCGGGAAGCCACCGTGGCGAAGGTCCGCGAACTGATGACCGACATCGTGCACCGGCAACTGGTGGCCGACGTGCCGCGGTGCGTGCTGCTCTCCGGCGGGCTGGACTCCAGCGCGGTCACCGGGCTCGCCGCGCCGTACGTGGCGAACGAGGGCGAGCAGCTGCGCACCTTCTCGGTCGATTTCACCGGCCAGGAGGAGAACTTCCAGCCCGACCGCATCCGCGCCACCCCGGATTCGCCCTACATCCGCGACGTGGCGAACCTGGTCGGCTCGGCGCACCAGAACGTGGTGCTCGACTCGTCCACGCTGAGCGATCCCGAGGTGCGGCGGGCGGTGGTGCGGGCCCGCGACCTGCCGGGTGGCATGGGTGACCTGGACACCTCGTTGTACCTGCTGTTCAAGGCCATCCGCGAGCAGTCGACGGTGGCGCTGTCCGGCGAATCGGCGGACGAGGTGTTCGGCGGGTACCTGTGGTTCCACGACCCCGCCGCCCGCGACGCCGACACGTTCCCCTGGCTGGCCTACCAGGAGCTGACCGGCAGCCGGACCGCGATGCTGCGGCCCGAGGTCACCGCCGGCCTGCAGCTGGACGACTACATCGACGACCAGTACCGCACCGCCGTCGCCCAGGTGGACCACCTCGATGGGGAAAGCGGGCTGGAGCGCCGGATGCGCACGATCTGCCACCTGCACCTGACGCGGTTCGTGCGGGCGCTGCTCGACCGGAAGGACCGGGCCTCGATGGCGGTCGGTCTCGAGGTGCGCGTACCGTTCTGCGATCACCGGCTGGTCGAATACGTCTACAACACCCCGTGGTCGCTGAAGACCTTCGACGGCCGGGAGAAGAGCCTGCTGCGGCACGCGACCGAGCACGTGCTGCCGGAGTCGGTGGTCTCCAGGGTGAAGAGCCCGTACCCGTCGACGCAGGACCCGCACTACGCCGAAGCGCTGCAGAAGCAGGCGCGGGAACTGGTGGCCGAGCGCGACGCCGACGTGTTCCAACTGGCGGACCGGGAATGGGTGACCCGGGCGGCGGAGTTGGACTCGGCGGAAGTCACCGCCGAGGTGCGCCACGGCCTGGACCGGGTGCTCGAACTGCAGACTTGGTTCGAGGAATACCGGCCAACTCTTACGCTCGGCTAACCTTTAGCCGTGCCCGTCGGGTGAAATGTCTTTCCCATGCAGAAGTGTGACGGTCGTACGTATATGATGAAAGGAGTCACGCAGAAGGGGATCCCATGGGAGAGCCGCCCGGAGGCGAAACGCCGAACTCCGAGCTGGTCGCGAGTTACGGCAAGCTCCTGCGGCTGGTCCGCAGCGGGCAGGCGCAGACCCGGCCCGCCCTGTCCGAGTGGACGGGCCTGGGCCGCACCGCGGTCACCCAGCGGATCACCACGCTGCTGAACGCCGGGCTGCTGGAGGAGGGGGAGCTCAACCCCTCCACCGGTGGCCGCCAGGCGCGCACGCTCCGGTTCCGGAAGGACGCCGGGCGCATCCTGACCGCCGAGCTGGGTGCCACCAGCTTCATCGCGGGCATCACCGACCTGGCGGGCACCGTGCTCGCCGTCGCGCACTGCGACTGCGACATCGCGGCCGGGCCGGAGGTCGTGCTCGACGAGGTCGAAGCCACGCTCGACAAGCTGTGGGCCGAGCACGGCTCGGCGGACCTCGGCATCTGGGGCGTCGGCCTCGGCCTGCCGGGCCCGGTCGAGTTCGCCACCGGGCGGCCGTCCGAGCCGCCGATCATGCCCGGCTGGAACAACTACCCGGTGCGCGACCGGCTCGGCACCAAGTACCGCGCGCCGGTGTGGGTGGACAACGAGGTGAACCTGCTCTGCCTCGGCGAGCTGCGCGACCCGGCCGCCCGCGGGCACGAGCACGGCGGTGACCTGCTCTACGTCAAGATCGGCACCGGCATCGGCGCGGGCATCAGCAACGGCGGCTCGCTGCACCGCGGCGCGCAGGGCTGCGCCGGCGACATCGGCCACGCCGCCGTCGCCGACGAGGGCCCGGCCGGTGAGGTCGTCTGCCGCTGCGGGAAAACCGGTTGCCTGGAAGCTCTGGCGGGCGGTTCGGCACTGGCCAGGGACGGCGAGGAACTGGCACGCACCGGCCAGAGCGAAACCCTGGCGCGGGTACTGGCCGAAACGGGCCGCATCACCGCCGCCGACGTCACCGCCGCCGCGCGCTCGGGCGACCACCAGGCCGTGCGCCTGCTGGTCGCGGCCGGCAAGCGGATCGGCTCGATGCTGGCCACCATGGTCAACTTCTACAACCCGTCCACCATCCTGCTGGGCGGCAAGATCGCCGGCGCCGGTGACCTCTTCCTGGCCACCATCCGGGAAACCATCTACCGCCGCTCGCTCCCACTGTCCACAAGGGAGCTACGCATCGACAAGGCACGCCTGGGCGAGGAAGGCGGCCTGATCGGCGCGGCGCACATGGTCCTGGACGAGTTGTTCGACCCGGACTTCTTCGCCCGCTGGCTCCCGGACGGCTCGCCCGCCGGCCGGCCCGAACTCCTCCTCCCCACCGCCGTCTGACCCCACGTTCGGGCAGTCCAGCCGCCCGCATTCGCGCCCACGCAAAGACAACTCCGGCGGCAAAGCCGCCAGCACACCGGGCGGGCGCCCATGCGACCAGCGATCTTCGAAACCCGCGCAAGAGAAGGAAAACCCGGGGTGGCCCCGCCCAGAACGCCGGGCGACCCCCGTCACACCCTGAGAAGTGCCTGTGAACCCCCGTTTCCGGGCATGTCGAGGCGGGTAAGTGCGTTGTGAGGAGCAGAGAGGTGAGAACAATGACCACAGCTTTCTCGCAGACCGCGTTCAGCAAGACGCCGGCCACGCCGCAGCTGCCGACCCTGCCCAGCGGCTGGCCGATCGGTTCCTACGACTCCTACGAGGGCGCGCAGCGCGCCGTCGACTACCTCGCCGACAACAAGTTCCCGGTGGAGGACGTGACCATCGTCGGTGTGGAGCCGATGCTGGTCGAGCGCGTCGCCGGGCGGTTGAGCTGGGGGAAGGTGCTGACCAGCGGGGCGCTCTCGGGTGCCTGGTTCGGTCTGTTCGTCGGCCTGCTGCTGAGCATGTTCACCGCGGGCGCGGGGTTCGCGCCGATCCTGATCGGCCTGGTCTCCGGTGTCGGCTTCGGCATGGTGTTCTCGGCGATCGGCTACGGCGCCACGCGCGGCAAGCGCGACTTCGTCTCCAGCAGCCAGCTGGTGGCCCGCCGCTACGACGTGCTTTCCCAGCCGCGCAACGCCGAGCAGGGTCGCGAACTGCTCAGCAAGCTCGCGTTCAACCACTTCGGATAGTCCCGACAGGACAAGGTGAGGCGAGGAGCGGGCCCCGACCCCCGCTCCTCGCCTCGCGCGCGCACCCTCAGCCGGTCGGCGTCGGTGCGGTGCTCGAAGGAACCGCCGGAACCACCGGAGCCGCCGGCGGCACCCGCTTCGGGATCGCCGCGGTGAACGGCACCCCGGGCACCTCCCGGCACCCCGGCCGGTAGGCGTTGTACCCGTTGGGGATCCCCCGGTCGTCGTAGCCGTACTGGTCGATCTGCGGCCGCGGGAACTGGTTGTCCGCCCCCACGCGCTGCCGGGAAGCGGTACCGGGCTCACAGCCGTACCGCGGCAGCGTGATCGGCTTCCCGTCCTGGTCGAACAGGTACACGTCGGTCAGCGGCTCCCCCTGGGCGTCGAACGCGTAGACGTTGTCCACCTGCGTGTCGCCGTAGCTCAGCACCGGCAGCCCGTCGACGGTGCTCGACGTCCGGTACGAGTCCCCGCGGTAGCCCCCGTACCGCCCGTTCGCCACCTTGAACAGCCCCTCGGACACCAGGCCCAGCGAAACCCCCAGCACCAGCGCCGAAACCGGCAGGCTCAGCCACAACCACTTCCGGTCGGTCACCGACTTCGGCCCGAACCAGACGACCACCCCGGCGAGCACGGCCAGCGCCACCAGCGCCAGCATGCCCTCGCGGCCCTCGTCCACGAACAGCAGCAGGCCGAACACCACCAGCACCGCCGCGCACAGCAGCCACCACGCCGGGCGCAGCGACTTCAGGTACGCCAGCGCCTTCGAGTCCCGTCCCGCCGCGGTGCGCACCACCTTCAGCTCCGGCAACCGGCTGAGCGCACCGTCGCCGTGCCGGGCCAGGTACCAGCCACCCGCGATCAGCACCGCGGCCGTCGGCACCAGGAACAACATCCCGTCCGCGGACAGGCTCGCCGCCGTCACCGCGCCGAACGGCACCAGGATGACGAGCATCGCGGCCAGGCTCCACACCGCCAGCCGGGCACCGAGGTGGGTGCTGCCCGGGCTCCCTGGCTGGTCCGGCGACGGGTAGTCGCCGGCCGCCCGGAGTTCCGCGGCGTAGCTCTCCGGCGAACCGAGCCGCTCGGTCAGCGCCGCGAGCGTGCCCCCCTCCCCCAGTTCGGCGCCGATCTCCAGCAGGTGCGGGCGGACGTCCTCGAGGATCTCGTCCACCTCGGCGGGCGGCAGGTCCGCCAGCGCGGTCCGGACCCTCGCCAGGTAGTCCCGCACGACGGCGGGAGTCTGGGTACTCATGCTGCCTCTCCCAACAGGCTCTCCATCGTCTTGGCGAAGGTGGTCCAGGTCTTCCCCGACTCCGCCAGCCGCTGGCGCCCCGACTCGTTCAAGCTGTAGTACTTGCGGTGGGGTCCCTCTTCGCTCGGCACGACGTACGAAGTCAGCAGTCCCGCTTTGTACAGCCGCCGCAGCGTGCCGTACACCGACGCGTCGCCGACCTCCTCCAGCCCGGCCTGTCTCAACCGGCGGAGGACGTCGTAGCCGTAACCGTCGTGCCCGCGAAGCACCGCGAGCACCGCGAGATCGAGCACCCCCTTGAGCAGCTGACTGATCTCCACCGGTTACCTCCACTCCTGTGCCGCGAACACTAGCACGCATTGCGCAGTAGTGTGCACAAGAGGGCGCCATCCGGTGGTACAGCGGGGATCAGGCCCTGGTCAGCCGCGGTTTCGGCTGGCAGCGCGGGCAGGAGAACGACGAGCGGTTCATGAACGGGTCACGCCGGATCGGCGTACCGCAGCGGCGGCAGGCCCGGCCCTCCTGGCCGTAGGCGTCCAGCGACCGGTCGAAGTACCCGGACTCGCCGTTGACGTTGACGTACAACGCGTCGAACGAAGTGCCACCGGCCACCAGTGCCTCGTTCATCACGTCGGTGGCGGCCTGCAGCAGGGCCGCGCCCTGCTTGGTGGTGAGCTTGTCGGCCGGGCGCGCCCAGTGCAGGCGGGCCCGCCAGAGCGCCTCGTCGGCGTAGATGTTGCCGACCCCGGAAACCAGGGTCTGGTCCAGCAGCGCACGCTTGACCTCGGTGCGCCGGGAGCGCAGCGCCTTCACCGCGCGCACCGGGTCGAACTCCGGGTCCATCGGATCACGCGCGATGTGCGCGATCGTGCTGGGCAGCAGGGCGCCCTCGGTGTCGACGAGATCGGCCAGCGCCAGGCCGCCGAACGTGCGCTGGTCGACGAACCGCAGTTCCGGGCCGTCGTCGTCGAACCGCACCCGGACCCGTAGGTGCTTCTCGTCCGGGGTGCCGGTGGGCTGCACCAGCATCTGCCCGCTCATGCCGAGGTGGGCGAGCACGGCGTCGCGACCGGACAGCTCCAGCCACAGGTACTTGCCCCGGCGGCGGGCGGCGAGCACGCGCTCCCCCGCGAGCCTGCCGGAAAAGTCCTCCGCGCCGGCCACGTGCCGCCGGATCGCGCGCGGGTGCAGCACGGTCACCTCGGCGACGGTGCGCCCGGCGACGTGCTTCTCCAGCCCGGCGCGGACCACCTCGACCTCAGGCAGTTCCGGCATCGCCCTGCTGGGTGAGTTCCTCGTTGAGCGTGCGCCAGGCCGCCTCGGCGGCCTTCTGCTCGGCTTCCTTCTTCGTGCTGCCGACCCCGTGCCCCAGGGTGCGCCCGGCGACGATCACCTTGGCGCTGAACTCCTTGCGGTGGTCCGGGCCGGTGTCCTCGACCTGGTACTCGGGCACGCCGAGGCCGGCCGACGCGGTCTGCTCCTGCAGGCTGGTCTTCCAGTCCAGGCCGGCGCCGCGCAGCGGCACCTCGGCGAGCAGGTTGTCGAACAGGTGGTGCACCAGCTTGCGCGCGGTCTCGATGCCGTGCGCGAGGTAGGTGGCACCGATGACGGCTTCCAAGCCGTCGGCGAGGATGCTCGCCTTGTCCCGCCCGCCGGTCAGCTCCTCGCCCTTGCCCAGCAGCAGGTGGGCGCCGAGCCCGCCCTCGCCGAGGCCGCGGGCGACCCCGGCCAGCGCGTGCATGTTCACCACGCTCGCGCGCAGCTTCGCCAGCTGGCCTTCGGGCAGGTCCGGGTGCTCATTGTAGAGGTGGTCGGTGACGACCAGGCCGAGCACCGCGTCGCCGAGGAACTCCAGGCGCTCGTTCGGGAGCAGCCCGCCGTTCTCGTACGCGTAGGACCGGTGGGTCAGGGACAGCCGGAGCAGCTCGGCGTCCAGGTTGACGCCGAGCGCCTCGAGCAGGGGCGTCGGATCGCTAGCCGGACCGGTGGGTGACTTTCCCCCCATGTCTTGGCTACCTCGATCAGGCTGGCTCGACGACCTGACGACCGTCGTACTGGCCGCAGGTCGGGCAGGCGATGTGCTGCGGCTTCGGGGCCTTGCAGGCACGGTTCTGGCAGGGCACCAGCTGCACCGGGGCGGCCTTCCACTGGGCGCGGCGCGAGCGGGTGTTGGAACGCGACATCTTCCGCTTGGGGACGGCCACGACTGGTTCTCCTCAATCACGATCTGCCCGCGTGCGCGAGCATGCTTGCGGTCTACGAGCTGGCGCTCGTCAGGCTTGCTTGTCCGGGCCGGACGCCGGGTCCTCGTCGAAACGCTCGACCAGCGCGGCCCACCGAGGGTCTATGGTCTCATGCCCGTGTCCGGGCTCGAGATCGGCCCACTTCACCCCGCACCCGCTGCACAGACCAGCGCAGTCCTCGGTGCACAGCGGGGCCAGCGGCAGCGCGAGCACCACCGCGTCGCGGACCGCCGGTTCCAGGTCGATCCGGTCGTCGACCAGGCGCATGACCTCGTCCTCGTCGGTGGTCGCCTCGGTGGTCGAGTCGGGGTAGGCGTACAGCTCGGTCAGGTCGACCTCGACCTCGTCTTCGATGGGGTCGAGGCAGCGCGAGCAGTGGCCGGACAGCGGGGCCACCGCGGTGCCGGTCACCAGCACGCCCTCGACCACGGACTCGAGCAGCAGGTCCAGCTCCACCTTCGCGCCCTCGGGCACCACGATCACGTCGGGCACGCCGAGCGGCTTGGTGACCTCGACCTCGCGCTGCACGGAGCGGCTGAGCCCGGCCCGGCGGCCGAGTTCACGGGTGTCGAGCACCCAGGGACTGCGCGCGTCGACGTGCGGCGCGCTCTTGTCTTCAGACATGACTCTCTCTGCTACGAGGTTCTACTGGGCAGCACTCGAACCGGAGTGCGCAACCTCAACACTGTACGCGACGCGGGCGGCCGGTATCACGCCTGGTAGTCGTAGACGGTGTTGCGGCCGAGGCCGCTCGGGGCACGCAGGTGGTTGCGGCCGGAGTCGACGGTGCGGAGCGTGGTGGCGAGCAGTTCGGAGAACTCGGCGAGCTTGCCGTCGACGTAGGCGTCGCAGTCGGCGCGCTGGCGGTCGGCCTCGCCGTGCGCCTCGTCGACGATGCGGGCGGCCTCGGCGTGCGCGGCCTGCACCACCTCGGTCTGCGCGACCAGCCGCGCCTGCTCGGCCCGGCCCTCGTCGATCGCCCGGTCGTAGGCGTCGCGGCCGGCCTGGATCATCCGCTCGGACTCGGCGCGGGAACGGTCGGTCAGGTTCTGGTACTCGGCCTGCCCGGCGGCCACCGTGCGGTCGGCTTCGGCGTGCGCGTCGGCGACCAGCTGCTCGGCGCGGGCCCTGGCCTCGGCGAGCATCCGGTCGGCTTCGGCGGTGGCGTCGGCGATGGTGCGCTCGGCCTCGGCGTTGGCCCCGCTGACCGTGGTCTCCGCCTCGTGCCGGGCCTTGTCGATCAGCTCGTCGCGCTTGTCCAGCACGTCCTGGGCGTCGTCGACCTCACCGGGCAGCGCGTCCCGGACGTCGTCGAGCAGTTCGAGGACGTCACCGCGCGGGACCACGCAGCTGGCGGTCATCGGCACGCCGCGTGCCTCTTCCACGATGGTGACCAGTTCGTCTAGGGCCTCGAACACCCGGTACACGGCAACTCCCTCACGGCAGAACGTCCCACTTCGCCGCGTCACAGTCTGCCCCGCCACCGGGTAGAACGGCGTGAAGGAGGGTCACCCGGCGTGTCAGGGGCCCGCCGGGTGACCCGCGCCGGTTCAGGCGGTGACCAGCACGAAGCTCTCGTAGTGGTCCGCGGTGTAGAAGTACTCGTCACCCTCGCCCCTGACGATGCGGCGGGCACCGCGGTCGGAGCTGCCGGGCGTCTCCACGGTGTACTCGCGGTAGTAACCGGGGTCGCACAGCGGGAGCAGCCGCTCGCGGTTCTGGAAGACGGTGTCGTCCTGCGGGTACGGGTACGGCCCGCCCCGCTGGATCAGGGCGTGGGTCTCCCCCGCCTCGGCGGGCAGGGAGCCCAGCGGGACCCGCTCGAACCCGGCGGTGTCCCCGCACTCGGCCTGCACGGTGACCGGGGCCGCCGAAACGGCGGCCGCCCCGCCGAAGAGGGCGACCAGGACGGCCAGGAGAACACCGGCGAGACGCGACTTTTGGTTAATCATTCACGAACCGTAGCCCGATCACGTGAGCGCCGGGAGACACGCGGGTGAACTCGGTCCGTGCGGCCGGAGCCGAACGGCCTAACGCTGCTCGGCGAGCCGTTCCAGCAGCTTGGTGTGCACCACCTCGGGCAGCAGGTGCGAGACGTCACCGCCGTAGGCAGCCACCTCCTTGACCAGCGAGCTGGACAGGAAGCTGTACTCCGGGTTCGTCGGCATGAACAGCGTCTCGACCCCGGTCAGGCGGTGGTTCATCTGCGCCATCTGCAGCTCGTAGTCGAAGTCGCTGACCGCGCGCAGGCCCTTGGTGATGGCCACGATGTCGTGCTCCCGGCAGTAGTCGACCAGCAGGCCCTGCCAGGAGTCCACCCGCACGTTGGGCATGCCGGTGACCGCCGAGGTGATCAGCTCCATCCGCTCCCCGATGGAGAACAGGCCGTGCTTCTTCGGGTTCACCATCACCGTGACCACGACCTCGTCGAACAGCTTGGCCGCCCGCTCGAAGACGTCGATGTGCCCGAGGGTGACCGGGTCGTAGGAGCCGGGACAGACCGCGCGCCGCATGACGCGGACGCTACCAACTCCCGGTGAATTCGGCCCAGTGCAGCGCCGTGTCGCCGTAGCGCTTGGTGCGCAACGGCTCCAGGCCGTCCGGCCAGGACGGTTCCCCGTCGCGCAGCGCCCGCTCGACGATCACCAGCCCGCCCCCGGCCACCCAGCCCCCGTCGACCAGTGCGCCGAGCACCGCCGCCAGCTGCGCCGCGCCCAGGTCGTACGGCGGATCGGCGAGCACCAGGTCGAACGGCGCGTCGGCACCGGCGGCGAGCACCGTCTCGGCCTTGCCGTGGCGCACCCCGCCACCCAGTGCGAGGGTGGTCACATTGCCGCGGAGCACGTCGGCGGCGCGCCGGTCCGCTTCGACGAACACCGCTTCGCGGGCACCCCGCGAAAGGGCCTCCAGCCCCAGCGCCCCGGTGCCGGCGTAGAGGTCGAGCACACGGGCTCCCGCCAGCTCACCGGCCACTTCCAGGGCGTTGAACAGGGCTTCGCGCACCCGCTCGGAGGTCGGCCGGGTCCCCTTCGGCGGCACCTTCAGCTTCCGGCCACCGGCGGTGCCCGCCACGATCCTGGTCACCCCGGAATGGTCGCACCGGGTTTCCGGGCGGTGTTTTCGGGCAGCACCGGCTGTACCCCGCGACGGGGACGCGTATTGTCGTTCTTCCCCTTCCCGGCGAGTGAGCTGTAGGAGCGCTGCGTGTCGGAACCTCGGGTCAGACG
The DNA here is from genome assembly GCF_056431745.1 of Amycolatopsis sp. NPDC045836. Classification (NCBI taxonomy): domain Bacteria; kingdom Bacillati; phylum Actinomycetota; class Actinomycetes; order Pseudonocardiales; family Pseudonocardiaceae; genus Amycolatopsis; species Amycolatopsis sp. NPDC045836. The sequence continues at coordinate 7,675 of NZ_JBWKKF010000030.1, read as the reverse complement.
GGCCGAGATCGCCATCGAACAGACCCACGTCGATCGGGTCTACACCCGTCTCGCGGAACTTCGGCGCCAAGCCGAGGCCATGCGCGCCAAGGGCTACGAACTCGGCCACGGCGCCCAGCGCGAAGCCGTGTTCGAGCAGGCGTCCATGCTCTTCGAGCGGGACATGATGGTCTACCACGCCAACCAGACCCTGCAGACGCTCGACGCGGAGTACGAGGGCCTGGTCTTCGGCAGGCTCGACCACGCCTCGGACGACGAGCCGGTCTACGTCGGCCGCCTCGGCATCCGCGACGCCGAGTTCGACAACCTGGTCACCGACTGGCGCGCGCCGGCCGCCGCCGCGTTCTACCAGGCCACCGCCGAGGAACCGATGGACGTGGTGCGCCGCCGGGTGATCCGCTGCTCCGGGCAGACCGTGCTCGACGTGGACGACGACGTGCTGATGGCCGAAGCCGTGCCGGAGCACATGCAGATCGTCGGCGAGGGCGCGCTGATGGCCGCGCTCGGCCGGTCCCGCGGCGAGAAGATGCGCGACATCGTCGCCACCATCCAGCGCGAGCAGGACGAGGTCATCCGCGCGCCGTGGCGCGGGGTCACCGAGATCACCGGCGGTCCCGGCACCGGCAAGACCGCGGTCGCCCTGCACCGCGCCGCCTACCTGCTCTACCGCCACCGCCGCCAGCTCGGCGGCGCCGGGGTGCTGGTGGTCGGCCCGTCCGGGGTGTTCACCAACTACATCTCGCGGGTGCTGCCCGCGATGGGTGAGACGAACGTGGAGCTGCGGGCGCTCGGCGAGCTGCTCGACGGCGCCACCGGCACCCACCAGGACCCCGCCCGGCTCGCCGCGGTCAAGGGCTCGTCGCGGATGCGCAAGCTGCTCGCGCGCGCCATGCGGGAAACCCCGCCGGACGCGCAGACCGAGATGCGCATCGTCTACAAGGGCGAGGTGCTCAAGCTCGACGCGAAGGAGCTGGAGAAGGTCCGCCGCAAGGTGCACACCCAGGGCGGGCCGCCGAACCGGTCCCGGGTGCGGGCCGCGGAGACCCTGCTCGAAGCGCTCGCCGACAAGGCCGACGAGCACGCCAAGGCCGACGGCCGCACCGCCGACCGGGCCGAGCTGATCACCGAACTGGGCGAGCGCATCGACTTCCACCGGTTCCTGGTGGTCTGGTGGCCGATCCTGCACCCGGCCGAGGTGCTCGGCTGGCTCGGTGACGAGAAGCGCCTGGCCAGGGTGGGCAAGGGGCTGCTCAACCGCGAGGAGATCACCCTGCTGGCCGGTTCGCTGGCCGACCGCAGCACGGGCTGGTCGGTGGCCGACATCGCGCTGCTCGACGAGCTGCGCGTGCTGCTCGGCCCGCCGCCGAAGCGCCGCCGCCGCGCCCAGCCGGTCGAGCTGGACGCCGCGCCGGTCGCCCGCGGCAGCACCGGCAGCGGCCCGCAGCGGCCGGAGCACTACGACGAGTACTCGCACATCGTGGTCGACGAGTCGCAGGACCTCTCGCCGATGCAGTGGCGCATGGTCGGGCGGCGCGGCAAGTACGCGAGCTGGACCGTGGTCGGCGACCCGGTGCAGAGTTCGTGGCCGGACCCGCCGGAGGCCGCGCAGGCGCGGGAGCAGGCGTTCGGCCGGGGCACCGCGCACCGGCGGTTCACCCTGCGCACGAACTACCGGAACTCGGCGGAGATCTTCGACCTGGCGGCGAAGGTGGTGGCGAACCAGGCCGAGGCCGGCGAACTGCCGAAGGCCGTGCGCACCACCGGGCTGGAGCCCGAGGTCCGCCCGGTCGACCCGGCCGCGTGGGAGAGTTCGGTGCAGGCGGCGGCCAAGGAGCTGATGGGCGCGGTCGAGGGCACGGTCGGCGTGATCTGCGCCATGGACCGGGTGCCCGAGGTGGAGCGGTGGCTCGCCGGGCAGGCCGACGAACGGCTCAAGGTGGTCGGCAGCCTCGACTCGAAGGGCCTGGAGTACGACGCGGTGGTGCTGGTGGAACCGGCCGAACTGATCACCGAGTCGTCCACCGGGCGGCGGGTGCTGTACGTGGCGCTGACCCGCGCCACCCAGCAGCTGACCGTGCTCGCGTCCGACCCCTCGTGGTTGCCGTAGGGAAGCTTTCGCGGTCCGGGTGCGTTGACCACGGACGTGAGTTCCCTGTCTGAAGTGCCCCTGTCCGTGCTCGACCTGGCGCCGATCGTCGACGGATCGGACGCGCGGGCCGCGCTGCTGAGCAGCGTCGAGCTGGCCAAGCACACCGAGCGCCTCGGTTACCACCGCTACTGGGTGGCCGAGCACCACAACATGCCGGGCATCGCCAGCTCCGCCACCTCGGTGCTGATGAGCCACATCGCCACGGCCACCGAGCGCATCCGCGTCGGCTCCGGCGGCGTCATGCTGCCCAACCACGCACCGCTGGTGATCGCCGAGCAGTTCGGCATGCTCGAGGCGTTCCACCCCGGGCGCATCGACCTCGGCATCGGCCGCGCGCCGGGCACCGACCAGCGCACCGCGCTCGCCCTGCGCGGCCCGGCCGGGTTGTCCGCCGACGACTTCCCGCAGAAGCTGCAGGAACTGCGCACCTACTTCGAGCCGGGTGAGGGCCGTGCCGTGCGCGCCTTCCCCGCCGAGGGGTACCGGGTGCCGGTGTGGCTGCTCGGCTCGAGCGGGTTCAGCGCCCAGCTCGCCGGGGCGCTCGGCCTGCCGTTCAGCTTCGCGCACCACTTCAGCGCCGAGAACACCATTCCCGCGGTGCGGTTGTACCGCGAGTCGTTCCGGCCGTCCGAAGTGCTCGACAAGCCCTACGTGATGCTCGGTGTCTCGGTGCTGGCCGCCGACACCGACGAGCACGCCCGCTACCTGGCCGGCCCGAGCGCGCTGACCTTCCTCAGCCTGCGCCGCGGCAGGCCGATCCCGCTGCCCACGCCCGAGGAAGCCGCGGCCTACCCGTACACCGAGATCGACACGATGTTCGTCGAGGAACGCCTCGGCACCACCGTGCTCGGTTCACCGGAGACCGTGCGCAAGGGCCTGGAGGCGCTGCTCGAGGACACCGACGCCGACGAGCTGATGATCACCACCATGGTGCACGGCGACGAGGACCGGAAGCGCTCCTACGAACTGGTCACTTCAGTACGAGGCTGAACCGGTCGGCGGCGGCGAGCGCGAACACCCCCGAGCCCGCCGTCGCGGGCACGGCGAGCGAGCTGCTGTTGTTGTGCCCCCAGGCGACGACCTTGCCACCCGGCAGCAGCGCGACGTTGTGCGTCCAGCCCGCCGCGATGGCGAGCACCCCGGTGGCGGCGGTGGGTGGCACGGTCAGCTGCTTGTACTCGTCGTTGCCCCACGCGACGACCGTGCCGTCGGACTTCAGCGCGAGGCTGTGCTCCCAGCCCGCGGAGATCGCGGTGACCCCGGACTTCGCCGCGGCGGGCACGTCGGTCTGCCCCCACTCGTTGCCGCCCCAGGCGATGACCCCGCCGTTCTTCAGCGCCAGGTTGTGGTCACCGCCCGCGGCGATCGCGGTCACCCCGGACTGCGCGGCCGGCGGCACGTCGTCGCGCAACCCCCAGCTGATCACCTGCCCGCCCTGCTTGAGGGCGAGGTTGTGGAAGCCCTTCGAGGAGATGTCGGTGACCCCGGACTTGGCCGCCTCGGGCACCTCCAGCTGGCCGAACCAGTCGTTGCCCCAGCCGAACACCCCGCCGTTCTTCAGCACCAGGCTGTGACCCCAGCCCGCGGCGAGGGCGGACGCGCCGTTCGCGGCCGCGGGCACCGCGGTCTGCCCGTAGGTGTTGTTGCCCCAGGCGACGACCGTGCCGTCCGCCTTGCGCGCGAGCGCGTGCACCCCGCCCACCTCGACCTCGGCCACCCCGGCGGTCAGCCCGGCCGGTACCGGCCGCTGCTGCCAGAGGCCGTTGCCCCAGCCGATCACCCCGCCCGTGCCGTCCGCCGCCGCGGCGGCCTGGACCGGGGGTGCGGACGAGGGCGGCGGCGTGGCCGGGGGCGGCGCGGTGCCGGTGGGTTCCACCGACACCGCGGTCAGCGCACCGGCCAGCAGCAGCCCCGCCCCCAGCGCGCCCACCACGAGCGAAGCCGATTTCCGCATTGTTCCTCCGGACCATCACCTGCGGCCGTTCGGCCCAGCGCCGCTTGGGTAGAAGACCACCCGACTTTACGGCAGAGCCCGGCCGAACACGGACGGTCGCGGTCGCGGAGGCCGTTTTTCATACGCTGGTGACAAAGCCTGGATTGCGGATCCGGCGCGGGTGACAAATTCACCGATACAGCAGCCGAGTTTGCCCTGGATTCTTGGCCAGCCCTTGATTCACCAGGACACACGCTCGTAATCTACTAGCGGGTAACCCGAGAACGGACGGTAAAAAAGGGGGACTCTGCCGTCCGGCATCAGCTCTACCCGGGATCGATCTCCACTTTACTCGGCCGCCGAAGAATCGGCGAGCGCCCGCCGTGTCCGCGTTTGACGCGGAACAGCAGAACGATTGAGGAGATTATCGCAAATGTCACGACGATTCAGCAGACTCTTCGCCGGTACGGCGACCGTGAGCATGGCTCTGGCCCTGACCGTGGCCGGTGCCGGGACCGCACTGGCGGACCAGGCGTACAGCAGCGCGACGCTGACCTACACCTGCAACTACCCGCTGATCGGTGAGAACCTCCTCGAGGTGCAGGCCACCTTCCAGGGCCCGAGCTCGATCTCCGGCGGCGGCACCTTCCAGGCCTACGGCGTGACGGCGGTGGCCACCGTGCCGGCCGACGTGGTCAGCGCGCTGTACTACCTCGGTGGCATCGACGGTGTCCGCGGCAGCGCGGACGCCAGCGTCGGCGTGACCAACGGGTCCCCGAGCACGGTCAACGTGACCGACCTCGGGGTGGCCGAGCAGTTCGTCGCCGACCCGGACGCGGCGTTCCCGGTCAACGCGGCCCAGACCGCCAGCTCGACCGTGCCCGCCATCACCGCGGGCTCGACCGGCCAGGTGCTGACCGCCGCGCTCGGCGAAACCTTCTCGGCGTCGCTGGACTTCCACTACACCAACGCCACCCCCGAGTGGCAGGGTCCGGAAGCCTTCGACTGCACGCTCAACGACGGGCAGAACGCGGCGTTCACGCCGTCGCTGACCATCGGCTGAGCCAACGGCAAGAATCTCCCCCGGTGCTCCGGTCACGCCCCCGACGCGTGACCGGAGTTTCCGGCTTTCCGGCGAAGGAACGCGATGGCGCGGAAGTCACAGAAAGAACTCCGGGAACGGCTCGGCACCGGAGCAGCCGTCGCGCTGCTCGCGGCCGGGCTGACCAGCGGGCTGACCGGAGCCGGCTCGGCCGCTCCCGAGGCACCCGAAGCACCGGCGGAGAGCACGCCGGTGTCGCTGGCGCTCACCTACGACTGCACCTTCGGGGCGAGCGAACCGCAGGCGGTGAACCTCACCATCGACACCACGCTGCCCAGCTCGGTGCTCGTCGGTGAGCCGATCACGCCGGGCCCGCTCAACGCGGAGCTGGTGCTGCCCGAGACGCTGTGGCCCGTGCTGGGCGGACCGGCCTCGATCGACGGCACCGTCACCGCCAACCTGCTCGGGGTGCAGGACGAGAAGTCCGAGGTGGCGAGCGCGGAGCTGCCGGTGGCCGCGACCCCGGTCCCGGAGACCGGCGCGCTGACGGTGAAGACCACCGGCACGGTCACCCCGTGGCAGACCTCCGCGGCCGGTTCGCTGATCGTCTCGGCGGGCCCGCCGTCGATCGTGCTGACCCCCCACGCGGCCGACGGCACCCCGCTCGGCGAGGCACCGGTGGAATCGCTGTGCGAACCCGCCCCCGAGCAGGACTTCCTGCTGGGCGCGGTGGCGGTCCTGCTGCCCGGCGAGCCCGTGCCACCACCGGGAACGGCACCCCTGCCGGGTCAGCCCTCCCCCGAAGACGTGCTGCCGGGCCTGCCGTCCGCTCCGGGTGCGCAGGCCGCCGAGGCCGGTCCGGGCATCATGGCCGCGCCGAACTTCCCGCTGACCGCGCAGTACATCAACGGTGAGTCGACCGTGGCGAAGACCGGGGCCAAGGTGGTCATCGGGCCGGGGCTGATGGTCAACGGCGGGTCCTACATCAACCCGGCGGGCATCCGCGGTGACGTGGCCCTCCCGCCCGCGAAGACCCCGTTCTACGCCTTCGACTTCCTGCCGGTGACCGGCCTGGCGGAGTTCCTGCCCGCCAACGACCCGGAGGGCAAGCTCACCTTCACCGAGGGCACCTACCCGAAGCCGGACAGCATGCTGTTCGCGAAGACCGAGGTCTACCTGCGGGTGAGCAACGTGGAGATGAACGGCAAGCCGTACGACGTCGGCCCGGACTGCCGCAGCGGCAAGATCACCCTGCACCTGTGGGGCCAGTACCTGGTGACCTCTGGTGGCACCATCGGCACCAACCCGGACGCGCCGCTGCCGGAGCAGCGGGGCTTCACCATCCCGCCGTTCACCGGCTGCGGGGTGGTCGAGGACATGTCGCCGATCATCACCGGGCTGATCTCCGGTGACGGCAACCAGGTGACCCTGGTGCTCAAGACCGTCGGCAAGTAGGCGCACGGCAGAAGGCCCGCCGTCCCGGTTCCGGGAGGGCGGGCCTTCTGGCCGTGCGGGTGGATCAGGGCAGGCTGGTCGCCTTGCCCAGCTTCAGCTTGATGGTGTTGTCCGGTCCGGAGACCAGCGAGCTGAGCAACGGGGCGAAAACGGTGCAGTTCTTGAATTCGGGAATGGTGTATGTCCCGGAAACCGTGCCGCCGTTGAAAATGGTGAAGTCGCCCTCGGACTTGAGGTCCATGCCGACCGGGGTCTGCGTTTTGCACTCGTTGCCGACCGGGGTGTAGAAGATGCCGGCGATCCAGATGTCGCTGAGCTGGATGTAGGCGTCGGCGTGCGTGGTGACCACGCCCTGGATGAGCTCACCGGAGACCGGGCCGGTCGGGATGATGGTGACCGTGGCCTTGACCGGGATGAAGCCCAGGACGTGGAACGAGGCCTTGGCGGGCGGGATGTTCAGCACGCCGGTGAGGTCACCGCCACCCGGCTTGGTGGTCACGGTGGTGTCCAGGGTGCCGGGGCCCAGCGGCAGCGCGCTGCCGGTCTTCTTCACCACCGACTCGCCGGAGACCGGGTACTGGACCTTGAACGTCGCCGCCGAGGCGGGCGCCGCCGCCAGCACACCGGCGCCGAACACGGCGGCCGTCATCGCCATCACCGCGGCGGGTCTGCGCAACCTGGACAACAGTTTCGACATCGCAATTCCTCTGTTCGGGGGTCGGCGGAAGTGCAACTTACTGACGAGTATGCTAGTTCTGCCAGCGCCCGCAATACAAGACACCACAATTGCGACGACTATTCTTTGCTCAATTTTGCACAAATGCCGGAGCCGGAATTGTCACGGCGGTTCAAGGGTGCGCCCGCCGGGGTGGCCCCGCTGGGGCCCGGTCGGCCGCACGGCGGGGCGTCCAACACGAGCCGCCGGCTCCTCGGACCCCGGACAGCAAGAAGCGGGGCTCCGGACCATCACTGGTCCGAAGCCCCGCTCCTGTACTGCACGCTGAGTTCGGCGGCGTCCTACTCTCCCACACCCCTTCGAGTGCAGTACCATCGGCGCTGGCAGGCTTAGCTTCCGGGTTCGGAATGGGACCGGGCG